>CAZLZX010000041.1:0-16942 GCA_964564095.1 uncultured Eubacterium sp. | reverse complement strand
GAGAAGAAATATTTTAAAGGCTTATGGAGCAGAGCTGGTTTTAACAGAAGGCGCGAAGGGAATGAAGGGCGCTATTGAAAAAGCAGAGGCGCTTGCAAATGAGATTCCCGACAGCTTTATCCCCGGACAGTTTGTCAATCCTGCAAATCCTGCTATTCATAAAAAAACTACCGGACCTGAAATATGGAATGATACGGAGGGTAAAGTAGATATTTTTGTAGCCGGTGTTGGAACCGGAGGAACTCTTACCGGCGTAGGCGAATTTCTGAAAGAAAAAAATCCGGACATTAAAATTGTGGCAGTGGAGCCGGCCGGTTCGCCTGTTTTATCTGAAGGAAAGGGCGGACCTCATAAAATACAGGGAATTGGCGCAGGTTTTGTGCCGGATGTTTTGAATACGGATATCTATGATGAAATCATTAAGATCGAAAATGATGATGCGTTTGAAACAGGTAAGCTCATTGCGAAACAGGAAGGCGTTTTAGTAGGAATTTCTTCCGGTGCGGCTTTAAGCGCTGCAATTCAGCTGGCAAAACGTCCAGAAAATAAGGGAAAGACAATTGTAACATTATTACCGGATACCGGAGACAGATATTATTCTACACCATTGTTTGTAGAATCAACATAAAAATACTTTGATTAGATACCAAGTGGAGGGAAAAATGAAACTATCAAAGAAAAGCAGATACGGTCTTAGAGCTTTAGTGGATTTGGCAGCAACTTCAAAATCTGATCAGGTGGCGCTAAACAGTATTGCAGAGCGGAACAATATTTCTCCACAATATCTGGAACATATTTTTGCAAGCCTTCGGCGGGCTGGTATTGTAAAAAGTATTAAAGGTCCTCAGGGGGGATATTTATTAAATCGTCCCCCTGAGGATATTACAATATCAGATATCCTAGAAGCATTAGAAGGCGATTATCGCATGGATGATGAAATAGTAAGCGAGGATTGTCAATGCAGCGGCATTGCAGTCAGTATTCAAAAATTGCTGATTGACCAGGTAAATGAAAAATTAGATGATTTATTGACGAATCTGACCTTGGCAACTTTGGAGAAAGATTATATGGATTTTAATAAATATAATCAGGATATGTATTATATTTAGGATTTTAGGAGTAATTATGGCACAGACAAAAATTACGAAGGATGAATTAGAAAAGATCAAAAGTCTGATAGAAACAGTACGTTTTGGATCGGTTTCTATTGTGGTACAGGATGGAAAATTAATGCAGATGGAAAAGCATGAAAAGATAAGATTTAACGATTAGCGGAGGTGTTTCATATGGCTATAGATTATTCTGCATTAAAAAAAGGCGGTTTTATGAGACAGAAGCAAAAGGGAATGTTTTCCCTGAGGCTTCAGGTAGTGGGTGGAACGCTGACATCAGAAAATTTGAGAAAGATTCAGGAGGTGGCAGACCGGTACGGGAAAGGATATGTGCATCTTACTTCCCGCCAGGGAGTGGAAATTCCTTTTGTAAGATATGAGGATATTGAAGAGATAAAGGAAGAGCTGGCTAAGGGCGGATGTAAACCGGGAGTATGCGGCCCGAGGGTAAGAACGGTTACTGCCTGTCAGGGAAATGCAGTCTGTCCAAGCGGTAATATAGATACATATAAGATCGCAGTGGAGCTGGACAAAAGATATTATGCCAGAGAACTGCCGCATAAATTCAAATTCGGAGTAACCGGATGCCAGAATAACTGTCTGAAGGCAGAGGAAAATGATCTCGGCGTCAAAGGCGCTTTGGATGTAACCTGGAAAAAGGATCAATGTACACTTTGCGGAGTCTGTGAGAAAGCATGTCGTAACGGAGCCATTCAGATTCATGATGGAGAATTAACTACAGATTTCAATAAATGTAATTATTGTGGAAGGTGTGTGAAATCCTGTCCTTTTGATGCATGGGAAGGAGAAAATGCTTATATTGTTACTTTTGGCGGATTGTTTGGAAATACGATCAACAAAGGAGATGAGCTGCTCCCATTGATCAGATCCGAAGAACAACTGTACCGGGTAACAGATGCGGCAATTCAGTTTTTTGATGATCATGCCAATCCGGGAGAAAGATTTAAGTTTACACTGGATCGTGTAGGATGGGACAAATTTAAAGCTGTGATCAGGGAGGCTTATGATGGAGAAAATACAAAGTGATGAGATTGTAGATATTACGAATGTTGTTTGCCCGATGACATTTGTGAAAGCAAAGGCGGCAATCGACGAGCTGGAAGTAGGCCAGATCTTGGAAGTTATTATGAATGACGGGGAGCCGACTCAGAATGTTCCGAGAAGTATGAAGGAAGAAGGACAGCAGGTTCTGCGTCTGGAAAAACGGGAAGACGGCACATATAGCCTGTTTGTAAAGAAACTGGAGGATTAGCTATGTCAATACGGGTAAATGAAGAGTCCTTTGAAAGGGAAGTGCTGGAAGCAGAAGGACCGGTTCTGGTGGAATTTTATTCCGATGGCTGCCTGGGATGCAAACAGATATCGCCGGTACTTGGAGAATTGGAAGATGAGTATGAAAAGCAGATCAGGATCGTAAAGGTTAATGCCTTGTTTTCAGAAGAGCTGAAAATAAAGTATGATATAGAGGTTTATCCAACAATACTTATTTTTAAGGATGGAAAAGAAGTTTCAAGATTGAAAGGAATTGTCAGCCAGGAACAATTGGAAAAAACAATTGAAAGCTATGTTGGCTGATAAGTATTAGATTCGGTATTGTAATTTGCCGGATGCTGCCATAGCAGATAGAGACTATGGTATAATAACAAATATTATGTTTGAAAAAGGAGAAAATGCGAAATGTTTTTGCAGGTTGCAGGAAATAAAAAGGAATATGAAGAAGGAATATCTGTTTCAGATTTGATTAAATTGGAAGATGTGGAGACTCCGGAATATGTTACCGTGACTTTAAATGATGAATTTCTGGAGAGCGGTACGTTTGCAGATACGATATTAAAAGACGGAGATACCGTTGAATTTCTTTATTTTATGGGCGGAGGAGCATATTAATGGCATTTACAGATGAACAACTGGAGCGTTATTCCAGACATATTATTTTGAAAGAAGTAGGAGTCAAGGGTCAGAAGAAACTTTTAAATGGTAAGGTACTGATCATTGGCGCCGGCGGACTGGGTTCTCCCGCTGCAATGTATTTGGCAGCAGCCGGCGTGGGAACCATCGGGATTGCAGATGCGGATGAAGTGGATCTTTCCAATCTGCAGAGACAGATTATCCATGCCACGGAGGATCTGGGAAAAGCAAAAGTAAAATCTGCGAAGGAAACCATGGAGCGGATCAATCCGGATGTAAAAGTTCATACATATCGTAAGTTTATAAAGGCAGATAATATCCGGGAAATTATACGGGATTATGATTTTATTATTGATGGAACTGATAATTTTCCTGCCAAATTTTTGATCAATGATGCCTGTGTGCTGGAGAAAAAACCATTTTCTCATGCGGGAATCATTCGTTTTAAAGGACAGCTTATGACGTATGTACCGGGTCAGGGTCCGTGCTATCGATGCGTGTTCCAGAGTCCGCCGCCTAAGGATGCGGTGCCAACCTGTAAACAGGCGGGAATCATTGGCGCCATGGCAGGTGTAATCGGAAGCCTGCAGGCATTAGAGGCTGTGAAATATCTGTTGGGAGTAGGAGATCTGCTGACAGGAAAGCTGTTGACTTATGATGCATTGACAATGGAGTTTCGTACGGTAAAACTGCCGAAGCATGTTCCAAACTGTGGTGTCTGTGGAGATCATCCTACCATCACAGAGCTGATTGATTATGAGCAGGCAGAATGTGAAGGAATCTGATAAAAATGATTTATATAAATAAGGAAGATTATAAAGAAATAGTAGAATATGCAAAAGCTGGTCTTCCCAATGAGGCATGCGGTCTGCTGGGAGGAACCGTGGATGGAGACATCAGACAGGTAAAAAAAGTATATTATCTTACGAATATTGATGCCAGCAGGGAACATTTTTCTATGGATCCGAAAGAGCAGTTTGCAGCGGTTAAGGATATGCGTGCCAATGGACTGACTTTGATCGGAAATTTCCATTCACATCCGGAAAGTCCTGCAAGACCTTCCGAGGAGGATAAGCGTCTGGCATATGATTCTAAAATCAGATATCTGATTCTTTCTCTGATGGATATGGATGCGCCGGTTTTAAAAGGATTTAAAATAGAAAATGGCAATGTAGCAATAGAAGAAATAAGGATTCGATAAAGAGATGAAATTTAATACAAAATTATTGCATGGCAAAGGAGTAACCTCATATCCTTACGGTGCCACTGTGCCTCCTGTCAGTCAGGTCAGCGCATTTGCGTATGAGACAGCCGAAGAATTGGAAAAAGTATGTAAGAACAGAGCTCCCGGATTTGCATATACAAGAATTGCAAATCCGGTTGTTGATTCTTTTGAGAGAAGAGTGTGTGAGCTGGAAGGCGGTTTGGGTGCGATAGCCTGTTCCTCCGGAATGTCAGCAGTTACACTTGCTTTGCTGAACATACTTCAGGAGGGCGATGAGATCATTGCGGGCAGCGGTCTGTTTGGCGGGACGATCGATCTGTTTGAGGATCTGAAAGGATTTGGAATTACGACCAAATTTGCAGCACATATCACAATAGAAGAAATAGAACCGCTTATTACGGAAAAGACGAAGGCGGTTTTTGGAGAAATCATTGGAAATCCGGGGCTGGATATTATTGATATCAAAAGCGTTTCGGATTTTTTACATAAAAGGCACATTCCACTGATTGCAGATGCTACGACAGCGACACCATATCTGATCCGCTCAATGGAATATGGTGCGGATATCGTAGTGCATTCTTCCTCTAAATATATCAATGGAGGGGGAAACTCTGTCAGCGGTATCATCATTGACAGCGGAAAGTTTCCATGGGATTTTGATAAGTATAAAGTTCTCGGAAAATACAAACAATATGGAAAATTTGCATACTTAGCGAAGCTTCGCAATGGGATCTGGCGAAACATGGGTGGGTGTCTGGCTCCCATGAATGCATTTTTAAATATTATTGGAATGGAGACATTGGGACTTCGTATGGAACGTATCTGCAGCAATGCCCATCAGCTGGCATCTGTTTTGGATGAGTTGGAAGGCGTTTCCATTAATTATCCGCTTTTATCAGGGAATCCGTATGAGAAGCTTGCAAGAGAACAGTTCGGCGGTAAAGGCGGAGGAATATTGACGATAAGAGCCGGATCAAAGGAAAGGGCCTACCAGCTTTTAAACACATTGAAGTATACGCACAATGCCACGAATATCGGGGATATCAGAACACTTGTGATCCATCCGGCTTCCACGATCTATGTTCACAGCTCTGAAGCGCAAAAGGAAGCGGCAGGAGTTTATGAGGATACGATACGTGTAAGCGTAGGTATTGAAAATATTGAAGATTTGATTGAAGATTTCGCATCGGCAATTACTGCGTTATAATTTCCATCAACTTTGAGGGATGTGAATAAATATGAGTTTTAACTTTAGTAATCCAATCATAAGGGAAAATATGCAGGAAGGTTATTTTGGACTGGAAAAGGAAAGTCTCCGGATAAATACGGAAGGCTTTCTTTCGCATACCAGTCATCCTTTTGGAAATAATCAAAATATTGAGCGGGATTTTTGTGAGAATCAGACAGAATTGATTACAGGAGTATGTGACAGTGTAGAGTCCGTCTGGAATCAGTTGGCTGCATTGCATAAAAAGGCAGTAAAGACATTGCTTGCTCTTGAAACAGGGAAAGAATGGTTATGGCCCTTTTCCAATCCTCCCTACGTAAAAGGAGAAAATGACATTCCGATAGCTACTTATGAAGGCCGTTTGAAGGGAAAAGAGAGATACCGGCAGTATCTGGCTCAGAAATATGGCAAGAAAAAGATGCTGTTTTCGGGTATACATTTTAATTTTTCCTTTTCCGATACGATTTTGCGTGCGGGATATGCAGAAAGCACATGTTCGTCTTATTGGGAATATAAGAACCGTGTTTATATTGAGCTGGCAAAAAAGGTAACCCGCTATAGCTGGCTGATCGTATATTTGATGGCGGCAAGTCCGGTAATGGATGGCTCTTATTTCAAAGATGATTCTTTGGGTATCGATGTGCACAAAAATTATGCATCTCCCAGGTGCAGTGAGATCGGATATTGGAATGATTTCATCCCCTTGCTTGAATATGACAATCTGGAGGCTTATGTTCAGAGTATCCAAAACTATGTGGATGAAGGAAGCCTGAAGGCTTCCGCAGAGCTGTATTATCCCGTCCGATTGAAACCGGCAGGGGAAAATTCACTGGAAGCGTTGAGATTGAAAGGGGTCAATCATATAGAGCTTAGGATGCTGGATCTGAATCCCTTGACCCCGGTGGGAATCATGAAGGAGGACCTTAAATTTATACATCTGTTTTTGTTGTATCTGATGGCATTAGATGATACAGAGTTTGAATCTCTGGATCAGGTTATGGCGATTAAGAATGAAAAGCGGGCGGCAGGGTATGATGAAAATGACATATGGATCGAGACAGGCTGGAATCAGTCTTTGCTGATAAAGGACGCCGCATTGCAGATTCTTTCTGATATGGAAGAGTTTTATCAAAAATTTGATGTGTCCTGCCGCTTGGATATGATTCATTATCAGAGAGAAAAGGTATTAGATCCCGAAAAACGTTATGCGGTCAGGATACGCAGAGAGTTTGGCAAGGGATATGTAAAAAAGGGCCTCGTATTGGCTGAAAAATATGCGAAAGAGATTGATGAGGAATAAAGAAGTGTGTGAAATATTTGGAATCTGTTCGCAGGAACGATACGTGATCAATGAGTATTTAAAAGAGTTTTATGGACATAGCAATATGCATCCTCATGGATGGGGGCTGGCATGTATGGAAGAAACGGAAGTATCCATAGAGAAAGAGCCTATGCAGGCGACCAAGAGCTGCTATTTGAAAGAACGATTATCGTCGGATATTGAGGTAAGAACAGCATTGGCTCATATCAGATATGCTACGATCGGTAATGTGGAGTATGTAAATTGTCATCCCTATACAGGGAAGGATATCAGCGGCAGACGCTGGACAATGATCCATAATGGAACGATTTTTGAATATGCCCCGTTAAATAAGTATGTAAAAATTCAGAAGGGGAACACGGACAGTGAAAGAATCCTTCTTTATATCATTGAAAAAATAAATGACAAGCAAAAATTGCTTTCAAGGCCCCTTCAGGCAAGAGAACGTTTCCAGCTATTGGATGCTATTTTTGTGGAGATGTCGGAAGGAAATAAATTAAATCTTCTGATTTATGATGGAGAATTGATGTATATACATACAAATTATGCAAAGTCTCTTCATTATCTGGAGAAACCGAAAGGTCTTTTGTTTTCTACGGAGCCTCTCAGTAAGGAGAATTGGAATCCGGTTCCCTTTACAACGCTTATGGCATGTGAAGAAGGTAAGTGGCTTTTTACGGGAACAAACCACCACCATGAATACGAGGATAATGAAGAAAATTTGAAATATTTGTATCAGATATATTCAAGTTTGTAAGGAGTAAGTATGATACGGGAAGAAATTATAAGACAGCAGTTATATGAAAAATATATTGAGCCGACGAAAAAGAATAAAAAGAAATATGTTGGAGTGGAGATAGAGATGCCTATTGTGAATCTGGGAAAGGCAGCCGTAGATTTTGAGATTGTCCACAGGATCACGAAAAAGTTTATGGAACATTTTCAGTTTCATGAAATGGGCAGAGATGAGGACGGAAATATATATTCTGCTCAGAACAGCTCCAATGGGGATATTTTGTCTTATGATTGTTCCTATAATAATCTGGAGCTTTCCCTTGGAAGAGGGAAGGAATTGAACTCTCTTTATCAGAGATTTTCAGAGTATTATGAGTATCTGCAGAAAGAATTTTCCGCATATCATTATGTTTTAACCGGAATGGGCATCAATCCTTATCGAATATACAATCGCAATGTTCCAATTCCTACCGGACGATATCGGATGCTGTTTCATCATTTGGGTTCCTATAAAAATTATGACTTGCCCATGTATTTTCATGAATACCCGCAATATGGTACATTTTCCAGTGCATCCCAGGTACAGCTGGATGTGTCCTATGAAGATCTTTTGATGACGATCAAAGCTTTTTCAAAGTTAGAACCGATCAAAGCGCTTTTGTTTTCCAATTCGGTTTTAATGGGAGAGCATGAAGAGCTTTTATGCTGCCGGGATATGTTTTGGGAAAACAGCACCCATGGAGTAAATTCCCACAATATAGGGATGTTTGACTGTGAGCTGGAGACAATCGACGATCTTATGGCTTATATTGAGTCCACCAGCATTTACTGTGTCGAGAGAGGCGATAAGTATATTAACTTTCCGCCAATCCGGATCATGGATTATTTTAAGCAGGAATTTATTGTCGGGGAATATTTTGATCATGGTGTTTATCGGGAAATCAAGATCAAACCGCAGTTATCCGACATTGATTATCTGCGTACCTTTAAATTTGAGGACTTGACGTTCCGCGGAACTATAGAGTTTCGGAGTGTCTGCTGTCAGCCGATCAGGGATTGTATGACCGTGGCAGCATTTCATTTGGGATTAAAAAATGTACTGCGTGAGTTAAATGATCTTTTAGAAAATGACCATATACTTTATCATCACGGCTACGGAATTGAGAAGAATGTTTAACCGGGATAAGCTGCCATCCTTTGTAAATCAGGATGAAGTATATCAGTTGGCAAAAAAAGTAGTAGATTTAGCAAAGAAGGGACTTTAGAAAAGAGGATTTTCCGAAGAAAAGATGCTGGATCCTCTTTATGATCGATTAGAAGAACGGATGAATCCTGCGAAAAGGATGCTTAGTCTAAAGCGTCAGGGAATTGATATGGAAGACATTATTCTGGAATACGGAAAGCTGGCATAGCATTTCGATGTTGATTTATCAGGAAAGGATATCATAATGAAGAAACATACATTTGGACAGGAATATGGATTTAGTACACGGGCGGTTCATACAGGAAATGATATCGATCAGGATACGGGAGCGATCAAACGTCCGATTACCATGGCAAACAGCTATGAACTGCCTTATGATCCTACCGATATGAATTGGAGTAGTGCGGAAGGAAACCTGTATACAAGAAATGGCGGTTCAAATCAGAAATATTTGCAGGAGAGAATTGCCAGTCTGGAAAACGGAGAAGATTGTGTGGTGCTGGCCTCTGGCGTGGCAGCATTGTCAGGACTGTTTTTTGCTTTATTAGAGCAGGGAGATCATGTGATCTTTTCCAGTGTAACCTATATAGCGGTCTACCGGCTGTTAAATGAACTGCTGAATCATAAGTTTGGTGTGGAGACAAGCCTTGTGGATACGACTGATCCGGAAAATGTAAGGGCGGCGATCCGCCCGAATACAAAACTGATACATATAGAGACGCCGGGAAATCCAACTCTTATGATATCCGATATCAGGGCTATTGCCCGAATTGCTCATGAAAACGGAGCTTTGTTATCTGTGGACAATACATTTGCTTCTCCCTATAATCAGAGACCGCTGGATTTGGGGGCTGATTTTTCGGTTGAAAGTCTGACAAAATATATTAATGGACATGGAGACGCCATGGGCGGCGCTATTGTAGGAAAGAAAGAACATTTGGACATTATTCGTGCCCAGTCACAGGTTAATCTGGGCGGCGCCATCAGTCCTTTTAATGCATGGCTGATCATGCGTGGTTCCGTGACGCTGCCTCTTCGTATGAAGAAGCATAATGAAAATGCTCTTGCAGTGGCAGCCTGGCTGGAGCAACAGGAGTGTGTAAGCTTTGTGGCATATCCGGGACTTGAAAGTCACAGTGGTCATGAAACGGCGAAAAAGCAAATGTCGCCGGGGTATGGCGGAGTATTATCATTCGGTTTAAAGGCCGATCATGATACACATAATCGGTTTGTGGATCAGTTGAATGTGATCACTTCCGCTGTTTCTTTGGGACATGATGAAAGTCTTATTGTATTTCTGGGAGAAGATGATGAACGCCAGTATTTATTTCCGGAAGAGTTTTCCAATGGGTTTTTTCGATTTTCCGTTGGAATCGAGGATGTGGAGGACATCATTGGGGATCTGAAGCAGGCGATGGAAAAGGTTGGATTATGTGAAAAGGAATCTGAAAGAAATAAGTAAGCATGACAGGAATTGATTTGCGAAAATGATTAGGAGCCAGTATTTTGTATTTATTTAAACACAAAATACTGGTATACTTATATTTAAATAAAAAAAGATATTAGGAACATAGATATGGATAACCTTGCGGAAAAATTAATAGAAAATCGTGAATTAAATAAAGAAGAATATATAAATCTCTTAAAAGAAGCAGAATATAATAAAGAGATCCAACGTCTCTTAGCGGCGGAAGCAGTGAAAATAAGAGAGCAATATTATGGAAAAAAAGTTTTCACAAGAGGTTTGATCGAATATACGAATTATTGTAAAAATAATTGTTATTATTGCGGTATTCGAGGAGGAAATGCAAAGGCAGAACGATATCGTCTAACACAGGAAGAAATCATGGACTGCTGCGAAAATGGCTATGAATTGGGCTTTCGGACTTTTGTGCTTCAGGGCGGAGAAGATCCGTATTTTACGGATGATAAAATGGTAGAGATCATTCGGAGTATCAAGGAAACGTATCCGGATTGTGCATTAACACTTTCAATCGGGGAAAAATCTTATGAGAGTTACCGAAGATTTAAAGAGGCCGGGGCAGACAGATATCTGCTGCGT
This sequence comes from uncultured Eubacterium sp., assembly GCA_964564095.1. GTDB lineage: Bacteria > Bacillota > Clostridia > Lachnospirales > Lachnospiraceae > Brotonthovivens. The sequence goes on along the minus strand of CAZLZX010000041.1, from coordinate 6,126 downwards.
CATGAGACTGCCGCTGAGGAGCATTATCGGATGCTCCATCCGGAAAATATGAAGCTGTCTGTCAGAAAACAATGCCTGTATGATTTAAAAGCGTTAGGATTTCAGGTAGGTGCGGGATTTATGGTAGGTTCTCCGGGACAGACCTATGAATATCTGGCAGAGGATTTGATATTTCTAAAAGAGCTGCAGCCGGACATGGTTGGGATCGGACCTTTTATCCCGCATCATGATACGCAGTTTGCAGAGGAACCGGCAGGGAGTGTGGAGCTGACATTGCTCCTTTTGTCTATCATTCGTATTCTTTTACCTAAGGTTCTCCTTCCGGCTACTACGGCGCTGGGAACGGCAGATCCGTTGGGAAGGGAAAAAGGTTTGGCAGCAGGGGCAAATGTAGTGATGCCGAATTTATCTCCGGTTAAAAACAGAAAACAATACGATTTATATGATAATAAGATCTGTACCGGAGAGGAGGCTGCGGAGTGCCGGGGATGTCTGGCGCAGCGAGTGTCATCTGTGGGATATGAGTTGGTAAGTGAACGGGGAGATGTGGTGCGTTAAATGCAAAAATATATATTTTAACCGTTTATGACGATTATTATGTGGTAGAATAAAGAGAACAATATATCAAAGAATACAGGAGGTATTTATTATGAGCAATATTTCAGACGATGTTAAAAAGGTAGTGTTGGCAGGGATTGGAGCTGCAGCAATGACTGCGGAAAAAGCACATGATCTGGCAGATGAACTTGTAAAAAAGGGCGAAAGTGTTGTAGCAGAGGGGAAAGCTGCCAACGAAGAATTGAAACATAAGATTAAAAATAAAGTAAAAGGCAGCGATGATGAAGTGGTGGCTGATTCCGATTATAAGGAAGTAGAAGATGAAGATTCAGATGCAAAAGAGGAAGAAAAAGAAGAGTAATTTTTCATGCAGGATCTCGTCCACCTAGCTGATGAAGGAGAAGTTAAAGGAAAGTATGAGTGAAAAAGTGCATACCCGTATGCGGCACATCATGCATGTTTTGAAAGAAAATGAGATCATGCATGGTTTGACACCGGAAAAGCTTAAAAAAATATTGGAAGGTTTGGGACCTACCTTTATTAAGTTCGGCCAGATTTTGTCCATGCGGCCGGATCTGATACCAAAAGAATATTGTAAGGAGCTGGAAAGTCTGCGTTCTGATGTGGATCCTATGCCCTATGGTATTGTGAGAGATTTGATAGAGGCAGAATGCGGGAAGAAAATATCGGAAGTATTTTCCAGCGTAGATGAAGTTCCTTTGGGTTCCGCATCTATTGGTCAGGTTCATAAGGCTGTATTAATGGATGGCAGAGAAGTGGTCGTAAAGATACAGCGTCCGAAGATCAAAGACATTATGGAGCAGGACATTAAGCTCTGCAAAAAGGCTCTGGTCGTTTTAAAGGTCGTTAAGCCGGCGGGAGATGCAGTAGATTTTAGAATTGTACTGGATGAAATGTGGGAAGCGGCGCAGAATGAATTTGACTTTTTACAGGAGGCATTAAATCTTAAGGAGTTTGCCGAATTAAATAAGGATGTAAAATATGTAACCTGTCCAAAAGTCATTTTCGATTGGACTACCAGCCGTATGCTTGTGATGGAGTATATTGATGGCATTCCCATTGATGATACCGATACTTTGCTGACTTTGGGCTATGATATGGAAGAGATAGGCACAAAGCTGGCGGAGAACTATGTAAAGCAGATATTAGAGGACGCTTTTTTCCATGCCGATCCTCATCCGGGAAATATTTGTATCAGAGATGGCAAGATCGTCTGGATGGATCTGGGCATGATGGGAAGGCTGACAGAGCGTGATAAGCAGCTTTTTTCCAGTGCAGTGGAAGCGATTGCATTTGGAGATATTTATGAGCTGAAGGATGCTGTCATGGCGATCGGCGTTGTGCACAGTAAAATCGATCACAATGCACTTTACAATGATATTGATTATATTATCTCCAAATATGCAAAGATGGATTTTCAGTCGTTGAATATCGGAGAGGTCATACAGGAAATTCAGGAGGTTCTAAACAGACATCATATCAGTATTGGCCATGGTATTACCATGCTGATCCGGGGTATTATTACCATAGAAGGTGTATTGAAGGACGTCAGTCCTTCTACAGATTTCATGATGATTTTTTCAAATTATGTGAGAAAAAAAGAGTTTAATCATGATAATTTTGCAGAAGAGTTGAAAATTGCCGGTATCAATACGGTGCATTTATTGAAAAAAACGGTTGATATACCTGCAAATATTATAGATCTGATCAAGATGACGGTTAAGGGCCAGACGAAGGTAAATATTGAGTTGTCTGAGTCTGCGGAATTTTTTTCTCATTTAGATGTTATGGTCAATCGACTGGTTGTTGCCCTGATTACAGCGGCTTTACTGATCGCCTCCAGCCTGATATGTACGACGGATATGAAGGGAAAAATATTTGGGATTCCCGCATTGGGAGCGTTTGGCTATTTGATAGCTATTATTCTGGCGGTCTGGCTTGTGTGGGGCGTCATCAAGGATAAAAAGTAATCTGCGAGTAAAAGAGAAAAACAGGGGGGCTGTCTCATGTGAGTATCAGCTCTCCTGTTTTGTTGTGTCACAGTAAAAGGCTTCCTATAATTTAGATTTTATTATAGAAGATCTTCTACTAATATCTATTTACAGAAAAATTTTCATAGACTCATTTTAAACATCGTAAAATATTATATTCCGATACAGTTAGTTTCTATAGGTGTTCCCTGTTCATAGCTTAAGGCATTTTCAAATGTTGTTTCTGCGATTTCTTTCAGTGCATAATGGGTCAGAAATCCCTGATGGGAAGTAATGACCACATTTGGAAAGGATAATAATCTTGCGGTAATAGAAGAATCAAGAATTTCATTTTCTCTGTTCTCATACACGTTTCGGGTTTCTTCTTCATATACATCCAATCCTATGGCGCCAAATTTCTTTTGCCGGATTCCTATGATCAGATCTTCCGTTTTAACTAACCCTCCTCTTGAGGTGTTGACAAAAATGACGCCGGGTTTCATTTTTTCAATGGTTTCGGTGTTTATCATGTGGTAGGTATCGTCTGTCAGGGGACAATGTAACGAGATCAGATCGCTTTCTGACAGCAGTTTGTCCAGATCACAGTAGGAAACAATGGATTCAAGATCAGGATTTTTATAACGGTCGTAAGCCAGTATATTCATGCCGAATCCATGGCAGATACGGCACATGGCAGCTCCGATTTTTCCTGTACCTATGATACCGGCAGTGTGACGATACAGATCCATACCGGTTAGTCCTGCCAGGCTGAAATTGTTCTCGCGGACACGGATGTACGCCTTGTGGATTTTTCGATTAGCGCACATGGCAAGCGCCATGGCGTGCTCGGCCACCGTTTCAGGAGAATAGGCGGGCACTCGCATGACCAGAATACCAAGCTCCTTTGCCGCAGCAAGATCAATATTGTTAAAACCGGCGCACCGCATTAGCAGCAGCTGAATACCGGCTTTTTGGACAGCCTCAAGGATAGGCCGGGAGAGATCGGAATTTACAAAGGCACATACGGCGTCGTATCCTTTGGCAAGAGCGGCAGTCTGGGGAGTGATCGCTATTTCCAGGAAATTGACAGTTATGGAAGGATATTTTTTCATTGCTTCTTCAAAGGGTTTGTAGTCGTAATTTTGAGTGTCATAAAAAAGTATTTTCATGAAGTGTCCTCTTTTCAGATATATCATATAAATATTATTTGAATTATTATGTCCGTATTTTAGGTAAAGTATGTTGCAAAATTCCTCATTTGAGAAACAAGGAGTATGATGGGAGAAGGACAGAACTGTGACAGGCAGATCTATAAGGAAGAGAAAAGGGGAACAACGTAAGATAGCGTTGTTCCCCAAAAGGATTTTCCGGAAAATTCATTTTTCCATATATTTTTTAGAAAGGTTTTGGATTATTTTCCCCAATGATCTTTCTCTTCTTCATAAAGTGAAGGAAGGATTTTACTTAAATTTGAAAACTCTTTTACATTATGATTTAACAGGCAAACAGGTCCCTCTTTTGGAATCTTAAATCCATCAGGAATGCATTTTACCGCTTTGCCGTCAATAATCTGCCATCCGAACCAGAAACGGGAACGAAGGATGGAACCACCTTCGGCAGGTCTTAAGAAATGTGTCATAACGACCGGAATGTCAGGCTGCTCGCCGCTTCCGAGGATCTGGACATTGGCACATACCAGTCCGTTGCATACATCGGTATCGACTTTGCTTTCATCGTAGCCTAATACAGATGGTTTTTCAAAGTAGATGCGGAGCAGATCTACACTGCCGGTTCCGATATCCTCCCAGATATTATGTACACTTCCCCAGTGGCGCTCGCGCATGGATTTGCTCATGTCAAGTGCTTTTGCCGGATCATCGAGGTATACGTCATAGTGATCCTCGTTGTCCCAGCAGGCATAACGAAGTCGGTCGATTGGATGCCAGGCGAACCACCAGTCAAACATTTCTCCTGTTAAGCCAGGGAAGAATGTTTTGTTAGCGATCAGCGCTGTGCCGTCATCCATGAGCCACCATCCAAATTCTCCTGGGAGATCTCCGGGAAGGAAAAGGTCATTACGGTTGTCGATATGAAGCGCCTTGGAATTATCGCCTGGTTCTTCTGATATCATGTCGTATTTTTCCTGTTCTCCGCAGTATACGTCATCTGCATAATACTTAAAATAACTTTTTTCTCTGTCCTGATTCGTAACTGGTACTTTTTTTGCCATTATTATCTACCTCCAATACATTTGATCAAAATATTATCATTATCCGGTAACAGGATTTATGAAACAGTTTTTATAAGTTAAGTATAAATTTTTCATATGGGTTGTGCAAGATTGTTGAGAACGAAAAAAAAGAACGAAATTTATTACTTTCAGGAATAAATCTCGTTCTTTGGTTGAAAAATTTGTGATCTGCACGCAGACAAAATAAAAAAGTCACTGTTTATCTTTTAATAAAGCTCGTAAGAATTATTGCTCATAATCAGGCAGGATTTCTAAAAATGACTGAAGATAAGGATTCTGGTTATTCGGGCTATAGCCGCAAATGATTCCGTTATACTGATCTGTAACCGGGATCTTTACAAATCCGAGATCCTCCTGATAGTCAAAGTAGTCGTCCGAAAAAAGGATACAGTTGTCGGGACGGAACAGATATTTAATATCGTAAGCATTTTTAAAGTGAAACTGTATTTTCGGAAATACCGAATATGGTGCAAATCGTTCTGTCAGATCCGCCAGGTAACCGGAGGATTGGCGGGCTTCCAGTGAGATAAAGGTCTGGTCAATGATTTCTTTCATTTTGACATCTTTCCTTTGAGCCAAAGGATTATCTTCGGGAATGATCAAACATGCATTGGAGCGGGCAGCCCATTTCCAGACAAGATCGTTATCTGCCAGCGAAAAGCGTTCAAAATCCGGAATCATGATAGCGTCATATAGATTGGCGGCCAGTTTTCCTACCAGATCCGTCATATATTCACTTTCCAAGTCCAGGGTAATATTCGGATATTTAGGTTTAAACTTTTCCTCAATCTCCCAAAAATATCGATCCGGTCTTGCCGTGTTCAGAATACCGATATGTACGGTAGCATCCTTATTTTTCTGTATGTCGGCAGCTTTATTGTAGCTGGCGTAGATTGCCTGAATGTGGATTTTCCATTCATCATAAAGGATTTTTCCCGGTTCTGTTAAATGCAGCTCTCTGGTAGTTCTGGTAAATAAAGAGATGCCAAGCTCCCGTTCCAGTTTGGCGATACTCTTACTGACTGCTGATTGTGTCATATGCAGGTTAGAGCTGGCTTTGGCAAATCCGTTGGATTCAACGACCTGCAAGAACACAAGTATTTGCTGAATTGTAACCGGGGCAAGTGAAAAGTCCATGACAATATCTCCTTTGAAAAAATGCATATATATGGTAACAATACATTTCGTGTATTTTTGTACTATTTTACCATATTTATTTATTCCTGTCAGTAATAAATGGGGTAAATCTATTCATTGGACAGAAAAAATTGGGGAATTTATAATACAATCAAACAAACAAATCAGCACAATCTGTAAAGTTTGAAA
>CAZLZX010000040.1:0-17039 GCA_964564095.1 uncultured Eubacterium sp. | reverse complement strand
TAATATCCCCTTATAGGGGAAGAACATGCCACCCGCTTAGCGGGTGGTCATGACTTCCTTTGCATTGGCGTTTATTTTATGTTTTCTATTATCCAATAAGATTGTTCTGTTTGCGGAAGAACATGGTACAGTCATGCAGTTTCTGGAGCCATTTATATGGACCTTTGGGGATAGCGATTCTATTTTACTCTCTTCTCTGATCCTGATTTTTTTGTTTGCAGATATGCCGTTTCTGTCAAGCGGAACGCCGTTTTTTCTTATGAGAACCAGCCGCAGGACATGGATTCTCGGACAGGTAGTTTATATTGCGGCGGCAACATTTTTCTATCTGGTATTTGTTTTATGTGCTACAGCTTTGATCTGCGGGCAGTATTCTTTTGCAGGAAATCTGTGGAGCAATACGGCTGTAATGCTGGGCTATTCCAGCGTCGGAGCATCTCTCTTTGTTCCGGCAACAGTAAAAGCAATGGAAATGGCTACACCGATTACCTGTGCATGTATCATTTTTGTTCTGATGTTGTTTTACACATTGCTGCTGATTCTGGTTATGCTGATCTTTAATCTTGCAAAGGGACAATTGTGGAGTATGGCAGCAGTTTTGGGCGCCAGTGTATATGGATTTTTGCTGTCTCCGGATACGATAAAAACAGTGCTGCATTTGTCAGACAGCCAGGCATATAAGGCCAACGTGTTTGTGGGGTGGCTTTCTCCTTTGAATCATGCCACTTTTTCCATGCACAGTTTTGGGTATGATCAATTACCAAGAATTCCGCAGAGCATAGGAATATATATCGTGGCGATCGTTGCTTGTATTTTTCTGGCAATGAAGTTGATCCGCAGGTACAATTTTGTATTTGTTCAAAGCCAGGGCGATTAATTTTAAACTGTGTAATGTTAGAGCTATAGATAAACTCAGATGATATTTGAACTTGGCACAGAATCGTTACTACATTGGAATGAGGGAAAGCATATGTCTACAATCATAAGTGTTCAGAGTTTATATAAAAATTTTGGCGAAGAAAAAGTATTAAAGGGCGTCAGCCGGGAATTTGCACAGGGTCAGATCCATGGAATCATAGGAAATAATGGAAGCGGAAAAACAGTATTGATGAAGTGTATCTGCGGTTTCTTAAAACCCGATGCCGGAGAAGTTATGGTAAATGGAAAAAGAATCGGACATGATACGGATTTCCCTGAAAATATGGGAATTATCATTGAAACGCCGGGATTTCTGCCGAATCTGACCGGATTTAAAAATTTGAAGCTTTTAGCTTCTTTGCAAAGAAAGATCTCCGAAGAAGACATTCGGGAAAATATTTGCCGTGTCGGGCTGGACCCGGATATGAAAAAGCCTGTGGGCAAGTACAGTCTTGGCATGCGGCAGAGGTTGGGAATTGCCCAGGCAATTATGGAGGACCCCTCTTTTTTGATCTTGGATGAACCCTTTAACGGATTGGATAAAGGGGGAGTGCTGCATATGCGGAATCTGATCAAAAGCCTGCGGGCCGAGGGAAAGACGATACTTCTTGCCAGCCACAATCAGGCAGATATCGACGAGTTATGCGATACGGTATGTGAGATGGATGCAGGACAGATGATCATGATCCGGGAGAGCCGAATTGAGTGGGGCAAAGAAAGGGAAAATTCATGACAGAAAAATATAAGATATATGAAACTGTCTCAAGAATGGTCTGTACCAACAAAAATCAAAAAATAGATGCGGGAATCAAGGCGGTAGAAGCGGCACTGCAGCAGAGTCTTTGCTCTCCGCAGTTTGTGATTACAGCGGCGGCAACAATGGTTGTGCTTGTGATCGGAGTATTTACGGATCTGTTATCCGCGTTTCAATCAGAAGCTTTGCTGGACAGTTCCTTTCATTTTGCGATTCTAAAAAAGGCGATCCAGTCAGATGCTTTTACTTTTGCTCTGCCGATTTTAAGTACCCTTCCATTTTCCTCGGCCTTTCTGGATGAGTGGAAACATGGATTTATCAAAGAATATCTGCCAAGAACGACCCGATCCGATTATCTGATGGGAAAAATTCTGGGATGCATGGTCTCCGGAGGGGCGGGAATCGCCGGAGGAACAGGGATTGCGTTAGGAGCCAGTTATTTATTATTTTCGCCTATGGAAAAGGCGATGGAAACGTCAGTGAATCAACTTTCTGCTATGGAAACATTTTTGCAGGATCTGCTGCTTGTTTTTCTGATCGCAGCTTTCTGGGCGCTGGTTGGGATGTTTATGTCCGTTGTGACAAACAGCAAATATATGGCTTATACCGCTCCATTTATTATTTATTATGTGCTGATTATTTTATGTGAAAGATATTTTACATCCTGTTATGTACTGTACCCCAGGAAATGGCTGTCTCCGGAGAGTTTCCCCGGTGGAGTTTGGGGGGATTTGCTGTTTCTTGGGGAGTTATCTTGTTTGCTTATTTTGGCTTTTGCATGGCTGGCGGGCAAGAAAATCCGTAGCTTGTAAGAAAACATCGACAGGTTTTCAGGGAAATTTAAGGATGAGATGCAGCTATAAGAAAATCAATAAGTTTCTATATATAGCTGCAGACAGAGGAATATGATAATGAGAGTAAAAAAATATATAAAAAGAAAAATAGGATCTGTGCTGATTAGCGCAATACTTTTGTGTATGTTATCTGTTTCAGTGTATGCAGCAGATACTCTTCCTATAAATGCAGCATCAACAAGTTTAAGATCATCGGGGAACGAGAGCGATTCTCAGGCGTTGCTCCGTATTGATCATGACCATGTCTATGAAGGCATGGAGCAGGCGTACAAATACGGTTATACGCCTACGATTACAGACGGGGAAGCAATTGTTATTCTTCCTCTTTTGGCAGATGGAGATGTGAAAGAGAACAAGATCACTGCCTCTGTTGATCTGGGAAAAGCAAATGAATCTCCCTTTGTATATAAGAATTACCGCAAAAGCTTTTCAATGGAAGAAAAGCAGATAGATGGGATGAAGGAAACCCAGAGTCTTTATTATGTTCGTTTTGATCTTGCACTCTCACAGGACCGTTTCAATGGAAATTATCCGGTGGTTGTGGAAATATCCGGGAAAAATGAGCAGGGGAAATCCTTTTCTCAAAGCTTTACCATATATGTGACGATATCTGATGGGGCTGCAGATCATGAAGGAATTGATAGTCAGACAGATCAGAATGTAAACGCCGGAATCTACACGGATGCTTCGGATGGAAAGGCAGATGCAGATTCCAAGGATGGAAGTACCGATGATTTACCCCAAGCGGGGGGAGCGAGTGATTCCGCAGATGAATCATATGGCTCTGCAGACAGCGGGGATGCTTCTTCATATGGTGGCGGAGACGCTTCCGGCGGGGCAGGAGAAAGCAGCCCTACATCGGAACCAATCGTTTTAGTCAGTGGCAGTTCTCTGGCTCCGGCAACAGTTACTGCCGGAGAAGCATTTTCTGCCGTAGTATTTCTGAAAAATACAAGTAAAAAGAAAAATGTTCAAAATATGGTTGTGACGGTTTCTTATGATACAACAATGTTTACCTCCAAGGATGACAGCGACACCGTATACATTGCCAGTTTAAAAAAGGGCGAAGTCATGGAATTGCCCTTGACTTTTCAGGTTATGAATCTGGGGCGGAGTAAAATTTATAATGTTCGATGTGAGATTTCAGGATATGGTTTGTTGCCCACAAACACGGGGTTTGTGGGAGATATGGAGCCGGGAACCGAAGGAGAAGCAGGTATAAATCTATTCATCGGGACAAAGGATCAGACAGAAGGCTATACGGGAACGGACCCGTATGGAGATACCGATGGATTGATTACCTTATATTATGAGGATGCGGATGGGCAGGCATATACAGCGGAATATACGTTTTCCACCTGTATTGAAAAGGCGGTGGTATCCGGCGGAACCTCCAGTGAAGAGGATGAAAGGGCAGCAGGACAGTGGTGGATTTCCGCTCTTGTTGCAGCAGGAATCATTGCGGCAGTTTTAGGATGGATGATAAGCAGAAAGCGTAAACGGGTATGACAAAGACAGAACGATTTAAGTTATCATTGAAAGGATGGAAATGGCTGGCCTTTCCGGCGCTTTTTTTCTGGATCGCATCTGCATGTTTTCTCTGTTCAATGTGCAGTGAAGCTGTCAGGCTGCATCAGCAAAGGTCGGAGCCGATGATATTGACAGCCGTGGCTTTGGGCGGAAATGCGGAGCTGCAGGTGTTGGAGAAAAGTCAAGCGCGGGGAAATATTCTTTCCTGGTCCAGGGTTTATGAGATCAGTGGTACGATACAGATCATGAATTACAGGGAAGAATGCAGCGTTGTAGGTATCGATCGTGAGCTTATTTCATCCACTGTCAAAAGGGGCGGATATTATCCGGAAAACAGTGGTATGCCGTATTTGCTTGTAAATGAAGCATTTTTAAAGGAAATGACGGATGCAAATGGAGAAAAAATAGAAGAACCGGAAACCATTGACTGGCTGACGAAAACAGTTACATTTGACTATGGCGATGACCAGAGCATCGTATGCCAAATATGCGGAATCCTGAAGGATAAGGATGAAAATGAATCGCCTGCAGTTTACATAAGTTCTGCTTGTGCAAAAAGCATCTTACAGACTGAGGAAGGCATTGTGTCAGAACAGCCGCTGCGGATTAAGATAAAAAGCGCCGGCGTAATGGAGCAGGTGCAAACAGATCTGAGCGGGCAGGGGATCACAGTGGATAATATAGATGAGGGAATTATCTGGACATGGAAAATAATGCTGTTGAAAATGAGAGGTTTTTGTCTGACAGCAGTTATATCCGGTATAGCGGCCTGGCTGCTTTTTTATGAAAGACTGCGGATCGATGCACTGCGAAACAAAGAGGAATATGAGCTTTTACAGGAGCTGGAATTTTTCGAGGAAAAAGAAAAATATGAGTGTTCCAGAAATATGGATGTTTCAAAGAAAAATATTTGCAGAAGAATGAATGGGTATAGAGCGCTCTGGTTTTGTGTGATCGGATTTGGACTTGGCTTATTGAGTTTTATCTGTATCAGCGGGCATCTGTAGCTTCATGCAAATGCTGAAATTTATGAAAACCCTTCTTGAGATTATACGATGGATATGATAACGTTAAAAATGTATACTTGTTAAATTGATGATATTCGATAAGATATCCCCTTTGTATGCAAAAGCGGAATATCCGTATGAGTATCATCCGCATGATTGAGAGGAAGGTTAAATATGGAATATATCAAAAGAGAAGCAGCCTTTGAGCTTTTGAAGAAATATAATAAAGATCCGTTTCACATTCAGCATGGTCTGACAATGGAATGTGTGATGAAATGGTATGCCGCTCAGCTTGGATATGGGGATATGGCGGAATACTGGGGGATCGTAGGGCTTCTTCATGACATTGATTTTGAACAATATCCGGATCAGCATTGCATAAAGGCGCCGGAGCTTTTGAAGGAGGGCGGTGCAGGCGATGATATCATCCATGCCGTATGTTCCCACGGATATGAGCTTACCGTAGACATTAAACCGGAGCATGAGATGGAGAAGGTACTGTATGCGGCAGATGAACTTACCGGACTTATCTGGGCTGCTGCACTGATGCGTCCGTCAAAGAGCACCAAGGATATGGAGCTGAAGTCCCTGAAGAAAAAATATAAGAGCAAAGGCTTTGCCGCCGGATGTTCCAGAGAGGTCATTGAAAAAGGCGCTGAGATGCTTGGCTGGGAGCTGGGAGAGCTTCTGACCAGAACCTTGGAGGCAATGAAAGCCTGTGAAGATACCGTGAATGTGCAGATGGAAGCTTATCATCAGGAAAAACCGATGTAGAAACTGTGAAACAGTTAAGCATCTGATCTTCAGTCAGGGGAATATTTATGTTTTGAAATCATGCAGGAACGTACAGGGAGATATCAACACATATGATAGAACGGATAACCTTTGCTCGGCAGGAAGAACTTTCGGAAATATATGAATTTTATAGAGAAGTCTGTGCGGAGTTGGTAAATGCTCAATATACGCCGAGATGGGAGATCGACTTGTATCCGACCAAAGAGGATATCAAAAAATATATATTAAAGCAGGAAATGGTAATTGGCTGGTGTGAAGAGCGGATTTTTTCGGTTATGGTTCTTGCAGATCATGATCATTATACTTCCCTGCATCTGTTTGCGGTACATCCAAAATATCGTGGGAAGCATATTTCTGAGGAGATGATGCAGGCTATGTATCGCATCGTTGAAAAGAGAGGGCACAAAATCATACGGCTGGATGTCATTCGGGGAAATCTCCCTGCAGAACGGCTGTATCAGAAGATTGGATTCAGGAAGATCGGAACCCGTGCGGAGTATTTTGACTTTTGCGGAGAACTTACGTTTTCGATCTATGAGTCCGTACTGTAAGAGCAAGCTGATATGGACAGAAAAAGGTATGCTCAAAGGATGAACCCTGGGAAATAAAAAACGGGTTAACAGATCCGTTTATAGATGGTAAAATAGAGCAGGAAAATTACGAAAGGTAAAAGGCACGCAGGTATGGCTGCGGTGTAAAAGGGAACTAGAGTTGAACTACATTCTTGCAATCGATATGGGCACTACAGCATTCAAAGCGGCTGTTTTTGATGAGACAGGAGCTGAGTGCGGGAATGCCACAAAAGAATATGTGATTCTTTCGCCGAAGGCCGGATGGGCCGAGATGGACCCATCTACCTATGTGGAAGCATTTTGTGAAGTCACGCATGAGGCGATGGATAGCGCGGGCGTCACTGCGGATCAGATACTGACCATTGGCATGTCCGCTCAGGGAGAGACTAGCATTTTTTTAGATCAGAATCATAAAGCGCTGCGAAATGCGATTGTCTGGTTCGACACAAGAGCTTCCCGTGAAGCAAAGGAGATTGTTGCGGCCTTTGGAAGCGGGACTATCCAGAAGCATACCGGACAGGTGGGAGAGGATGCGATCTGGCCGGGAGCAAAAATATTGTGGTTAAAAAGGCATGAGCCTTTCGTTTATGAAAATCTTGGCAAAATCGTACAGCTAAAGGGATATATTTGTTACTTGCTGACGGGAATAGCTGCTTGCGAGGATTCCATCTTAGGAAGCTCTATGTATTGGGATATCAATACCCGCAAATACTGGCCGGAAATGCTAGAATTTCTGGGTATTACCGAGGAACAGCTGCCGAAGATCTGTCTGCCGGGCGAAAATGTTGGAAAAATTACCAAAGAAGCCGCACAGAGATTTGGTTTTAGCACGAATACAACCGTAAATATCGGAGGAATTGATCTGGCTTGTGGGGCGATCGGAACGGGCAATGTCCGGCCAGGCGCGTTTTCCGACAGTACAGGGTCCGCTTTATGTACTATGACGATGGTAGATCATATTGTGTTGGATCCTAATATGCAGATGCCCTGTTACTGCAGTGCAATTCCGGGTATCTACATGGTACATGCCTATGCAACCGGCGGAATGTACATGCGGTGGTTTCGGGATGTTTTCGGCGAGCTTGAAATCGAAGAAGAAAAGAATGGCGGTATGAACGCTTACGATAAACTGGATATTTTGGCGGGAGAAGTTCTTCCGGGAGCGGATGGGCTTATCGCATTGCCGCATTTGCAGGGAGCGGGACCGCCGGATCTGAATGCGGATGCGAAGGGATGCTTTTTTGGGCTGACCATCGCCCATAAAAAGAAGCATTTTGTCCGGGCGATCATGGAGAGCGTTACGATGGTGCTCTGTCGGATCATAGAAGCAACCGAGGCATTGGACGTAACGGTTGATCGAATTGTCAGTCTGGGCGGGGGCGCATTAAGTCCCGTTTGGTGCCAGATGAAAGCGGATGCAACCGGGCGTACTCTGGTTACGACTGTCAATAATAACAGTGCCTGCTGTCTGGGAGCGGCTATTTTGGCGGGAGTAGCCTCCGGACTGTGGGAATCCGTGGAGAGTGCCAGCGATATGCTTGTGAAAGAAGCATGCGTGTATGTACCGAATCCACAGTTAAAGGGTGTGTATGCGGATGTGCTTGCACGTTATAAGCAGCTGATGGAATGTTTGGCACCGATGTTTCAGTAGTAAATAGAAAATTATAAAAAACTTATGGAGCGGCGATTGATCATCATTAGAACGGAAAAACGCTCCACTTTCTAGCATCTCTAACAGTGGGCTTTTACAAAGTCTCCGAATTATTTCTTGTCCTAATGATGCTTCAATTCGCCGGTCTACATAGTGACATTTTTATTAATTATCTGTTGTTTTACATTTCTGCTTGTTTCACAAGTACAGTTTATAAATTGATATTCGTTTTTTCTATGAATCCTTCTATCGATTCCGCACGTGCTGCTTTTTTAAGCCAATCACTTAACAAAGTCAGATCATTTTCTTCCATGATCCTATTCTTCAGTTTTTCAGGCACTGTGTCCAGTTCTTCCAAAAATTCAATGACAGACTCCGCCTTTCCTTCCGCCTTTGCATCTCTCCGTTCCAGACGCATATGCTTTTCTTCATCGTATTCAAAAATACTCATAGCTACTACCTCCGATTTGTTCCTGCTCAGAAAATCTGCAAGCGCTCCCTCACGGATGCATTCGTCCACCGCCCGGTTGACCGCCTCCGCAAAAGGCATTTTACCTTGATATTCTCTGATTTTATTAACGTAGATCATGTACTCTTTCAGCGTCTGACAATGACTTTTCAGCTCTTCGTTGAAGCCTTCATTGATATTCAGCACTTGCACCTTCAACTCCAGCTCCGGCTCCCCGGCTGCCTGTTCATACATATCTGACAGCTTCAATACAACAGACTCCTCCATTGGTTCGACTCCGTTGTAAAAAACTACGAATTTCGGCTCCGGTATCTTTATCATTTTACGGCCATATAGATTTTCGTTCCGGGTCAGCACAGACAACTGCTTTGACACATAGAACAAATCCCTTAAGGGAATATTCAAATTGATCGTGGACTGATGCTCATAAATGGGAAGCTGTGTATACACCAGATACGACACATCATTTTTCATGGAAATGTATACGGCATTTTCCAATGTAATTACCTGCAGATCATCCGCATTCTCATAGGATGTTCCATTCATGGCATTATAAAGCTCCAGAAATCTCTCCTTGTCCTTGTAGAGCATCCGAAATACCCGGTCCCTTTGATTTCTTTTCACTGACAGCACCGCTGCTTTTTCTTCTGTAGAGGCATTTGTGTTTTTTAACATCTCTTTCCTCCGTTTCCGAGAGGAATCTAAAATTACTATTATTATCAATATGTGAACCTGTGCAAAGCATTTGCACATTCCATATATCAAATACACAATACGTTCCCAGAATCCTCTCTGCATTTTCATTGTTTTTGATTTCAAGCATCGAACATTCTTAAGAATCGCAATATGCGATAGAAATTTCAGAACAACAGATAAAGCATATCTTTATCTGTCAAAGAATATTAAGAAATAAAATGCTTTGTTTGAATTGTAACACATTGCCCTTAAAACTACAAATTGTTTTTTATCACAGCTATTATCAAAAAACTCTTATCGCAGCTATTATAAAAAAAACTCTGTACACCATATGTGATGTACAGAGTAATATGTTAGACATATACCGTTTTAATAGATATGAATATCATCCAAATCCCCGGTCAGGGAATCCAGCACCTTATATTTTTTTTCATCCAGATCCAGATTGTGAAATTCAAATACATAAAGCGGTTTATAGAAGCGCTCTGTTACATAATCCTCCAATACAGGTGGTGCATACAATGATTTGAATTTTCGGGTAATTCCTGTCCTGTTGTATTCCCAGGCTTTTTGCACTGCCTCCTGCTCTGTCAGCTTATCGGCAAGAACACAGGAATCATCTACTTCCAGTGTCTCGCCGGATGGAAGATGCGCTAACTTTCCGGGAGCCAGAACCGATTCGTCGTATCCGGCATAATATCCGGCATAGCGCGAAGATTTTTTGGAAACCTGTAAGGCTATGCGGAACTGAAACACCCAGCATAAGCTGTATATGGTATTGATATGCGTGACAGTAATGTTTTTCAGATGTTTGGATTTTGACATTCGTTTCAGGAACATTTCCGGGGTAAAACGGAGTCCCTTTAATACTTCAATTTGTGCCATATATGTATCCTGTGTTGCATGAATTTCTTTTCTGTTCTCCGTTTCGGATCATTTTTGCAAATTGTTCGCCGGACATCTGTACACCGCTTTGTACCGGAGCAGCGGTACTGACATCATCAAATCTTTTTGCATAGTCGAACATGTCTTTCACTTCCTGCGGCGGCTCTT
Source organism: uncultured Eubacterium sp. (assembly GCA_964564095.1). Taxonomy (GTDB): domain Bacteria; phylum Bacillota; class Clostridia; order Lachnospirales; family Lachnospiraceae; genus Brotonthovivens. The sequence continues at coordinate 6,740 of CAZLZX010000040.1, read as the reverse complement.
TTGTCAGCAGACTGACAACGATATAAGCTACGATAGCAAGCACCAGTGCAGCAAAGAAGGTATGGATATTGGTAATGTCCTGCAGCAGATAGTACCACACAAAGCCGGTAATAGAGCCTACCAGAATAGAAGCAACAGCTCCGCCGCGGGTTCCCCGTTTCCAGTATAAACCGCCTACGATACATGGAATAAACGCCGGGGATAATACAGACCAGGCAATCCATGTAAGCTGATATACGCCGACTGAAAACAGTGGGATAAAGCACATCGCACAGGAGATGATGCCGAAAATATAAGTAGACCATCTGGTAACACGCATTTTATTTTTTTCACTTGCTTTTGGACGGGCCATGTTGAACAAGTCATTTCCCACGGAAGAACCGATAACAAGCAATAAAGCGCTTGCTGTAGACATGACAGCGGCAGTTGCACCGGCAAGGATGAGACCCGCTACCGGGGCTGGCAGATTGGATAATGCCAGCATTGGCATAATATATTCTGCACTTCCGCCCGGAAGCATGGAGGCATCCGGATAAGCCACACGGCCTACCATACCCAGGATATACACGCCGAAGGCAAGTACAAATCCAAAACAGGCACCGATCATCGGAACCAGCTTGATGGATTTCTCATCTTTGATGGCAACGGTCTTAATGATCAGATGAGGCTGTCCCATATAACCGATAAAGTAAACAAGGGCAATACCTGCAATCATAAGAGGCGCCCCTTTTAGGTAATAATCCTCGCCCCAAAGGGTTGCAAGCCCTGCATTGATCTCTATTAAACCGTGGTTCATACCGGAAAGTCCGCCGACACTGTGAATACATACCGGAATCAGAATAAACAGACCGATAACCATCAGGATGGACTGTACGAAGTCTGTGTATGCTACGGATAAATAACCGCCGGCGCCTGTGTAGATCAGGATAACCACACAGCCCAGAATCAGAGAAATGGTGTAGCTCCAACCGGTAATACAGGAGATCAGAACTCCCATGGACATATATTCTACCAGCAAACTGATCAGCATTGCGATAATCAGAATGACTACGGACAGAGAACGCACTTTTTTGCTGTAATATCTGTGTCCGAAAAATTCAGGAATCGTCAATGACTGGGATTTTTCAGTGTATCGGCGCATTCTTCTGGCAATGATACCAAAGTTTAAAAGCGGGCCAAACACGTCGCCCGGTGCCGCCCAAAGTGCAGAAGCGCCTGCTTCCCATCCATACTGCGGTCCGGCTATGTACATACCGCCGCCGAGAGAACTGGAGCCATGTGCCAGAGCAGTGATCCATGGTCCCATGGAACGGCCGCCCACAAACCAGTCTTCGGAGTTTTTAACTTTTTTAGCTGCCCATAATCCCACCAGCATAATGGCAACAATATAGAGGATCAGCATGACAGGTACAATGATCGGGATATCAAATCCCAAAGCTTTTTCCAAATTTCCAATATTCAACATTTTCTTACTCATCCTTAAGTCTTATTAAAAGTTTTTACATTATTAGATACAGATCATATGAAAAAGTCTCTGCAAATCATATTTTACAGCTTCCACATGCCTTTTGCGAAGGTAATGGTAGCGATTGCAGCGATAACAATGGTTGCAATGATCAGAACACCTGTACTTACAGGGAAGTCAAAAAACCAGGGAATTGTTTTTACCATAAGAGTCTCCTTTCTATACTTTCAGTAATATTTTTGCTGCTTTTTTATCTGGCCGGTTAAGCAGTTCAAAGGCTCTTTTCCCTTCTGCCAGATCCAAAGTTTCAGATATGAGAGGGGTAAGATCAAGCTTTTGCTCTGCAATGACGGCAATAGCAGTTTCGATGTGACGATGCTCATAGGCATTGCATCCGACCAGAGAGATTTGCGCTCCCACAAGCCGGTTCAAATCAACCTGGAACAGATCTTCAAAAATACTTACCACATAAATACTGCCGTTGGGAGCCGTGTGATCAACAGCCATATGGATGGTCTGTTCCTTTCCTGCGGCTTCTACGATTTTGGTAAAGTAAGTTTCCTTCGGAAGGGTCTGGCCAATAGTTGAGGCCCCGAGCTTTTGGGCCAGTTTAAGGCGTTCTTCGGAACGTCCGACAGCAGTGATGGAGGTCACGCCATATAATGTTCTGGCAGCCAAAATCGTTAATAATCCAATGGGACCGACGCCAATGACAGCCAGTTGATCTCCGGCGGTTAACTGTGCACGTTCACATACATTCAAGGCTACAGCCAGCGGCTCGGCTAATGCCATTTGTTTCATGTCAGCCTGAGGTGGAACAACAGCCAGTGTGTTTGCCGGAAGGGATATATATTCAGCAAAGCATCCCTGACGGACTTCTCCGATAAATCCAAGATTGCTGCAAGTGTTGTAGAGACCGGATCTGCATCCGGGACAGTCCATGCAGGGAACCATGGGATTAGCGACTACGAAATCTCCGGGCCTCACGTTTTTTACCAGTGCACCTGCATGTTCCACAACGCCGACAAATTCGTGCCCCATTGTTTCCGGAATGTTCTGTATGAACATTCCTTTATTATAGATGTGAAGGTCGGAACCGCAGATGCCGGCATATAAAATTTTGATGAAAGCTTCATCTTCTTTCATTGCCGGTTTTTCTGTTTCTTCTACCCGCACATCGTGAATCTGGTAATAGCGGACTGCTTTCATAACACTTTTCTCCTTTAGCATGCTAACATGATAGCACGCTTTTGTAATAAAGTATATAAAGTTTTTAATTTTATACAAGATTTACAAATATTTATGAAAAACAAAGGGATAGGAGCTATTGACCTTCTATTGCTGTTGTAGGTATAATACTTTGGAATGTGATTTTTATAACAAGGGATGAGTGCAGGGAATTTTGGCAGCATTCATCACATAAGAGGAGAAAAAATGTACGATGTGATTGTTGTGGGAGCTGGCGTAGTCGGATGCAGTACCGCCCGCGAGCTGTCACGTTATAAACTGAATGTGCTTGTTCTGGAAAAAGGCCATGATATATGCGCTGGCGCCAGCAAGTGTAATTCCGGAATGATTCATGCCGGATATGATCCGATTCCAGGTACGAATGAAGCAAAATTTAATGCTCCGGGCAGTCGTATGATGTATGAAATCTGTGATGAACTGGACGTTCCTTATCTGAAAAACGGTACGACTATTTTTGCCACAGATGATTCAGGCATGAAGGAATTATATAAATTACAGGAGTTTGCAAAGGAAAATCATGTGGAGGTGGAGATCGTAACGCCGCCGCGTTTGTATGAGCTGCAGCCGGATATCGGCAAAGATGTGAAGGCGGTATTGTGGGTTCCTGAAGGCGGAGTGACCACACCTTTTACTGTTACTTATGCACTGGCAGAGAATGCCTGTGATAATGGCGTCACATTTTTGAAGGAGACAAAAGTGACAGGAATCACTCCTGTGGACGGAGGCTTTGATGTATTTGCAGGCGATCAGAAATTTTCTGCCCGCATGATCATCAACTGTGCCGGCGGATGTTCTGACGTCATTAATAATATGGTTTCTGAAAACAAATATCATATTATTCCGCGATTTGGAGCACATGTGATTTTAGACCGTAAGGTGGCGGACAAGCTGAACACCACTCTGATGGAGACTCCCCATGATCTGCCGGGGGGAGGACATACGAAGGGAATGGCGATTATTCCTACACTTGGCGGCTCGGTGCTGCTTGGATGCGATGCCACCCAGACGGATGATCCGGATTTTACTACAGTGCCGAAGGCATCTGTGGATCAGATCATAGACTATTTTAAAGCTGCCTGGAAAGACCTTCCGCTTGGAAGTGACGGATCAGAGTTTCCAATGGATGCAGTCATCGGCATTTTTGGCGGATGCCGCCCCCATGCGGACACCAATGATTTTGTTATTGGAGAGGCCGAGGACGTGCCCGGCTTTATCAATGCAGGCGGTACGGAATCTCCTGCCTTTACCTCGGCAGTAGCGATTGCCCGCCATGTGGCAGCTCTCTGTGTAGATCGTTTGAAACCGGAAAAAAATGAAAACTTCTCGCCTTATCGTGTTGCCAAGAAGGCATTTCGTACAATGACCAATGAGGAACGCAAACAGGCAATTGCCGAGGACCCGGACTATGCGAAGATCGTTTGCCGCTGTGAGATGGTAACTGAGGCAGAGATCCGTGATGCTATCCGCAGACCGCTGGGAGCCCGTTCTATTTCAGAGGTTAAGCTTCGAACAAGAGCCGGTATGGGACGCTGTCAGGGAGGTTTTTGTAGCCCCAGAGTGCTGGAAATATTGTGTGAAGAGCTGGGACTGGATCCATTGGAAGTGACACAGTGCGGCGGAGCATCTGAAGTTTTGGCATGCCGTGCATGTAATGAGGAGCAATAAATATGAGAAATATTGATCTGGTAATCATAGGCGGCGGAGCAGCCGGTATGGCGGCTGCCGTCAGCGCTTACAAAAAGGGCATAAAAGATATATTAATATTGGAAAGAAATGGATATCTGGGAGGCGTGCTGCGCCAGTGTATTCACAATGGCTTTGGTCTGCATCGTTTTCAGGAGGATCTGACAGGTGTGGAATTTGCCCGCAGATATCGGGAAATGGTGGAGGAATATCAGATCCCTTATCTTTTAAACACATTTGTGATCGAGCTTACAAAGGATCGGATGATCACTGCGGTAAATCCCTCAGAGGGATTGATTCAGATTCAGGCAAAGGCAGTTGTGCTGGCTATGGGATGCAGAGAGCGTACAAGAAATGCTCTGTTGATTCCGGGAACCAGAGGCGCGGGTATTTTGACAGCGGGTACGGCGCAGCGGTATTTGAATATCAATGGCTATCTGCCGGGCAAAAAAGTTGTTATTCTGGGATCGGGGGATATCGGTCTGATCATGGCAAGACAATTTGTACTGGAAGGTGCTTCGGTAGAAGCCGTTGTTGAGATCATGCCTTATTCCAGCGGTTTGCCGAGGAATATGAAGCAATGTCTGGAAGACTTTGATATCCCTGTTTATTTCCGGTCAACAGTCACGGAGATAAAAGGGAAAGAGCGTGTCAGCTCTGTTGTAATCAGTAAAGTCGATGAGAACAGACAGGCGATATTGGGAACAGAGTTTGAGGTGGAATGTGACACTCTTTTGATCTCTGCCGGTCTGATTCCGGAGAATGAGTTGACGGAGCAGGCGGGAATCGTGATCTCATCTGCCACAAAAGGGGCTGTGGTCACGGAGGATATGCAGACATCTGTGCCGGGATTTTTTGCCTGTGGAAATGTGCTGCATGTTCATGATCTGGTAGATTTTGTCAGTGAGGAGGCAGAGGAAACCGGATGCTATGTGGCTGAATATCTTATGAAACAGGAAGCCGATACAGTCAATGTATCCCAGCGGCAGAATGCTGAAGCAAATATCAAGATTGTCAGCGGTGCAGGTGTGAGCGGCGTTGTTCCCCAGTTAGTAAAACGCGAAGGGGAAAAGGAAAAAGTTACCTTTATGTTCCGACCCAGAAAAAAATATCGGGATGTGAAGATTGCAGCAAAGACAGAAGATGAAGTGATCTTCCGAAAGAATGGATTTGCGTTGACGCCGGGAGAAATGTGCCGGATTGAGATTCCGATGGAGAAGCTTATCACAGCGAAAAAAGAAGTAGTAATTGTTATAGAAGAGCAAAGTTGCGGGGATAAGAACTCGTGACAGCCATAGAGGAGGAGCGAAAAATATGGAAGAGCAGGATTTGATTTGTATTAATTGTCCAAGAGGATGCAGCCTTCATGTGGTAAAGAGACAGGAGCAGTTTGAAGTCAGCGGACAATTTTGCAGCCGTGGAGAGGAATATGCAAAACAGGAGCTTATCAATCCCACGCGTGTTTTAACTGTGCTGATGCGTGTGGAAGGGGTGGATCGTCCGATCAGCGTAAAGACAGACCGTCCGGTTCCGAAGAGCATGTTAAGGGCATGCGCACAGGAAATATACCGTACCCATCCAAAGGCGCCGGTTTGTCATGGACAGGTTGTAATTGAGAACATTCTGGGCACGGGAAGCAATGTGGTTGCAACGGGAGATACACAAGAAAATTTGAAAGAAATCAGATAAAATGACACAGATAAAAAGACGTATCCGTGGAATTGGATTCATTTATTTCAGGCATGGAGCCCCTTGCCTTTTCACTGGGGAGAAATTTTAATGAAACGATTTATCCTTTATGTGATTGGGCTGAATTTGATCGCAGTGGCGGTTGTCCTGAATATCAGATATGCGCTGGGTGTTGCGGCCTTTAGTTCTGTGATGTATTCCATCTCGGAAATTTATCATATTTCCCTGGGAACAGCATCTATTATCTGCTATTTACTGTTTGTTGTGATACAATGCATCTTGTCCAAGAAAATTACATTGACCTATGTGCTGGAGGTGCCTCTTTCTTTGGCATTTGGAGTTTTGACCGATCTGTATGACTGGCTGATTCCGGAGATCGAGTTTCATTTGATGATTCGGCTGGTACTGTTTATATTAACGATGTTTGTTACCTCGATGGGTGTTTATCTGTGTGTAAAGACAGATTTGGTACTGACACCTACGGACGGTATTGTAAAGACGATTTCGGAGGTATTTCATTTCCCTTTTTCAATTGTGAAAAATGTGTTTGATATCTCGTTAGTGGTCATCAGTGTGATACTTTGTCTTGGAAATCATACGAGATTGTATGGGATCGGGCTGGGGACGGTCCTGTCGGCGCTGTGTCTGGGAAGGA
>CAZLZX010000039.1:0-17196 GCA_964564095.1 uncultured Eubacterium sp. | reverse complement strand
TTTTGAGAAGTATATACCAATGCCGGGGCTGGCAAAGAAGGGGAAGTCGGATAAGGATTGACATCTTGGGCGGAACCGTGTACAATAATATAAAAATGAATGGTTCATTCACAAAGGAGACGATACATTGACACCGAGAATACAGGCGATTACCGAAGCGGCGACATCTTTATTTTTAAAACAGGGCTATTCAAAAACACAGATCAGCCATATCGCAAAGGCGGTAGGTGTTTCCGTGGGTACCATCTATCATGATTTTGTGGGAAAGAAAGAAATCATGCATTACATTTTAAAATGTACGATACAGCCTGAATTTGCGGACGAAATGATTGAAACGCCAATCAGTGAGGAACATTTTACGGGATTGGAGCAGGAAATTGTTCAGATATTCGAGGAATCAGCGGAAGCATTTCAAAAGCCTTTGAAAGACCAGCTTACAGACTATTCCTTTGCGTCTTTGATGTCAGATACGTTTGATCTTTTGTCCCGGTATGCGGCAGGATGTCTGTTCATCGAAAAGAATCAGTATGATTTTCCGTTTTTGGCAAAGCGATATAAATCATATCGGAAAGCGTTTTTTTCTACTATGGAAGCATATCTGCATGCTTATATGGAAAAAGGTATGATCAGAGCTCTGGATGATGTGAAGCTGACAACGATTCTGATTGTAGAAACCTTAAGCTGGTGGGCAATGGATATACGCTATACATCTTTTGAAACTTCTGATATTTCGGCGGAGGCTGCGAAGCGGGTGTGTATGGATAATCTTGTGTCCGCATACTGCATATAGGAGCTGAAAGACGGTTGTTTTATGTGTGAAAAATAGTAAGGATTTTGCTTCTTATCAGCGGCAACTTATAACATTAGAAAGTTTACATCAAATATTTTCTAAAAATTATAGTAGTAGAAAGTTTGTGAACTGTGTTTTTTGTATGTTGTATCAGAGGAAGGACATGGTTTTCGGACTTTCTATCATTTTTACTCCTTATATGAATGAACCATTCATTTATAATGCAAAATAGAAGGAGAACTATTGAATGAAATTAAAATTTAAAATAATTATGTCGCTTTTTATCGTGCTGATTTTAGGCTTGTCAGTGTTATCTTCCTGTGGAAACAGTCAGACAGCGAAGCTGGTAAATGAACAACACTTTTCCCTGGATGGAATAGAAACGATAACCATTTCTTTTGATGATGAAACGGTAAGTTTTTATGAAAGTGATGATGAGAATCTTACCATCAAAGAGTATATGAGCAGCGATAAAAAAGATTACTATGCAAAGGTAAATCAGAATGGGGATGGGATTCAGATTCGTGAGGGAGAGAAACCCCTTTCTAAAAAGAGTTTTGTGAGATATGTGGAAGTATATATGCCCGTTTCTTACGCACGGCATTTAGAAGTAACTACAACCGATGGGGATATTGACATGTCTGGTCTGGAGCTGCATTTGGCTTCGCTTCGGATTGATTGCACTTCGGGAACATTACGTTTAAACAAAGCTGCAGCGGAGAATCTCTATTTGACCTCTACAAGTGGAAATCTGGAATTAGGAGAGATTTCGGGAGATGAAATAAAGATCGAGACAACCCAGGGAAATGTCAGTTGCGGAAAAATGGATGGAAATGTAACTTATCATACTACCAGTGGGAACGCAGAATTTCTGGCAGTCAAAGGGGCAGGCACCTACAGGGCAGAAAATTCCGGGAGATTATCTGTGTCTTATGATGACGTGACCGGCGATCTGTATTTTTACAATAAAAATGATGACATAGAGCTTAGAGTGCCATCGACGTTAAGCTTTGAATTGGAGGCGGTCACAAAAAACGGAAAGATCAATACTGATTTTCAGGATGACATTTCTGCTGATGGAAGTACGGTCAGCACAAGGGTGGGCAGTGATCCGAATGCAGTGATAAAGTTGGAGTCAAAGAATGGAAATATAGAATTGCGGAAATAATAGGAAACAATGCGTATATATTAAAAAATTTTACGTTGAGATACGACAAAGGGAAGAAGACATCCCATTGCTAGGATGCCTTCTTCTTTTTATCATAATCCCTAAGCGCCTCAATCGCTTTTGGCGCCAGAGGAAACAGTGCGATCATATTAAAGATCGTCATCAGACCAATTCCCAGGTCTCCCAGATCCCACACAAAGGTGTAAGCTGCCAGTCCGCCGATAAAGAGCATGACTAAGGCCAGAGCTTTGTACAGTGTCTGGGAAGTCCAGTTGTCCCCAAATAGATATGCCACGTTTGATCTGGCATAGAACAGGATTCCTATAAAAGTGGAAAAGCTGAACAGCCAAAGTATGACAGCGATAAACACGATTCCGAAATCGCCCATATGATACTGCATAGCGGTCTGCAAAAGGTCCATGCCCACAAGCCCATTGGTCAATTCTACCGGAGCAAGCAGCATGATCATGGCGGAGCAGCTGCAGATCACAATAGTATCAATAAATACGCCAAATGCCTGTAGTAAACCTGACTTTGCAGGATGGCTGACATCTGCTGCAGCAGCGGCACAGGGGGCAGAACCGGAACCGGCTTCGTTTGAGAATAACCCTCTCTTTGCCCCGTTCATGATGACAGCGCCAAAACCACCTGCCACGGCCTGGCGAATGCCAAAGGCTTCTGCAAAAATTCTTTCAAAAACGGCGGGCAGCTCTCCGGCGTTTTTGAAAATAATAACGATGGTAATAACAAAATACAGAGCAGCCATGATGGGAACAATAATATCTAAAACCTTTACTGTGGCATTTTTTCTCAGAACAATGACTGCCGCAATGGCTACAAGGATTATGATGGTGTAAATCGGTGGTATCTGAAATGCGTTTTCAAAAGCGGAAGTAACCGAGTTTCCGATAACCTGACTGATTCCGCACCAGCATAACAAGCCGGAAAGGGCAAATAATACCGCGATGACAGAACGCTTGCGGGCGCTTCCCTTTCTGACAAATAAATGATGGAGATAGTATGCCGGACCGCCTCTGTATCCGCCGTAGAGGGGGTCTTTTTCTTTATATAACTGTGCCAGAGTCCCTTCAATAAATGCCGTGGATGAGCCAAGCAGGGCAATGATCCACATCCAGAAAACAGCCCCTGCACCGCCGGCAGAAATGGCAGCTACAACGCCCACTAAATTACCCATTCCTACCCGGGTTGCCGTGGATACGATGAGGGTCTGCAATCCGGTAAGAGAGCCTTTTTGGGTGGAATTTCTTTTTTCAACTGAGATTCTCAGCATTTCCGGAAAACGTCGGACAAGAGGAAATCGGGTCCGAACAGTAAAATAAATGCCGGATGGAATCAAAATAATTACTAAAAGGGAGATTCCCAGAGAGCTGCCGCCGGGCAGCGGAATCGTGATCAGGTCTCCCCAGAGAATAGAAAAGATTGCTTTGAAAATAGTCATATCCGTAAACCTCTTTGTTCTTTCGGTAAATAGTTAAAATCTATTTGGTAAATCTTTTTTCTTAATGATAACTGTTGTATGTGTCACTTAATTATTGTATCCTAGAAACAAGAATCTGTAAAATTGATAGTTATAATGATATGGATCGAAAAAATAGATTTTGAATGAAATGGGGAAAGTCAGAATTGGACATTAAAAATTTGATTACGTTTATTCATGTGGCCGAACTGAGCAGCTTTACAAAGGCATCTAAAAAACTGGGATTTTCTCAGTCTACGGTTTCTTTTCAAATCAAACAGTTAGAGGAAGAATTAAATTCTCAATTGTTTGAGAGAATCAATCATACGGTAGTGCTGACGGAAAAAGGACGGGAAGTATTAAAATATGCCCATCAGATCAGTAAAATGACCCAGGAACTGAGAGAAAATATGCAGAATGATACCGTGATCACAGGTCATATCCGTCTGGGAATGGCGGATTCTCTGCGTGACTCCTTGTTGCGTGAAGGATTTGATTCGTTTAGAGAGCATTATCCGGGAATTACCTTAAAGATTATTGCAGCCGGAACAGAAGAGATGTTTCGCCTGCTCAACCACAACGAGGTTGACGCTATATTAACTTTGGATAATCACATTTATAACACGGAATATGTGATCGTCCGGGAGGAAAAGGTAAGTATGCATTTTGTGGCAGGTCCGTACAGCTCATTGTGTCAAAATGCTTCTATTTCTGTGCAGGAACTGATAAAGCATCCCTTTATTCTGACAGAAAAGGGAATGAGCTATCGCAGACTAATGGATGAAAGACTGGCAGAAATGTCATTGGAGATTCAGCCCGTTCTGGAAATCGGAAGCACGGATATGATCTGCACTTTGGTAGAGCAGGGGATAGGAATTTCTTTTCTGCCGGATTATGTGACGCAGAAGGCTGTGAAAGAGGGCAGAATGGTCTGTTTAAATGTAGAGGATTTTGAGATTGAGATCTGGAAACAGCTTTTGTATCATCGGGACAAGTGGGTATCCCCTCAGATGGAATCAGTGTTGAAATATTGTGTCAGCAAGGAATTTTTGCAATAACCGGATACTATAAATTTTTCTTCTTATATATAAACCAAAAAGCAATTCCCATAAATACTGCCAGATACGCTGTCAAGATGAAAACACCCTGAAGTCCGGCCCGCTCTCCGGAAGCGATGCTTCGGATCATGGTGCTGGCCTGGGACAGAGGCAGTACGGAGACAAAATCCCGAAGTCCTCGCGGCATTCTATCTGTAGAGAAAAAGGTGTTGCACAGATATGCCATAGGCATGATCATATAATTTGAAAATCTCGGAACATCGGCGTGATTTTTGGCAAGAAATGAAATTACGACACCGATGGCAGAGAATACGGCTCCGTTTAACAGCATGATGCAAAAAGAAAAGCCATTGAATACAAGCCCCGTTTTAATAGGAAGGGTAAGCACTAAAATAACGCTTCCTGCGTATAAACCGCGCAGACTTCCCCCAAGGATCTGCCCAACAATGAACTGCCAGAGGGGAGTGGGGGAGATCATGACCTGATCAAAAGCCTTTTCGTAAAGTCTTTGTACATTTAAGTTTTGGGCAATGGCGTTGAAACTGCCGTTCATAGTAGTCAAAGCTACCACGCCCGGAATCAGGAAATTAAGATATGGTTCGCCGTGGGAGGTTGTCTGGATGCCCAGTCCGAACACGACTAAGTACATCAGCGGAGCGATCATAGCCGCTAATGTGATCTTATAGAAATCTCTTTTAAATTCTCTCCATTTTTCCCATAAAACAGTAAGTATTCCCATAGTAAAACTCCAAGTTTTATTTCTGTGTTAAATGTTTCCCCACATGCTCCACGAATACATCTTCCAAAGTGGTATCACGAAGTGAGGAAGGTTCTTTGATTTCAGCGAGAAATGCGATAGCTTCTTCTCTCTGATGGAAATAGTGACTTTTCAATCCATCAGGTGCAGACACATCCACGGTATAGGCTCCGAGTTCTTCGATTAATCCTACAGGTGTATGGATGCGTTCCAGCTTCCCACTGTCCATCAATGCGACCCGGTGGCAGAGGGATTGTGCTTCCTCTATATAATGGGTAGTAAGAAGGATGGTCAGATTTTGTTCATTAAGCTGATGCAAAAGATTCCACATCTGTCTGCGGGAGATGGCATCCATGCCGGCAGTTGGCTCATCTAAGAGCAGGATTTCCGGCTCTGTGAGCAGTGCGCGGCAGACCATCAGTTTGCGTTTCATACCGCCGGACAGATGCCGGACGGTACGTTTGCGGAAATTGATCAGTCCGCAAAATTCCAGCAGTTCCTCTGAACGGGCGCGGATCTGCTTTAAAGGCATAAAATACAATCGGCCCTGATACTCCATGATCTCATCCATGGTCATGTCCTGACGCATGGAATATTCCTGCGTGATAACGCTGAGCTTTCGCTTCAGATCTGTCCGCTGCCGGGTCAGCGTCTGTCCGTCAATGCAGATTTCTCCGGCGGTGGGGAGCAGCAGCGTGGACAGCATGCCGATCGTTGTAGTCTTGCCGGCGCCGTTTGGACCTAAAAGTCCGAAAAATTCTCCGGTTTTAATAGTCAGATTCAGAGAATCCACGGCAGTAAAATCATCAAATTTTTTCGTAAGATTTTTTATTTCAATCATATTTTCAGACTCCGTTTCATTCGCGCAATGGACAGGAAAAAAATCATCTGACATGCGTGTGCAGAAGCTGTTATTTTTGTGTCGGTTCTTTGGCGATGATCAGGGAATAGTAGCTTGCATTATCAGGAATTTCCGCTGTACTTTTATAGATGTGCTCATTTTCCATTCCACAGTTTTCCACCATAGAAACTGCTCGTCCGCTTTCTGACAGAATAGACTTTACCTGGTTCATTTTTTTGCCGGATTTCATTAATACATAATTTCCGGGTTGTTCCAATTCTGCCTCAAGCTGATGAACAGCAGGCAGGATATGAAGCGGTTCATTCCATTCAACCAGCGGGGTATTTATGCGGGCAGCGGCGGCACAGAAGGAAGTGATTCCGCTGACAAGGCGAGTTTCATAGCCATGACGATCTACGATTTTTTGAAGGTATGTAAATGTGGAATAGATCGTAGGATCGCCTAAGGTCAAAAAGATAACGTTCATTCCTTGATCCAAATGCGTTTCCAGTTCACGGGCGCCTTTTTCGTGCCAGCGTTTCATTTCGTTCTGGTCGTGGGTCATAGGCATATGTATCGGAAGCAGTTTCTTATCGGCCAGCTCCGGTACAGCCTGTACGGCAATTCTGTATGCGACAGTCTCTTTGACATTTTCTCCGGGAACAGCAATGATCTCATTTTCTCTGATCAACCGTACTGCCCTTAAAGTCATAAGTTCCGGGTCTCCGGGACCTACGCCGATTCCATATAAAATTCCTTTCATGTGAAGGGGCTCCTTTTCTAAGTATACTTTGTAAATTATACTATGTGCGGGTAAAGATTTCAATGAAATACAAAACAGGTTATATAAGATGTTTGTAGTTTAAATAAAAAGTGATATAATGAAATTGTTACCGCCCCAATACTGGAAACGGGAGGGGGTGTAAATTATGAACTTGTTTATATCATTTGTACTCTCTGTCATGGCAAGTGTAACCGCCTATTACATTTGCAAATGGTTAGACAGTGAGGAATAGTCGGTAGCTAGCCTTGGTATGGTCAGCCATAAATGACAAGAAAACCCAGAGAACCGCCATTCTCTGGGTTTTTGCTGTGCAAATTATGAACATTTATATCTTTTGCTCCATACATACAATAACATATGCATTAGCTATTTTCAAGTATACCCTTAAAATTGTGTTTGTGTCAAGGAAATATTGGCGTTTTGCCTCAATTTACGACAAAAGATTTACACAAGATATTTGTAGTTTGAATAAAAAGTGATATAATGAAATTGTTACCGCCCCTATATTCTGGTAACAGAGAGGGGGGATTGAAGTGCATTATATTGTCTCGTTTTTGATTGCTGTCATGGCAGGTGTGATTTGCCATCTCATCTGCAAATGGCTAGATAGCAATCGTAAGCGGTAATTAGCCTAGTTTTCGCAACTATAAAGCGTAACTAAAATACCAGAGAGTCGCCGCTCTCTGGTATTTTGATTGAAATGCATAATGATCTCGTTTTTTGCCTACACATACAATAACATATGCATCGGCCTTTTTCAAGTATACCCTTAAAATTTCTTTCTATCCCTTGAAGCGGAAAATAGATTCTTATATAATTCTTATAAATGTATCTCATTTTATGTATTTATTTTATAAAAACAGAAAAATTATAGGAAAAGAAAATGAAGAAAAAAAACTATTTCAATAAAATAATAGCCCTGGCATTGATTTCCATCATAGTCTGGATTCCAGTGTCTGTGCTGGCTGCAAATGCAGACTATAGTCAGGTTGCCACATCTTCAGAAAAGACGACGTCCGTATCAGTAGGAAAATACGGAATGCTGCCCATTTATGGACGGGATGTAAAGGATGGAACCTATGCAATCAAAGTAGAGTCAAGTTCTTCTATGTTTCGGGTCGTGGAAGCAGCGCTTACGGTAACAGATGGCCAGATGGAGGCGGTGCTTACTTTGAGCGGAAAGAGCTATCTCTGGCTGTACATGGGAACCGGAGAAGAAGCTGCCAAGATCAATGATACCTCAGCGTATATTGGATTTCAGGAAGATGCAGACGGTATGTATACTTACACAGTTCCGGTAGAAGCTTTGGATAAAGGGATCAACTGTGCGGCTTTCAGCAAGAATAAGGAGAAATGGTATGACCGGGTCCTTTTGTTTGACGCATCTACACTGCCGGAGGATGCATTGCTGGTAGAACTGCCGGACTATGATATGATTGAAGAGGCGATAGAGGCGATGGAAAATGGCGGAGCTTCCGGAAGTGATTCGTCAGCAAAGGGCAATACTGAGGGCGGTACCGCTTCGGGAAATCATACTGCGATAGAAGAAAATGAGACAATTGAAAATGAGACAGACGAAAATGGAGTGCTGGTTATTAAAAATTCCGATGCGGAGGATTCAAGTCAAACGACTGTCACAGACAGCACTGCGGAAGATGCCACGGGCAAAGATGCGGAAGCTGCTATGGATATAAATATGGCAGATGGGGAGTATGCCATCGAAGTGACTCTTGCAGGCGGCAGCGGAAAAGCAACAGTCAATTCCCCTACCTATCTGTATGTTCGGGATGGAAAGGCTTATGCACGTCTCATATGGAGCAGTTCCAACTATGATTATATGATCGTTGAAAATGAGAAATACTTGAATATGAATGCAGACAGCGGAAATTCTACCTTCGAGATTCCAATCACAGTCATGGATGAAGAAATGACTGTAATCGCAGACACTACCGCTATGGGGACGCCCCATGAGGTCAGCTATTCCCTGACATTTTATTCGGAGTCCATTGGATCGAAAAGTCAGATGCCTCAGGAGGCAGCCAAAAGAGTGGTAGTGATTGCTGTAATTATCATCGTTGGCGGCGGCATTCTGAATCACATATTAAATAAGAAAAAATAAAGAGGCAATAAAATGGAAATTTAAAAAAATGATAGCTGCCGATATGGTTCTAAGAAGCTGATCTGTTTTGCTTCTATGATCTCATCGGCAGGTCCTGCCTCTCCGATCAAAAGGGGGGAAGCAGGGTTATGTCTCTGATAATTTTTGACTGCAAGAGCAGCGTCTTTTGTGGCATAACAGTATTTACAGCCATTGGGACAGGTATCGTAGGCGCCGATATCATTGTTTGGCAGACATCCGCACCCTCTGCGGGAGGGACTTAAGGCGATGGATTTCAGATCCTGACCAATCGCCTTCGCCATGATGGGCGCCGTAATGCAGCCGGAGCGGGCGATGCCATATTCTGAATAGTCCATGGTATCTCCGCAGGTTTGTAGTCTGAGGTTGTATTTTTGAGAGATTCTTCCAAAGGCGGACAGCAGGATTTTCTTCTCATCTGGTGTGACGGCCCGCAGCTCGGGAAAGGTATAACTCAGTTTTTTATATAGTTCTACAAAGCTGAAAATACAGAAGTTTGTGCAGGGCGCCAGTTTCTTTGCCATCTCATCAAAGCATTTTATATGATGCTCTACGGTATATTTTTCTGTGATCAGGACAGGATCATATCTCCAGCCAACATTATTTTTGCTGACGATATCAGAAAGTTTCTGAAAAACAGAGATCATATGTCGATAGTCCGGAACACCCGGCTCCATATCTTTTCCATAGCTTGTGATCGTTACATAGAAAAATACGTGAAAGCCCCGGGAACGGATTTCATCGATCTTGTCCAGCATCGGTTCCGGATTTTTTGTGCAGAAGATGATACAGTCCACCACATCCGGTGTGAGTTTGTACTTATAGATTTTATTCGGATAAAAGGGATTTCGGGACAGGGCATAGCCTTCACGGATTCGGTTCATCAGCCAGTCGCTGTAATAATTTGTAATATCGGTTCTTCCACCAACATTTATAAACATAGTAAAATCTCCATTTTAAGATGCCGGTATGAAACATACATACGATAAGTGTCTCTATTATCATAATGATCCGGAATCATAATTTCAAGTATCTGATTTGTTTTAACGGATGCTCTGATTTCGTTCAAATATGTGGAAATCATGATAGATTTTGTAATGTATTTTGTTTTGTACAATATAATAGATTGAACTACGAATGCTTGCAGGAGTATAGTATAATTGAGAATAAAGTAGGAGGAGGGCGTTATGGATAAAGAATTAGAACTGTTAATCCAGAAGGTTAAACGACAGGAGAAACTGGAAGCTATGCTCGGCGACCTCCGTGCACGGGAGCGCGAGTTTGCGGGCAGAGAACTGGAATTGCGTGAGTGCTGTCTAAAAGAGCAGGCGGATGTAGATAAGCTGGAAAATCATAGCATTATAGCATATTTTCAGTCGATTGCCGGAACCCGAAAAGAAAAATTGGATAAAGAGCGCAGAGAGGCGCTGGAGGCATTGGCAAAACATAAGCTGGTTTTGACAGAGCTGGGAGATATCCGGAACCATATCAGATATTATGAGGAAGAAATGGAACAACTGAAAGGATGTCGGGAGCTTTATGAAACCAGAATTGCTGAAAAGCGCGAGATCCTAAGAGGGACAGAGAGCGCGGGGGGAAGAGAACTGCTGGCGCTGGAAAATCAGCTGGCGGAGATCAAAAGTTATCAGAAAGAGCTTCAGGAAGCAATGGAAGCCGGAACCCGTGCATTGGCGACAGTGGGCGAAGTACAGGCAAGCCTGAATACTGCGAAAAGCTGGAGTACCTATGATATGCTGGGCGGAAGTCTGATCGCAGACGTGGTAAAGCATAATCACATGGATAAGGCACAGAAACTGCTCGATGAATTGCAGCTTCAGCTGGGGCGTTTCAGAACAGAGTTATCGGATGTATATATTCAGAGCAATTTAAAAGTAAATGTAGATGGTTTTGAACGTTATGCGGACATTTTTTTAGACAATTTTTTCACGGATTGGGAAATCTATGATCGGATTCAAAGGTCCCAGAAAGAGGTTGACGCTATCAGAGAACGGGTTTCTGATGTGATCTCTAAATTGAAAGGGATGAAGCTGTCCGCATTGGATCAGGAGAAACAGGTTCAGGGGAAAATAGAGACATTGATAGCACAAAATGCAGATTTTGCATAGCTGATTACCGTTTTAGAATTAAACCTAGCAATAAGATATGATATTCTACAAAAAGAATATTAGCTGGTCAGCTATCAGCGTAATACATTTATCATGGGAACATCCAAAGATAGAAATGGAGTATGCTGATTTTGACCGGATGCAGGAGGATGCAGTTTATGGGAAAAGTTTTGGCTGTCTGTACCAGTGAAAAAAAGGGTACGCAGAAAGTAGATGTAGGGAGTGCCGAAGTCATTGCAGATTTCGGATTGAAGGATGACGCACACGCAGGAAACTGGCATCGCCAGGTAAGTCTTCTTTCCTATGAGAAAATAGAAGAATTCAGAAATCGCGGTGCAGAGGTAGAGTTTGGAGCATTTGGCGAAAATTTTGTCGTATCCGGCTATGATTTTAAAACCTTGCCGATCGGAAGTAAATTTCAGTGTAATGATGTGATTTTGGAATTGACACAGATTGGAAAGGAATGTCATCATGGTTGTGTGATTTTCCAGACAATGGGCGATTGCATCATGCCGAGGGAAGGTGTCTTTTGCAAAGTCCTTCAAGGCGGCATTGTAAAAAATGGCGACGAATTTACATTGATGGAAGAATAAAGAGAAGTGTTAAAAAGCAGCTTTCACATGTCGGGATGGATTCTGACATATGAAAGCTGTTTCAATTATATGATATAAAACGGAAAGCTCTGTAAATATAGATGGTATAGATTACGGTTCAGGACAGCGCAAATTTTTGTTTAGGATGATGTAAATTCCAGTTCAGGACAGCGCAAATTTTTGTTTAGGATGATGTAAATTCCAGTTCAGGATAATGCAAATTCTTACCCAGGATATTGTTTAAAAATATGCGTCAGTATGCTATACTTATAGAGTTACCGGAGATATTATTATCAGGTAATAAACGATTTCCAAGTAGAAAAACTATTTAAGCGCAAAAGAAAACGATTATATATGGAGGATGTTTATGGCCGGGATTATTATTGTGATCATAATGGTTATTGTTTTCATTTTGAAAAGTGTACAACAGAAAGGCAGCAATGGTCAGGGAAATACCGGTCAGAATGAATGGCATGGAAGCTCCCGGACAACTGGTTCATACCGGTATTCCGGTTCGACAGGAAGTACAAGTCGCGCCGGTTCAGCGGGAAGTACAAGTCGCGTCGGTTCAGCAGGAAGTACAAGTCGCTCCGGTTCAGCGGGAAGTACAAATCGCTCCGGTTCAGCGGGAAGTATAAATCGTTCCAGTTCGGCAGGAAATACAAGTCGTTCCGGCTCAACAGGAAGATCTCAGTTGGGCAGCCCCCAAAAATCGTTTTCCTCGGCTTCATCAGAAGAAAAGCCGCAAGACATTCGCATAGCAGCGGGAATCGATGAAGATGACGGAGCGATCTTATCAGCGGCAAAGATCAATTCTTATGTGACAGAGATGGATAATGAACTGGACAGTAAGGAGGATCTGATGAAACCGGTTTATGATATGATGATTACGGGACCGGATACATCCATTCCGTCAGGCCGGGATTTTATTGCGGAAGCTACCGATATGTTAAATAGTTTTACTACAAAAGGAGATTGATTCGTAGTAAAGGAGTATTTAAAATGTCACAGGGAAATCCAAGACCTGGAGAGAAGTATCTTCATTTTAAAAATAAAATGTACCAGGTCATAGCAATCGGAAAGCATTCAGAAACAGATGAAAAAATGGTCGTATATCAGGCTCTTTATGGGGAATATGGGGTTTGTATCAGACCTTATGATATGTTTATCAGCGAGGTGGATCATGAGAAATATCCACAGGTAACGCAGAAATACCGCTTTCAATGTATGGGTTACGATGGCAAAATGCCGGAAGCAGTTATGGCGGCAGGGGAGTCAGATCATAACCAGCCGGAAGTTTCGGAAGGTGCAGAAACCGGGTATAGCCAGTCAGAAGTTTTGAGAGATGCGGAACCAGGGTATAGCCAGTCAGAAGCTTTGGGAGATGTAGAAATCGGGCATAATCAGCCGGTAAGAACTGAAAATATGGAGCCTGAGGAAGGACAGGCAAATCCATGGCTGATGAAATTTTTAGATGCAGAGAGTTTTGAAGAAAAATATAAGATTGTATCAGCAATGTATGCAGAAATCAATGATAAGTTGATCGATGATCTGGCAGTGTGCCTGGATGTGGTAATTCCGGAAGGCAAGCTTCAGGATCGGTATCTGCAGTTAAAGCAGTGCATCCGCACCCGCCAAAAATATGAGGGGCGCAGGATTTAAGTGCGTGTGTTCATGGCCAGATAGCTGTTATGGTATTTTGGGGAAAACGTTACATCTTCAATAAACCAGTCTGGCGGGCAGAAGGAATTGGCTTCTTCTTCCGTGGGAAATTCCACTTCCGCCAGGATGAGACCGTCCAGCTCGTTTTCAAAAATATCCAGCTCGATCGTGTAAGGCTCGCAGGGGATACAATAACGTTTCTTGGTAATTATGATACCATCAGCCTTGGGCTTTAGATGTTCATAAGCTTCTTGAGTAAGCGGCAGATTGTATTCTTCCCGCACCATCATGCCATTGGCTTTGTAGGTCAGGATATAATCGTCATCCTGCCGGCGAATCCGAACTACCGGGCGGGTCGACAGATACCCTTGTTCAATGGTATGACAGGGATATTGATCCAGGTTATCAGGCAGGTTTGAGATTAAAAATTTACGTTCGATTTCCATAATATCGCTCCTTTATTGTAGCTGTTATTATAGAATAAAGTGAAAGGAAAAACAACATTATGAAAAAAATATGTGTATTTTTGGCAGAAGGTTTTGAAGAAATCGAGGCATTGTCAGCGGTTGATATTTGTCGCCGTGCGGACATTGATGTGACAACCGTTTCTATTACCGGTTACAAGCAGGTAATGGGAGCCCACAATATAGCAGTACATGCTGATGAAATATTTGAAAATGTAGATTTTGATGCTTTGGACGGCATTGTGCTTCCGGGTGGAATGCCTGGAACCAAATATCTGCAGGAGCATGCGGGTGTGAATACATATGTGAAAAAATTTGCTTCTGACGGTAAAATGACAGCGGCTATCTGCGCAGCTCCTTCTGTGTTTGGCAACGCAGGTATTTTGGAGGGAAAGAAAGCGACTGTATATCCTGGCTGCGAGACGGCCAATGTGGACTGGACGGGAGAATCTGTAGTTGTAGCAGGAAATATCATTACCGGCAAAGGTCCGGGGGTGGCTGCCCAGTTTGCACTTGCCCTGGTAGCTTATCTGCTTGGCGAAGAAAAGGCTCAGGAAATCAGCGAAAGTATGCAGATGATATAAGAAAGGAAGATTTAGAAATATATGAAACCAACTTTAACAGCGGCAGAGGAAAAATTATCCTATGCAAAATATTTTCATTACCCGATGACGCCAATCCCGCAGGAAAAGCTGGATATTTTAGCGGCTGGTCCTATGGAACCGTCCAAAATGCTGAATATTGGATTGCGGGCAAAATTATTTGAACCGGGATATTTTGAGGAGGAGACCGGATACGGTGTGGCTTCCGACGGTTCCGGATATGTAGCTAACCTGACGAAAATGCCGGGGGTTACAAAAGAAATGTTTGAATGGTGGTTTGCATGGCATGCCCTGGAAGATACCAGATATAAGATCTGGGACCCGGAGGATCACTACTATGCGAGACAGAAAGAACGGGATAAGGCGATGAGCCACAACCTGCCGATGCGGGAGAGAACCTGGGGTACTACCCATGAGATCTTGGAGGATATCGGAGCAGGACCGGATGAGCTGGTGCTGGATTTTAAATTTCCGTCAGAGATGGGATATCCGGAAGAACTGGTAGGAACGCAAAGATGTGCGTCTATGATGTGCGCAAATGGACATGGACCGGAGCCGGGAAAAGGTGTGGCGGCAGTCATGACCCATATGATCCGGGAGATTGAAGGCGGTATAGAGCTTCGCAGCCGTTTCTGGATCGGATATCAGATATTGAATGGTATGACGATGAAGCTGATTCCAAGGGGAGAAAGCGTGCCAATGGAAGTGGTCAAAGGCTTGTTTGCACACAATTTGAAAGAGTTTACCCATTTGGCAGCGATTTTACCTTTGGTTTATGCAGAAGAAAAAGATAATTTCTGATTATGTATGAACGTATAAGGCTGAATGCGGAAAGATAAAAGACTTTATGGAAATATGCGAGTCAGACAGTGTGAAAATCTACTGTCTGACTACTTCCATTTATAAGAAAAATGTATTATAATATTCGGATACTAAATACACCTACTTAATCGGTATATTTTATGGATAATAAAAAATGACAGTTCAGTGAACAAACGAATCGTGTTTTGAAGTTTGCAGGATCTGAAGTGTTTCAAAGACTGATAGAAAAAGTTGAGGAAAGATTATGCTTGAACTGAAAGACGTCTGTTTCCAGGTGGCAGATGAGAACACGGCAGCAGACAAGGAAATTTTGAGAAATGTAAATTTGACGATTGCTGATCGTTTTGTAGCAATTACCGGACCAAACGGAGGCGGTAAATCTACATTGGCAAAAATGATTGCGGGAATCATCAAACCCACATCCGGACAGATCTTACTGGATGGAGAAGATATTACGGACATGAGTATTACCGAGCGTGCCAGAGCAGGTATCAGCTTTGCTTTTCAGCAGCCGGTTCGTTTTAAGGGAATCACGGTAAAGGATCTGATCACACTGGCAGCAGGGAAGGACATCAATGTTGCCCAGGCCTGTTCTTATTTGTCGGAGGTAGGTCTGTGTGCCAAAGACTACATTAACAGGGAAGTGAATGCCAGCCTTTCCGGCGGCGAGCTGAAGCGCATTGAGATCGCCATGATCATCGCGAGAGGGACAAAGCTTTCTATTTTCGATGAACCGGAGGCGGGTATCGATCTGTGGAGCTTTAACAATCTGATTCAGGTATTTGAATCCATGCATGAAAAAATCAACGGTTCCATTTTAATTATTTCACACCAGGAACGTATTTTGAACATTGCAGATAAAATCGTTGTGATTGCAAACGGAGAGATCAAAAACTTTGGAACGAAAGCGGAAGTATTGCCGGATCTCTTAAGCGCATCAGAGGCGTGCAGTACGCTCATGGATAAGATCGTATAAGGAGGGACAGCTCATGGATGCTATTGAAAAACATATGCTGGAACAGGTTGCAGACCTGCATGATGTTCCGGAAGGCGCATATAATATCCGTTATAACGGAAAGGCAGACGGCAGACAGACAACTGCCAACATTGATATTGTGACAAAAACGGAGGAAGATAAACCGGGAATCGATATTATCATTAAACCGGGCACAAAAAATGAAAGTGTGCATATTCCTGTCGTTTTGAGTCAGAGCGGATTAAAAGAAACGGTTTATAATGATTTTTATATTGGCGATGACGCAGATGTGACGATCGTGGCAGGCTGCGGTATACACAATTGCGGTACGGATACTTCTGAGCATGACGGTATCCACACATTTTATATAGGAAAAAATGCAAAAATCCGTTATGTGGAAAAACATTACGGAGAAGGCAATGGCAGCGGCGAACGGATTTTGAATCCGGTCACTGTTATTAATATAGCAGAAGGCGGCCGCATGGAGATGGATACCGTACAGATCAAAGGTGTTACATCCACCAAACGTGTGACCACAGCCGTTTTAAAAGAGGGAGCTTCTTTGGAAATCAGCGAAAAGATCATGACACATGGAAGCCAGTATGCCGAGACAGACTTTACTGTGGATATGAATGGCGAGGACTGCAGCGCGAATGTAATCTCCCGCTCTGTGGCAAAGGGAAATTCCAGGCAGTTGTTTTTATCGAGAATCAATGGGAACTGCAAATGTACCGGTCATACAGAGTGCGATGCCATCATTATGGATCATGCCAGCGTGACGGCAGAGCCGCAGCTTACGGCCAATGATATAGACGCAAGTCTGATCCACGAAGCGGCTATTGGAAAAATAGCCGGCGAGCAGCTGATCAAACTGATGACGCTTGGGCTTACCGAAGAGGAAGCGGAGGCTATGTTCGGGCATATCGAGACCCACGCGCT
>CAZLZX010000038.1:6063-17815 GCA_964564095.1 uncultured Eubacterium sp. | reverse complement strand
TCTGCCGCAGCCTTTTCTTTTTCTGCCGCAGTCTTTTCTTTTTCTACCGCAGCCTTTTCTTTTTCTGCCACAGTCTTTTCTTTTTCAATCAGTCGGTATAAAATGCACAGATACACTGCGACAAAGCTTCCATATCTGCTCTTCCCATCAGCTCCCGGACAGAATGCATCGCCAACAGAGCGATCCCCATATCTACGGTCGGGATCGGAAGAAAGCTGGATGCCACTGCCCCTAAGGTGCTTCCTCCCCTCTCATCGGATCGATTCACAAACTTCTGCCATGGAATCTCCCGACTGTCACAGAGCTGCTGAATGATGGCAATGGCATGACTGTCCGTGGCATAGGACTGAGAACACGCTTCCTTGATGCAGAAGCCCTCTCCCAGAATCGGACGATTGGTAGGATCTGCTTTTCCGGAAAAATTCGGATGCACGCCATGAGCCACATCCACTGACAGCATCATGGCATCCTCGGTCAGTTCCTCCGCACTCATCTTTTCTGAAAAAAATCCCCCGGCCAATGAACTGCTGTTTCCGATTTTCTGCAACACATTGCGCAAGAGCATAGAGCCGGCGCCCTGTTTCGTCTTGCTGCCGATCTCTTCGTGATCAAAAAATACCGCCAGCCGGATTCCATCTGAGCTCAAATCATTTCCTGAAAAGTCCGTATTATCTGCACGCATTTTTTCTCCCGCAGCAATGATTCCGTCCAGCAGCGCCTGCACACTGGTCGTATTGTCCAAATGGCAGGCTGACAAAAATTCTTCCTTCATGCCCACATACTGCGGCTCTTCCGTGCAGTACAGACGCAGATCATAATCCAGAACATCTTCCGGCTTTACCTGCATCTCCTCCGCCAGAAAATGCAGAAAAACATCCTTTTCCATCCCTTCTCCCGCAAGACCGGTTACCGGAAGCAGATCCGTCTGACGATTCAGGCTGACGCCTTTATTTACTTCGCGATTCATATGGATCGCCAGATTCGGAATAATACAAAATGGTTTCTTTATGTCAACCAATCGAAGCCTGGGAGCCCATACGTCGCCGGTCTTTAACAGAACCTGACCTGCCGCATTCAGGGGTCGGTCCATCCATGTATTCAATATGGGTCCGCCATATACTTCCACATTCAACTGCTGATATCCGCAGGAAGCGATATCCGGATTATTTTTGATCGAAAACCCCGGAAAATCAGTATGGGCAGCTGCGATCCGAAGCCGTTTCGTTCCCTTCCATCCTTTTCCAACGACAAAAGCAGCCAGCGTGGAGCCGCCAAACGTCACATAATATTTTCCTTCTGTCTGCAAGTTCCAGCTTCCCGCTGACGGAAGCTCCTCAAATCCTGCTTCTTGTAATCGTTCCTGCACCGCCAGAACAGTATGATATGGCGAAACAGATCGTTTTAATAAATCTATTAATTTATGTTCATGATAAGTCATTTTAGTTCTCCCTGACAACTATTTATCTTTTTCCAAAAATTCTTACCTCTTTGCTGCTTTATCATTTTGCGGCAAGGAAAGTCAGCTTTTATGTCTGGTCTTTTTTGTATCTGATAATAGTTTACCACAGGAAAATCTATTTGAACATTGTTTTATTATGTTATACCATTCTCAAATTTTACTTTCTATGGTAAAATTCTGGAAGAGGTTTTTTCGGGAAATCAATTACTGATGACCCGCCTGTTTTTACAGGAGAAAGGACAGATTCATGACAGCATTTGAAATCAGTGAAATAAAAGCTTTTATGTCGCGGCTTCTCGGAAGCCCGCTGTTTGATCACTTCCTGCTTTCAGAAGCAACGATTCAGACCGTAGTGACTTATCATATCGACGGGCAGCTTCATCCGTCCTTTTTCCCGGCGGAAGAGCTGGAAGAGCGGCATCTGTCCAACTGTCCCTGTGCGCCCTTCTCCCTTCTTCGTGAAAGCTGTTTTGCTATGATGAAAGGGAAAAATGTACCGCTGTCTTTTCAGTTTATCTTCCAATTGTCTCCGGAAAATATGGCGCGGACACTGGCGCAGAGCAGCAGCCCCTTCACATCAGAGGATATATCCGCCATGTTCATAAATCTGAATTACAAAAACGGGAAACTGATCTGCACCACAGGTATTTCCTACAAAATTTTTTCTATGGATAAATCACTGGATCAGGAATGGGATGCGCTGGTAGAAAAATTCTTCAAAAAAAACCGGATCGAAATCGACCCGGTTCCATAAATAATCATATTTATCTGTTCCACCAGACATCCTGCGTTTGCAGTATGTTGGCTATTTCCGCAATTTTTGGATTTCCCTCTGGCTTTTGCGCAGTGATTGATACTCCGCCACAAGTACACCAGCCAATATACACGGCGCTGCCATCAATATAAAATGTACGGTTGTTATCATCATATTCTATCACCTGTTCCTTACGTTGTTCTTCATTTTCTAATTTCCAGTTTCCCTTATAAATACACTGTACCAAACCATAGAGAAGAGATTTTTTCAAAGCCTGCTTTTCAGACATCCGATCTTTAAAATTGTTCTGTAAAAGAATAATCACACGGTAAAAATCTCTCTGTTCCAATGTCTCATTCTGATATGAATTCAGACCACTATCTGTAACGAACATCTTCCATGCCTTTTCCATCATCTATCCTCCTGCAATGTATTTTTTCTGTCCATATTGTGCTTTCATCTTATCTCAATGTTTTGAAAAATTGACGTCAAAAAACTTAAGTTTTTCTTAAATCACGGCGCCGGATACCATCCCAAAATCATTGAAAGGAAAGCGCCTTTTTTTATACATCCCGAAGCCGGTTTAACGCCTCATACACATCCAATGCACCATATCCCCATTCCCGGTTTGGATAACTCCGCTCCGGACCTCTTCTGGCTCCCCGGATCAAAATCGTACCTATCTCAGTCGAATTCAGCGTAGTGTAATTACCGTCCACGATCCCCCACTGTAAAAGCTGTGCACAGGCGCCTGCAGTGATAGCTGCGCTGATGCTGGTGCCGGTCATCGGCACAAAATTCCCCCGAAGTCCCGGTCCCATAACCTCTACTCCCGGCGCCGCCAGATCCGGTTTGATAGCATTTCGTGTACTGTATCCTCTGCCTGACTCGGGAAACAAGCTTCCGCTGGAAGGCTGATAAGCGCTCACAGCAATGCCCGAAGGAGCATACGACGGAACGGTAGCTGTCACATCCGGATTAGACCGAAGGAAGAACACCTCTCCCGGCAAAAATGCCTGCACCGGAAGCCAGATATGATATTCCCCACGTATCGTCTGACGTCCGGTTACCCGTATATTCCAGATTCCCTGCAATGGACGGCTGAACCGGATAAATACAAGCAGACTGGCGTTTGCCTCCTCTACGATCTCATACGCTACGGTTACCGTCGTATTTTCAAACAGGAACAGATGTTCTGCCCCTCTTATAGATGCACTTGCCGTTGCCTGAAACAATTCTCCGGTGGGAGACAGGATCCCCACCTGATACAGCTCCGGAGATGCCGCCCACAGCTCCATGACAAAGCCATCCAGCCCTTCTCCTACGGACACTTCCACATCTTCGCTGTTTCCCTGGGACATACCGGTTCCCAGATAATGATGTCTCGTATTGGCTTCATTTCCGGCGGCAATGGATATTGCCCTTCCTCTCCTCATTCCAACCGTGTTCAGAAACATGGACAAAGGGCTTGATCCGCTGTGGCTGCCCATGCTGGAGCCCATGGAAATACAGATCGCCAAAGGCATCCCCAGTTCATCTGCCAACTGATTCAGCCATGCCACTCCTGCCATAATGTCATTCTCCTGATAACAGTCCGCATCCTCCGGAATGTAATAAAAATCTCTCAGATTTTTCTTTGCCTGTTTGCACTTTACGATAGCCAGCGCCGCCATTGGCACTGCCCCTATAAAGTTTTCCTGTATATCTTCCCCTCCGGCGGCAACGCCCGCCAAAAATGTCCCGTGACCGTTTTCATCTATCGTCGGCGCCAGCTCCAAAGGCTCCGGCGAATTTAACGCTTCGTTGATCTGCTCCCTCGTAAACAGACTGCCATACAAAAACCCTTCCGGCGGAGTACCCTGACGCAGCGTTTGATCCCAGATCGCTGCGATCCGGGTACTTCCATCACTGTTCCGAAACAATGTGTTTTGATAGTCAATACCGGTGTCCACAAATCCGATCAATACCCCCTGGCCCTTCAAATTCAAAGACGGCTGATTCTGCAGCAGCAATATATTGCTGGACTCCAACGCCATCGTATCAGCCAGACAAAAGCAGTTCGGAATGGAACTGTACGTATAGGCATCAACACTCAGCGGCGGCAACCCCTCCCGTGAATAATATCCCACATCAAAGGTAGCGTTGATTCTCTGTATACACTCCGGCGCCAGCAAATTTCCGACCCGGTTGTAATTGATCAGAATGTCATAATAATCTTCTGAGTACACTACATCAGCACAATTTAGCATAAAAAAACCTGCATAGAACGAATTATTATCATTTTATGCAGGAACTTTTATACATATGCAAAAATCTTCTGGTATTTTTAAATTTTCTGATCATTTTTTAATTTACTCATTATTTTATAATCTACTACTCATTTATAAATTTTCTATCACATGACTGCGGATAGTATTTTCTTTACTCTATCAGGTTTTCGTCAAGATCCTGATTAAACGTATCCCGAATATATTCCAGAAACATTTTATGAATGTCCTTGTACACCTTTTCCTTTTTTGCCACAATGCAGAAATTGATCTCGATCCGCTGCTTTAATTTTATGATCTGTAATTGATCCACCCTTTCCTTCGGTATCATACCCTCTATGATCAGAGAAATACCTGCCTCATTTTCCACCAGATCCAATAATGTGTGAAGCCGCAGTTCCAACGGGAGTATTTTTGGCGAAAAGCCCGCCCGTTCGCAGGCACGCACACAGATTCTGAAAAGTCCCGTATTGCTGTTCAAAAACAGAAAATCCTCCTGTGAAAAATATTTTAAATCAACTCTTCCATTGGCATCCTTGTCCACACAATAATTTTTCGGCGCAAGCACCACCAGTTCATCGCAAAACAGATGCCAGACACTCAGCTCATGCTCTGACAGAGGCACCTCATCTTCCCTTAAAATTGCAAAATCAATCTCATCCCGTTTCAATGCCTTAAAAATTTCCGTGCTGTCTCTTTCAAGTATCTGGAAATTCATTTTCGGGAAATTTCTTCTTAAGGAAAGATATGTATTCAGAAATCCATAATTGCTCATAACCGGAATCATCCCCAGGATCAGAGACTGCCCTTCCGCTCTGGTAACCGACTGAATATCCAGGATCAGATTGTCATACTCCCCGAGAATCCTTTCTGCATGTTCCAGAAATGCCTTGCCGGTTTCTGTCAGCCGTATGGCTCTGGTGGAACGAATAAACAGCTTTGTCTGAAGCTCTTTCTCCAATGCCTGAATCTGTTTGGATAAGGAAGACTGGGAAATATAACATTCCTCCGCCGCCACGGAAAAGCTCTGATATTTTACAATCGTACAAAAATACTTTAATTGTTCTATCGTCATCTTAATCATTCCTCCTGCGCTCATTCTATCATGAACTTTGTTCATAATTACCTTCCGACGCTCGCCATAAGTGAGCAAGCGCCCTCTGGCTCTCTTGCGCTCATTCTATCACACAAAAAAAGATATAACAGATGTACATGCATGGAAATAATTGCCTATACCGCAGCAGACCAGTATCTCTCCCATACAAAATAGCCTCCCATGCTGCAGCAGACCGGTGTCTCTCCCATACAAAATAGCCTCCCATGCTGCAGCAGACCGGTGTCTTTCCCGTGCATAATATTTTCCTCACATCCTCTGGCGATTTTCATGCAAAAGAAGCGGGAGTACCGCTCCTGATTAATATCAGTCAATTTGCGATACCCCTGCCTCTGGGAGTAGAAAAGCAGCTTAGCCAAACTTCAATAATCACTTAAAGAATTGCCGGTTTCATTACTGAAGCTCTTCAGCCGAAATAGCTTCGATCAACGCATTCGTCAATTCATCTGCATTTGGTTTGATCTCATTGTTTATGATCTCCCATGCACTGTCCTGGAAATACTGGTTTACTTCATCGGATGCATAGGTTACAGTAACATTTTCCTGGTCCATTTTATCAAGAAATGCCTGCTTTCTTGTGTCTGCCGCTACCTTACCATCGTTCTGATACACTTCGCCTGCTTCTTCAATGGCTTTCTGCTGCTCCGGTGTCAATGAATTCCATTTATCAAGATTCATAGCCAGCCCGCAGAACATTTCCTGGATTTCAGTCATGGTTATATATGGAGCCTGCTCATAGAATTTGAATCCATCACATGCGATCCAGGTGGACAGTACCATATCTACCGTTTTACGTTCCAGCGCAGTGGATACATCCGTGATACCGATACTTACAGGAGAACCGCCCCACTCGGATACCGCTTTCCCATTCCATTCTCCGGAAACACGGATCGATTTTCCTTTCAGATCAGCGTTCGGATCTTCCACAGATTCCTGCCCGATAAAGCACATAGTATCCTGTGGGAATGCTGCAATATATTTGATACCGTATTTCTGCAGGATTGCATCAATATCATCCGCACAGTTCTCAATCAATGCCTCATAGTTTCCGCCCTTGTAGGCTCCCGGAACTTCCATAGCCTGCAATTCCGGTACATAAGATGTAAAGTAGGAAATCTGAAAATCTGCCATATCAATATTTCCGCTCTGCAAAGCCTCAAAGGTCTCCTGTGATGATACCAGTGTACCGCTTCCGTGATTTTCCACGATTACATTTCCACCACTCTTTTCTTCTGCTGCTTCGGCAAAAATATTATAGCATTCTTCCACCAGGCTTCCCGTTGCTCCGGTGTGGCTGAGAACCAGCTTCACAGCGTCCCCGGATGCCTGTTCCGCTTTTTTCTCTGTTCCGGCGGAAGCCTGATTCTTATTTTCAGAATCATTCCCGCAGCCCGCCATAAGTCCCACTGCCAGACCAGCTACCAACAATACTGATAAAAATCTCTTTTTCATACGTAAAAACCTCCTCTTAATTTATGTAATATTTATAGAACTACCTTATGTATAAACAAATCTATTTTGATTTTCCCATTTTTTTATATGCTGAATCTATACTTATGATTTCCCTGCATATTCTGAACGAAATGTCTTATCCTACATATGATTCGGAATAACCAGTGCAATCTGCGGAAAAATTGTCAGCAATATCAACGCAACTGCAAATACACCTAAAAACGGTAAGCTTCCTTTAATCAATGTCTTAAACTCTAACCCTGATATCGTCTTTGTGACAAACAGATTCAGTCCAACCGGAGGCGTGATCATTCCAACCTCAACCATCAATGTGGAAACAACACCCAGCCAGATCGTATCAAATCCAAGGGCATTCAGTGCCGGAAGCAGGAATGGAATCGTCAGAACTACCATACTTCCCGGATCCATCAGACAACCCAACAGCAGCCACAGACAATACACCAGTATGATGACTACCCATTTATTTACGCCGGAAGCTGCAATAGCCGCCGCAATGCTGGAAGCAATATTCAAATATGCTACCACATAAGTCAGACCAAAGCCGCAGATAACCAGGAAAAGGATCATAGCACTGGTCTTTGCTGCCTGAGAAAAAGACTCCATCATCATATTCTTATTGCATCTTCTCAGAAGAATAACGATGATCAGGGCTCCGATTGCTCCGATTCCTGCCGACTCTGTAGGAGTAGCCGCACCGGTATACATGCATCCCAATACTGCTACGATCAAAATAGCGGGAGCGACAATCTT
The DNA here is from genome assembly GCA_964564095.1 of uncultured Eubacterium sp. Lineage (GTDB taxonomy): Bacteria > Bacillota > Clostridia > Lachnospirales > Lachnospiraceae > Brotonthovivens. The sequence goes on along the minus strand of CAZLZX010000038.1, from coordinate 9,998 downwards.
CAATACCATAGAATCTGAAAAAGATCTTTTCTTTTTATTTTTAAATTCTTCTACCTTTTGATCATCTTCTTCTGCCTTTTCATAAACAGCATTTACCAGATCCGGATTTAATCTGACACGTATGTACACAAATACACACAACATACCGGCAATCATCAGTCCCGGAAGCAAACCGGCCATCAGAAGCTTGGAAATAGATGTCTCTGTAATGATCCCGTATGTAACAAAGGTAATACTCGGCGGTATCATGATTCCTAGTGTTCCGCCCGCCATAACCGTACCTGCGGCAAAATCCTCTCGATATCCTTTTGCGATCATCTCCCGGATCGATACTCGTCCAATAGCTGCCGCTGTAGCAGAGCTGGAACCGCACATGGCTGCAAATATCGTAGAAGCAACCACAGCACTGATCGCCAAACCACCCTTCAGATTTTTCATTTTATTATTCAGCGCCGTAAATATATCGCTGGCAATTCCACCAATCGACAAAAATTCCGCCATCAAAATGAACAGCGGTGCCACCAGCTGATTGGAACTGGTTCCCTGTGAGAAAGCAATAGAACCAAGCTGCTGAATCTGACCGCCATTCATAAACATAAAGATCATCAGGCTGGCTGCCGTGCCCAGTGCGAAGGCCACAGGTGTACCGATCACAATCATAACAATGATCAATACCAACGCTACAATCAAATATACATGCATTTGTATTCACCCCACTTTTATATTCAAGAGAAAATTTACAGCTTTCGCCCGAAACCTCCTCTTGTCATGACCTAACAGTTACAGATACTTTTCGCGTTTCCCTATCAGATCCAGAAATATGCAGACAAGCGTCACGATCATATCCGCACATCCTACCAGCATCGCCAACAAAAGAACTGTTTTCGGTATCGCAATAATGGCATAGGTTTTTGCCTGCATCGCTGCCGCATTGGCAAACATATCCCAGCTTCCTTTTGTCAGAACCAGGACAAAAATCATTGCCAAAGCATAGGCAATAAACGCCACTACTCTTCGGACCTTTAATGGCATTTTTCCCGTAAACAGATCCACGCGAACATGCCCCTTTTCCTGGAATGCATAGCCGGATGCAAGAAAGATCGCCCAAATGAGCAGGTACTGGCTGAAATCCGCTGTCCATTTTGTCGGGCTGCTAAATATGTGACGCATAATTACTTCGTAAACCCCAAATACGCCGATTATCAAAATAATACAACCCGAAATTCTGGATAACCACACATTGATTTTTTCAAAAAATTTTGGAAAACCCATGATCTACCTCTCCCTTCCTGATAAAATGTGCAAAAGGGGAAGAAGATATCGGCTCCCTCCCACTCTGCATTTTTGATTTTTCGTACTGCCGCTGCGTCCTTCACATTCTAGCGATCCGGACACTCGAAAAGCACTGCTCCCTGATCCAGAAGGATTTGCTGAAGTTCAGATACATCGCTTTCCAGTTCACGAGGCTGGATTCCTTTTTTAGCTGCCAGAGCTGCCGCTACGCCTGCTGCCTGTCCGGTTACCATCGTTTGATGCAGGTAACGCAGATAGGATGGACGATCCGTAGATACACATTTTCCTGCTGCCAGAATACCGTCTACTTTTACCGGTACGAGACAACGGTATGGTATATCGTAGGAACCGCCGTCTTTAGGATAGGCAAGCGCACCTTTGTCGCCGATCAGATCTTTCTTTTCTTCATTGCCTGTCACTGCCACATGATTTAAGGTATCCATAGATGCCACATGATAGCCTCCGGCTTTGAAATTGGATTTTCCGATGGTATCCTTAAACTGTCTGCATTCTTCTACGTCATCACGGGTCAGAATATAGTCGCCTACCAAACGGGGCCCTTCCCTCAGGCGCAGCTCCGTACAGGTCTTGGTCAGATATGCATTCTCAAAGCCCGGTACATAATTTTTAAAGAATCTCCATGCGATCATGTTCTGCTTTCTGCACTCGATATTGCATTTGGTCAAATCCCATGCATCTGTCGGGAAACAGTTGTCTACCTGAGAGGAATGCTGGAAATGAGCCTGAATATGTCCGTTCTCTCTTGGTGTCAGGAACAGTCCCGCACCGGAATACGGATGCCAGTCTCCGTTTTTGAACGCCATATCGCGAAGCTCATAAAATCCCATGATCTCGCCAAGCTCTCTCACGTCATAGCATCTGCGGTACATATCCATAACATCTTCTCTCGTATTCGCGCCTTCCAGCGGGAAGATAAGCTGTTTGTAGGAGAACTGCTCCGGATGGGTCCGTATGTACTGGAGCAATTTATCCCAGTCCACGCCGTCAGCGGTAAATGCCAATGTATGGGGCTGTACTTCTTCTTTCGGAACGCAATCCACTTCGCATTCTGCCTGAATGAGTACATAACCTTCTCCGGTACAGTCAATGACAACTTTTCCTGCGATCTCATTGCGTCCATTTGCATTTTCCACGATAACGCCATTTACCGTATTGTCATCCTCTGCCTTTGTAACGCCTACTACCAGCGAATCAAGCAGCAGCGTTACGCCTTCCTCTTCCATCATCTCAAAGATCAGATATGTCCAGTATTCCGTATCTACATAGGAAAATCCATAAGCTGCCTTTTCTCGTACCGGATAACGGTAATGAGGCCAGGCATGTCCGTCTTTTTTCAGTCTTTCATAGGTTTCGATCACGATACCGCCCACATCACGTTTTCCCTGTGGGTTAAATAATCTTGCATAGGCAAATCCCGGAGGGCCTGACACGCTCATCTGTCCGCCCAAAGCTCCTGTTCTCTCTATCAGCAGTGTCTTTGCCCCTGTTCTTGCAGCTGCGATCGCTGCTGCGACGCCAGAGGTTCCACCGCCGCAGACAATGACATCATATTGTACTTCATATCCGTTCATTGTTTTACCTCCTTATACACGCTTTTTTAACTCTATTTATTATTTCTATATTCCTTAAACCGCTTATTTCTTAAATTTCTCGATACTTTTTGCTGCCGTACCGTCCGGAAGAGTTACCGCTTCCACACAGCCCTCGCTGTGTAACGCCCAGGGCAGGATCACGCCGGAGTGTCCGCCTCTTCCGCCGATGGTTACAACCTCTACGTCCTTCGGGGATCTGGTTACAGGCAGCGGATGTCGGTTCGCCCACTCCTTCGGTCTTACCGGTACAAGGCCTCTTCCATTTACCATCGGAGTCTGATGGTACACATACTGATGAATATGCTCCTGAATCATCTCTTTTGTGTAACCGTCTTTCTTAAGCATCAATGCATGATCCGGTGTCAGGCATACCACCAAAGGCCCCGGCATGTAAGCATTATTGGAACCAAGCGTTGTACAGCATGCGGTAATCGTATCCAGCAGATCATGTCCATTCAGGCTGAGGAAATCAATGATATCATGCAAAGGCTCTGCTTTTAACAGATATACCGTCGTCGTATCTGAATCAAAATGATCCTCATTGATCATATTCCACTGCGCCAGCTCCGGTTCCTCCGCAAAGCAGAAGGTAAATTCTGCCTGGGATGCGATACAGTCCAGATCACATACTCCCGGAACTGAACGAAGCACATTCATAATTACCAGATTGATCGCACGTCCAAGCGTAGCATTTACCGGCCAGCCCGGGCCCTGACAGCCCTGTTTTCCGGATAAACCGATCTCCTGTGCAATAGGACCGGATACAATGCAGAGGTTTCCTCCGGGATGAGAAGTTGTAACTGACTGATTGAAATTGTACAGCGGGCTGTTTAAAGCCTTGAAAGCTGCTACAAGGATCGGCATAGCCTGGGGCTTACAACCGGCCATAACGGCTGCGACCGCCACATCCCTGACACAGATTTCTTTTCCGCTTGGGCCGGATGGGTCGACAAGTTTCATATCCTCCGGCCACGGACAATATTCCAGCATGGCATCATAACGCCGCTTTGTTGGAGGAATGATAGGGAG
>CAZLZX010000038.1:0-6053 GCA_964564095.1 uncultured Eubacterium sp. | reverse complement strand
GAGCCCGTCAGAAATATACTCTGCATTGAAATAGTCCATGATTTCTTCCATATATGCGCCCGGCTCTTTTGATTTCTCTTCGTCGAAATCCGGCACAAAGGGAAGAAGCCCGTCTTTTTGAGGAGCGATTTTATCCATTTTAAAATCGATTTTTGCTAAGTCCTTTAACTTATCGCCATTTGCCGTGAGGGATTCGATAATATAATCCCATTTTTTATCCACTTCGGCTGCCACCTCTTCCACGGTACTTGCCTGATAAATATCTACGGAACACATACACAGGTTACCGGCACGATATACGCCTACTCCCTCCGTAATACCTGTACCTGGAGGCGCTGTCATATACACGGTAGGAATGCCCAGCTTTTCCAGCGCAATCGTCACTACCGTCGTAGAAGAAGATGTTCCCATATCTCCAAATGCCACAATCGCTGCCGTTGGTTTTTCCTCTGCAAGCATTGCCGCATATTCATATAGCTTTTCAGAATTTTTTCCCCGGACCGTCTCGGTATACTCTACGAAATTCGTGATTCCAAGCTCCTGTAAATGTTCTTTGATCCGATCAAACACAGTGTAGTAATTACAAAATCCAAGCTTTGTATTATTGTAAAAAAGAATTTTACCATTTCTTAAATCTTCCAGACTCGCACGGGGCGCCAGTTTAATAACCTCACGCTCCTGATACCCCCGCGGGTCCAGCAATGCATTTAATTTCATATCGTTTCCTTCCCGCCAGACAATATTTTCTTTACTTATTATTCAAATATTATCTGGCTCTATTTTCTTTACCTGCTTTCCAAATATCGCCCAGCTCTATTTTCTTTACCTGTTTTTCAAATATTACTTGGCTCTATTTTCTTTACCTGCTTTCCAAATATTTCCGGCTCTATTTTCATCCATTTCTAGTCTCTGTACATTGCTTCTTTATAAAGCATCTCCATCTCCTTTGGGGAAGTGGTTCTCGGGCAATGCTCCCAGATTTTTGTTTTCTGTGCATCGATGAGCATATCTGTCTCAAAATCTTCCACATACTGCTGACCGGCGCCGGTGCGAAGCAGATTGTAGATCACTTTATATTTTCCATTGTCAGCCAGCGCATTATATTTCATGGTTGTCGGGAACAACATAGCGTTTGCAAGACCATGAGGAATGTGATAAAAACCTGTCAGCGGATGGGAAAGCGCATGAGCCTGATTCGGCAGGCAAAGCGACAGTGTAATTCCCGCCAGGGTACTTCCGATCAGCATATCGGATGCTGCTTCCATATCTTTTCTGTTTGCCACGAATCGTGGAAGCGCTCCGCCGATGATCTTGATGGCTTTTTCAGCCACCGCTTCTGTAAACGGACTGGCGATATCGCTGAGATAGGTCTCCACTGCATGGATCAATGCGTCCATACCCGTTGCAGCCGCTACGGATACCGGCAATGAAGTGATCAGTTCCGGATCAAGAATAGCCACTGCCGGAAGCAGTTTATCGTTGAGAATAACCATTTTATATTTATGTTCATCTGTGATAACCGTATTTCTCGTTACTTCTGAACCGGTTCCCGCCGTTGTAGGAATCGCAATGACCGGAACGGTTTCATTATTTACCGGTTTGTAATAACCCCAATACTCATGAATACGGTTTCCGGAATATCCGCATAATGCTGCGCTTTTTGCAGTATCCATGGCGCTTCCGCCGCCCACCGTAACCACAACGTCACATTTTTCTTCCACCATCAGGTCACGGCATGCATGTACTACCCAGCATCCCGGATCCGGCTCTACATCCGTAAAAACCACATATGGAATAGACGCCTCTTCCAAAATGTCCGTAACCTTTTTTAAAATTCCTGCTTCTTCCAGACCCGGATCTGATACTACAAGCGCTTTCGTTCCCTTTAATGCTTTTACTTTGTCCGGAATCTGTTTGATACTGCCGATTCCAAATGTAATATCCTGATTTACAGAAAATGAGTAAGATTCCAATTTCATTCCGCTACCTCCTTTATTTGTAAAAAGCTCTTAATCATAAAAATCCTTTATTTGAAAAGTCTTAATTGCAAAAATTCTTTAATTACAAAAGCTCTTTAATTGTAAAATCCCTTTAATACAATGACTTTTTCCTGAACCATCTCGCCCAGTGTGATAAAGCCTTCCCGTCCCTGGCCGCTTAATTTGTAACCGCCGAAAGGCTGCATCATATTTCGATAGGTTCCTGTTCCGTTGACAATGACGCCGCCGGACTGAATTTCTTTCGCCATTTTCATGCCCTTCTGCCAATCTTTCGTAAACACACATCCGGAAAGACCAAAGCAGCTCTGGTTTGCTATTTCAATGGCTTCTTCCATGGTGTCAAATCCGCATACCGGCATAACCGGTCCGAAGATCTCCATATCCTTCATGACATCCATATCCTTTGTGACATCCGTAAGGATCGTAGGCTCGAAAAATGTTCCATGTCGTTTTCCGCCTACTACAATACGGGCGCCCTGGTCCAAAGTTTTCCGTACCTGCCCTTCCACGGTCTTTGCTGCATCCTCCGTGATCAGACAATTCATAGTCATTCCCACATGCTTCATCTTGGCAAATTCCGTATTCAGATATGCATCCAGCTCCTTGTCCACATCCGTGTCATATCCCATGACGATCGTTTTTGTAAACTCTACACAGCCCTCGATAAATTTTTCTTTGACACTGTTATGAACAATGAATCTCTTCGGAGAGATACAGATCTGTCCCGCAGAATTCATTCTCCAGAATGCGCCATCCTTGACAGCCAGTTCCAGATCCGCATCATCCATGACAATAAAAGGATCATTTCCTCCCAGCTCCAAAGCACATGGTTTTAATTGTTTAGCCATGATCTGTGCAACATTCAAACCGACCTCCGTACTTCCTGTCAGTGTGACGGCATCCACTCTGTCATCGGATACCAAATAATCTCCGATCACTGCTCCGCTTCCGGTAATGACCTGAAGCACATCTCCCGGCACCCCTGCTTCCCAAAGCAGGGAAGACACCATCAATACTGCCAGCGGATTTGTTGTGGGCGGTTTTGCAATTACCGCATTTCCCGCTGCCAGTGCAGGAGCCACTTTATAGGCAAACAGCATAACCGGAGCATTGAATGGCACGATAGCTACCACCGTTCCGATAGGCTCATGTGTAACAATCTGAAGATCCACTTCCGTATGTCCGTCGTGTCCGCTCTCTGTTCCCGGAACCAGCACCCTGTCATCTGCGCGTTTTGCAGTTTCCAGATATCCTTTAAATAAGTCCGGCAGTCCCTGTATCTGCATCAGGCCATTTCGAAAACTGCATCCGCTTTCCTTGATCAACGTAGCGATAATATCCCTTTTGTTTTCTTCCAGTAATGCAAAAAACTTCTGAAAGATTTTTTCCTTTTCCCTCAAGGGAACTGCTGCCCAGATCTTCTGACCTTTCTTAGATGCTTCCAAAGCTTCATCTATATCCTGCGGTGTTGCCATAGGAATCGTATCTAAAAACTGTCCATTGACCGGATTGATCACATCGATTGTTTTCCCATCGGAAGCTTCTGTCTTTCTCCCGTTAATCAACATCCTCACAGTAAATACATCTCCTTTCCTTTTCCCAATACAGCTGCAACGCGTTCCATCTCTGTTGTAATTTCATTGTATAAATTCTTTTATTTTGTAGCAATTCCAATGGAAACCAGACTTTATTCCAAAAACGAATAAATTGTCAGAAAATATCTTTTGACAATCAAAGCCTCACAAAAGCATTCTTTCTGATGTAATACAATAAAAATGCAATGCAATAAAAATGAAATAAAAAAAGAAGCCTGACAAGCGGATGCCGCATTTCTACAGCATGGCTTATCTGAGCCTCTTCTTATCCGTATTATTTTATTATATTTATTCTATGGCTGTCTGATCTTTTTGAACCTGTTCGATTCTGCATTGATGCTCTTTTGTTGTTTTATCATAATTAATCCCAACCAGCAAAAGATTCCCTTTATAATTTTTCAAAGCGTTCACATACTTCTTTTTCTTTATCTGCCCGATTGCACTTTCCGCAGAATCATCATATTTTAATTCCACAATCATTGCCGGTCTATCAGAATATTTCTTTGGCAGAAAAACAATATCTGCATACCCGGCTCCAGTCGGCAATTCCCGGATCAGAGTATAATCATTCATTGCATTATAATATGCCAATGTGATGACACAGCTCAACGCATTCTCATCATTATATTGCAAAATGGAAGTATTCTCCATGTGTACCTGCGCAATTTCTTCTGCAACTATCATCTCATCCATACGCCAGGTCGCTTGCAGCAGTCTCTGAGATGCTTCGATCGCCTTTACTACAGTATCCCATTTCGTGTTTCTGACTGCCGTATAAAACGCAGATTTTACCTCATTATTTGGAATATATGCCTCTTTCCGGTCAGCATCATATGCCAAATAACCCAAATGTATCAAAACAGTTAAAACATCATCCTTGCTTTGAAAGCTTACCATATCGTTTTCAAAAGAGTTAATATCTACCAGGCAACGCCCCCCGGACATCATTTTCAAAACATCATCCTTTAATCCGTCAAAGTTCATGACAATATATCCGCAAAGATCTCTATATGTCTCTGTGCTGGTCCAATAGTTCTCATACTCCCCAAAAAACATCGCTTTCACAACAGAATTCGGATTATACACATGAGACTCTCTTCGGAAAGAATAACCATCGTACCACAATTTTGCCTCTGCAAAATCCATCTCATATTCCTTGCACAGATCAACCACTTCCGCTTCTGTAAACCCAACATATTCAGAAAAACAGAAGGGATTTGTCATAGTATATTCATCAAAATTGTTAAGAGCAGACTGTTTACCATACTTTTTAATCGGCAAAATCCCTGTCAGATAAGCAAGTTTTATTACTGTCTTGGAAGCTTCGCTTTTAAAAAGTCCTCGAAGCAGCTCTACGTATGCCTTCTGAGCCGTTTCATCAAATTTATCCTCCCGAAACAACGCATCCCATTCATCTATTATAACAATAAAAGCCGCTCCATACTTCCGATTAATATTCCACAAAATGTCCGGCAAACCTATCCCCGGATCACAGGAATATTCCGGAAAATACTCTTTCAAATCCTCTGCCACTTTTGTCCGAATATTTCCGATTACGTCAATGGCCTGCTTTGACTGCGAACGAATATATGCAATGTCCAAATAGATCACATGGTATTTATTCAAATGCATTTCAAACTCTTTTGACTGCGAAATCTTAAGACTCTGAAATAGTTCTTTTGAATCGCATCCTTTACTATAATAGGCCGTCATCATACTGGCTGTTACTGATTTTCCAAAACGTCGCGGTCTGCTGCAGCAAAGAAATCTCCGGTCTGTGCCAATGACAGAGTTAAGATAATCCAAAAGCCCCGTCTTATCTACGTATATTTTAGAATTTAAAGTACTTTTAAAACCATCATTACCCGGATTGACCCAAATACCCATTTCATCATTGCCCTTTCTTTTTTGAACATCACTCATTACATTCCTCCTTTCATTATAATAGGCCATATTGTTCTTTGCAATAAAGGAAGTGACCATAAAAGTCAGCAATTCTCATGAGGCATGAGCCATCTGATATAAAAAACATCATAAGTTACTTATAGCAGATATTGTAATTTAATGAAAGTAGAAAAACTGTTATTAAAATGATACTATTTTCAACGTATCAACCAAACTTTCTTTCCTGCACGGGCAAAAGAAGCCAGAAAACCTTTGATTTTCCTGACTTCTTTTATTCGTTATTTTTCACAATTTTTTTACTATCATTATAATTTCTATTTCATAATTTCCTCATATTCTTTTTCCAAATCTTCTACCAAATATCCTTCACTCATGCAATGCATATCAGATATTCCATCTTTCACTAACTGATACAATTTTGAATGATAAAAAAATTTCAATGCTTCATCTAAACTGATATCTACTTGCTGCGCAAATATTTTTACAATATTTGTATATTTCATCTGCAAAATCAATGGTTCTGCTTTCATAAACGCTCACTCCTTTCAAAGTG
>CAZLZX010000037.1:0-17876 GCA_964564095.1 uncultured Eubacterium sp. | reverse complement strand
GTATAGCACACATTTTACAATTTTTCAGTTGAAGATTTGCCTCATCCTGTATATAATGGACTTGTCATCTGACAAGACACCAGTAATTTATTTATATGAAAAATTAACTGTTGTTCTGGTGCTGCATCTGAGTTCGCATTTATAATTTTAAGAGAGGACTTTCTTATGAAACTTACAAAACCAGAAAAAATATGGCTTACTTTTGTCATTATATTTTTCTTTCTTTATAATATGCCATTCTTCCCCGCATATGGCCGCTCAAAAGCAACTGTCATCCATGCGGTATTGACCATTGCACCACTGTGGTTCTGTGTCTATTTTGGTCTGGTAAGAATCTGCAGAAAATTTAAGCTGAAAAAAGGCGATGCTCCAACCGCACCGGCTAAACAGCGCCGAACTGAAATGCCTGCAAAACCACAAGCAAAAGGCGGAGAGGAGGATACTTCATGTTAAGCAAAACTACGATCTGGATCGTCTTCATTCTCTACCTGTTTTTCCTTGTATTTGTGGCGTTCCTGGGGAAACGGACGCAGCATCACAAAAATCAAAACACACAGGAATTTGCCACCGCAGGCGGAACCATACGCTGGCCATTTCTGGTCATGACTTATATTGCATCGCTGATGAGTACCTGGGTATTTTTCGCCGGTCCGGGCGCATATTACCGGGGCGGATTCGGATACTGGGTCAGTGAACTGAGCTACATCTGCCTGTTTCCGGTCATCGTGCATTTTGTCATGAATAAGGTATGGATCATCAATCGATACAGAAACTATACTACACCGGCTGACATTTATTATGATCGGTTTCAAAGTCCTCTGCTTCGATTTATACTTGCCATTATTTTTTTCAGCGCATCCTTCCCTTACGTGACTTCCGTGCTGATTGCAGTGGCAAAAGCAGCAGAAATCTCCACTGGCGGAGCCATAAATTATACATCCATCCTGATCATTATCGGCATTGTTATCATTGCATATGTGATGATTGGCGGACTGAAATCCATTGTGGTAACAGATACCGTACAGGGGCTTGTTTATATCGGTATTTTATGGGCAATCGTCGTTGCCTGTCTGATCATCGGTTTCCATGGTTCTCTGAAAAATGCCGTTTCCACCATATGGGTAAACACCAATGACTGGTTTTCCTATCCGGGACCGGATAACTGGGTTCCATACAGCGCCAGACTTTGTTATCCGCTAAGCTGCGCCATCGGCTGGACGATCATGCTTCCCCATGTATTTGTACGCTCCGGCTATTCCGGTTCCTCCCTGCAGACCCAGAGGAAGCTGATGTTTCTGACCCCGGTTCTCCAGGCGGTAGTGTGGACAGGCTGTATGCTGATCGGTCTGGTGGCCATCGGTCTGATGCCCGGGCTTGCTACAGATCAAACAGAATATATCATTCCGTTTCTGATACAGAATATCATACAAAATATTCATCCTGCTGTTGCGGTAGTCCTGATGATCGGCTTTTTCATCGGAGCCGTTTCCGTAGGTGTGACCACCGCAGACTCCTTCTTACTTGTATCCGGAACCATTCTGACGGAAGATATTTTAGTAAATACTTTGAAACTCAAGCTGAATGAAAAACAAAAACTTTTTGCCGTACGAATCGTGATCGTCGTGATCGGTATCGCCAGTATCCTGATGGCTATGAACCCGCCGGGACTGATATTTACAATTATTATGTTTGCGATTGCCATCGTTATGCCTCTGTTTCCGATTCTGGTCATCGGAATTTACTGGAAACGGGCAACCAAACAGGCCGCTGTCATCTCGGCGATTGTGGGCACCGTACTGGTGCTTATGACATATTTTGTATGGGATCTGGGCGGCTCCTGGTACGGAACCTTCGGGCTCATTGGAAGTACCATATGTATGATCGTGATCAGCCTCGCAACAAAACAGCCTGCTTCCGACAGCGAAGCATTTTTCCAGGCGCTGGAGACAGGAGAAAAAGAATTTTTTGAAACAGAGAGCTAAACGCCATTCCGAATAAATAATTTTACCTGAGGGACCTGCCACTGGCAGCTCCCTCAGGATGCTTGGCAACAAAAAGGCTCTGTGGAAATTACTTCCTCAGTAATTTCCACAGAGCCTTTTTTCTACTGCCATCCTCTCGCTGTAAGATCTCTTTACAGCCCGTTTATGATTCACTGAAAGATGCCGCAGTCTCAGCAAACACCTGCTTCATACTTGCCTTTAATGAAATGCCGAGTTTAGCCATCGTACCGTCCAAAGCTTCAAACACTTCCGTTACATTTTCAACTGTAGCATTGCTTCCCATATGTCCGATACGAATTACCTTTCCTGCCAGAAATCCAAAGGAACCTGCCAGCATAATATTGTAATCCCCTCTTACCATATCCAAAATCGCCTTGTCTGTCGTTCCCTCCGGCACCTCAAAAACAGTCACGGTATTGGAAAATCCGCTTTCCTGGTAAAGCTTCAAACCTGCCTCTGTTACCGCTGCTCTGGATGCCGCAGCAATGATCTCATGGCGTTTTAAAATATCCGGATCCGCCGCAATATTGTCAATGGCTGTCCGCAATCCGTAAATGTCGCTGATGGGCATCGTATACGGGAACCATTTTTCCTCATAATAATGTTCAAAAGTTTTTAAGTTCGCATAAAAAGAAGCGATCGGTGTCTTCCTGTCAGCCATTGCCTGCTTTGCCGCTTCACTGACCACCACAAAAGTAAGACCCGGAGGTGCGGAAACAACCTTCTGAGAACCCCCGCACAAAATATCGATCTGACTTTCATCTACATTCAAAGTCTCGCCAAACATAGCAGATACGGAATCCACTACGGTCAAAATGCCATGGGATTTCAGCAGCGGACAGATCCTTGAAATATCATTCAGCATACCGCTTGGAGTATCCCCGTGCACCACGGTAGCATATTTGTAATCATGATGCTCCTTTAAAAACTCTGCCAAAGCATCTACATCTATCGTATTTTTGTAATCCACGGTATACAACTCCGGTTTTCCTCCATACATGGATACAAAATCGGCAAATCCATTTCCGAAAATACCATTATCTAATACAAGCACCTTATCTCCCGGCTCCGTCAGGGAAGCGCATGCCGCTTCCAGTCCGAGGATGCCCTCCCCGCCGAGGATCAGCGTTTCATTTTTCGTCCCTAACAGGCCGCTGATCTTTTCGCAGGTTTCCTTATAAAATTCCACAAAAGTTTCATCCAGATCCGGATTCGTACACTCTCTGCTTCTTGCCATTCTGACATTTTCTGCCACCTGTGTGGGACCCGGCGTCATGATCTTATACATTTTTCTACCTCTTTCTATGCTGACTCCATTTGTCCGGACAATATTGCATCTTCAACTGCGTTATTTTTCAGACTGTTCTTCTTAACATTTCTGCCAATTATTTTAAACCGATCTTCTTTGCCGCCACATTCAGACGTCCGACGATAATTAACACGATAACGGCTGCCACACCGATCTGAACCAGATTTCCCGGAATGGATGTAACAGGCGCTACCAGATTACCATAAATAATAGCTTCAGCAATATAATATCCTACAATCTTGATCGCACATGCGGCAATGATGGCAACTACATACCAGCCAAATTTCTGATGCTCTTCTTTCTCTGTAATTTTTCCTACTACAAATCCCATCAATCCTACAACCACCAACGTAAACGGCGCCCATAATGTCCAGCCGGATAAAAGATCAAACAATCCCATACCGATACCCCCGGCAATCGCACCGGTCTTTTTACCAAAAATAATCGCACCGATAAATAACGGCACATTGCCAAGATGAATCAAACCGCCGTTTGCAACGATCGGCAGACGCACATTAATAAACGCCGTAAAAATATAAGTCAATGCAATAAAAATAGCGGTTACAACCACAAACTGTATAGAAGACGTAGATTTGCTCCTTGCTTTTGTTTTTGTATTTGTATTTACCTGTTCCATAACACTTTCTTCCTTTCTCCCCTTAGTGTGCCAAAAGGGAACTCTATATTATTGAATATAAAATGGGTTGAGATTTATATTACTTCCATAGTGGTATTATATGTATAGCCAGTTTTCGTTTTTTTAACCATGCCAGTTTTGCGAGATTTCTGAAAATCCGTTTCACATGTTTTTGTTGATGACCATATGATAAATTACAGCCATTAGAAAGGAAGTCATTTATGATGTATAGATCAAATCATTTTTACGATAATTCAGACTATTCTTGCAATAAACAAAACTGTTCCCGCACTTCGCGGGAGCGCTCCTACAATGACGGCTACAGCCGCCCTTATGAAAGACAAGGACAATCCAACTCCTCCTACGACCAACAGGAGCATGTGCATGAAATAGTAGGCAGCACTGCCAACTTCAATGAGTGTGACGAATGTCACAATCATCGATTCTGCACAGTCTCCGGAGAAGCCATTGAAATGGGAAACAGCCATGTGCATGAGGTAAAATTCCGCACAGATTTTTCAGACGGACACTACCACGAATTTTGCGGTAAATCCTCTCCAGCTATTGAAGTCGGCGAAGGCAAACACATCCACTTTGCCAATGCCTTTACCCAGGAAGAAGACGGACACAAGCATGCGTTTCAGGTAGCTTCCCTGATCAACAGCCCGACAGACTGCTGATAAGCACTCATGGCTTGTACGCAATGCGTGCAAGCCATGAACACCAACAAAAAGCCCTCCCAATCAGCAATATTACATCGCTCAACGACACGATTGCCTGATCCGGAGGGCTTCATCATATTCTCTTATCATTTTTAAATCCGAGCATCCGGCTTTGAATAATCAATCACAGACGTTACTTTTACAGTTAACTCAGCCCAGGCACCCTCACGGCACATAAGAGGTTCTGCTTAAGGCTGCTTCATTCCTGATCTGACCTGGTTCACAGATTCCTATTGCGTAAGACCCAAACTTCAACGCCACTTATAAAGGGCAGCTCTACAAAAGAAAACCCGGGGCCGGATATCACTCCAACTATAGCGGATTGATGGTACAGGGCACCGCTAACGCCCCAGCTGCTCGGAGATTTAAGTATATCCGTTTTTTAAATAGTTGTCAACCGGACAGACCTATAAATCCCGGCAAATCCCGGCAAAACAGCAAAATTACTTCTTTGAAGGATGCATTTCGGCAAAAAACAACATTACATACTAAAGAAGCCGAACTGTGCCAGTGTATAGGAAATCAAAATCATAACAAGCAGAACGGGCGCCACGTAACGAACCATAACATAATACAGTTTCTTTCGATTCATCTTTTCGCCGTTTCTTGTAATTTCATCCGTCACAACCTTCGGGCCAATAAACCAGCCGATCAGCAGACAGGTGCAAAGCGCCACAAACGGCATGATCAGACTGTTGCTCAGGAAATCAAAGAATGTCAGGAAGTCCATTCCCAAAAGCTTGATATTTGCCCACGCACCATTTCCAAGAGAAGACGGGACTCCCAGAATAATACTAATGATGATCGTGATCACAACCGCTTTCTTTCTGCTGATCTTAAATTTGTCCACAAAGGAAGACACCACCGCTTCCATAATGGATATGGAACTTGTCAATGCTGCAAAAAATACAAGTATAAAGAACAGAATGCCTATCGCCGTGCCTCCTGACATCTGTTCAAAGATCTTCGGCAAAGCCACAAACAGCAGACCCGGTCCATTCGCCTTTGTTCCTGCCTCCCCGCTAAATACGTAAACAGCCGGAACTACCATAAATCCTGCCAGGAATGCCACTACGGTATCAAATATCTCGATCTGGTTTACGGCCTTGGTCAGATTCGTCTCCGGTCTGGTATAGGAACCATAGGTAACCATGATTCCCATGGCAAGACTCATGGAAAAGAAAAGCTGTCCCGTAGCGGCACACACCGTTTTAAACGAAAATTTTGAAAAGTCCGGCAGCAAATAATATTTAATTCCCTCGCCCGATCCCGGCAGAGTAATGACATAAATAGAAATTACAATGGAAATGACCAATAAGATCGGCATCAGGAACTTACTGATCTTTTCTATTCCTTTCTCAACTCCAATCAAAATAATAAAAGCTGTTAACGCTAAGAATATCGCAAAATAAACCAGCGGAGATGTTGAATTTCCTATAAAAGATGTAAAAAATGTATCTCCTGCCGCTGCAATACCATCGCCGGTTACAAAGGTAACCATATATTTTACTACCCAGCCGCCGATTACGCAGTAATATGGCAAAATAATGATTGGCACCAGGGATGCGGCATAGCCCAAAAATTTAAATTTCGGATGCAATAACTGGTAAGCGATACTCGGACTTTTTTTCGTTTTCCGTCCAATCGCAATCTCTGTAGACATCAATGTAAAACCAAATGTCAGAGCCAAAATAATATATACCAGAATAAAGATCCCACCGCCATACTGAGCCGTCAAATATGGAAATCGCCAGAGATTTCCAAGACCTACCGCACTTCCGGCAGCCGCCAGCACGAATCCTATTCCACCGGTAAAACTGCTTCGATTTTTAGCTTCATTGTCCATCCTGTTACTCCTTTTTCACATGTTTTTTCTTTTTCTTGTCTCGCAATTCTCTGAAAAAATCGCTGAGCATTTCCGAGCATTCCTGCTCCAGGACACCTCTGTCTACATCTACCTGATGATTAAATTCCTTCATCTGCAACAAATTCAATACAGAACCGCCGCATCCTGCTTTTGGATTCATAGTGCCTATCACGACCCGGCTGATTCTGGACTGCACCAACGCACCGGCACACATCTGACAAGGCTCTAATGTTACATACATCGTACATCCTTCCAGACGCCAATCTCCCATCCTTTTGCTGGCCCTGCGGATTGCCGAAAGTTCCGCATGTGCCAGCGTATTTTTGTCTGTATTTCGCCGGTTATAACCCCTTGCAATGATCTTTCCCTCATACTCGATCACACAACCGATCGGAACCTCCTCCAAGTCCCTCGCCTTTTTTGCCTGCCGTATTGCTTCTTTCATGTATTTTACGTCTGTGTCCATATTTTTCTCCATGTGTTTTATTCTAACATGTACAGCGCCTTTTGAACATATTAAATATCAAGAAAACGGTACCAATATCCAAATTCTCCCGTTTTTTGTATACATTGCTGCTGCGTGCGGAACTCCGGAAAACCAAAAAGAGAAGCCAAAACCCTTTCCTGATTCTGAAAAACGCCCGGTACTCCTATAAAATATTTTTTCTCCTCTTCCATATATCCCATCAAAATTGTCCCATAATTAAAATATCCATGCAACAGAAAACTATTATTCCCCAACACCCAATATTTTTGCGGTAAATATTTAATATCCCTCAGCTGCGCCTGTACGCCCCATACATTTTTATCTCCGTAAAATGGATATATCTTTGGATACATACCCTCAACCTGTTTCCACCATGTACAAATCTGATCTGCGGTCTGCTCCAATACGGGAATAGACTGAATTTTTAAATTTTCTTCTCTATTCGTCTGTTCTCCCTCTGCCTGTTGCTTTTCCGTCAGTTTCCCCTCTATCTGCTCTCCTTTTATCTGTTCTCTCTCTGCCTGTTTCCCTTCTGTCTGCTCCCCTTCTATCCGTTCTCCCTCTGCCTGTTTCCCTTCTGTCTGCTCTTCTTTTATCTGTTCTCTCTCTGCCTGTTTCCCTTTTGTCTGCTCTCCTTCTATCCGTTCTCCTCCTGCCTGTTTCCCTTCTGTCTGCTCTCCTTCTATCTGTTCTCCCCCTGCCTGTTCCCTCTTTATTTTCTGATTTGCTTTTTCTTCGCCTGATTCTATGTTCTGCTGCCCTTCATCAAAATCCACGTCCTGACCAACAGAATGAGCATTTGCTTCCGGAATCGGTTCTTTCATATTATCATTAAGATCCATTTTTTCTGTCAACTGGCTCCAATCATACATTTCGTCATCCCAAAGACTTGCAACCAACAAGCCTTCCTCCAATGGAATCACAATTCCCCGTATCTGCTCCATGGAATACGAGCTGTTTCCCACCAGATTGCAATCAAATTTAAATAGTGCATCTGCCGTACCTTTTTTTAATACTGCCGTACCCAGCAGGATCATAGGCAGCCTTGTTTTTTCTTTTGTAAAAAAATATACATTAATATTATCTTTCCTTCCCGGACAGTTTTTTATATGAAGCTCCATCTTTCCTGCATTTTGCCGCTGCTCTACTTTTGCAAATCCGCAGTTCGTTTTTTTGTGATTATTTTCATACCAAAATAAATAGGTAATAAAACGTCTATAACTGGACATACTTCCTCCAAACACAGTTTTTTTCAATTTATGTTTTATTTGCAAAAAATATGTACTTTTTTACTTGACATTCAGATAAACCATGCTATAATAACAGTAACAATTATCATTATTGTTTTGGAGAAAAGAGATGAAACACAGCAGACAACGTGAATCAATTAAAAATTTTCTTCTGGGCAGAACGGATCATCCTACTGCCGAGATGATATATACTAATTTACGTAAAGAAATGCCAACCTTAAGTTTGGGAACTGTTTATCGTAACCTTTCACTTTTATCCGAGATAGGCGAGATCAACAAAATTTCCACCGGCATTGGTCCTGACCATTTTGATGGCAATACCACACCGCACAATCATTTTATCTGTCGCAACTGTGGTCAGATCATCGATTTAAAAATGGAAAGTATTCAACACATTAATGAAATTGCCGCAAAGCAATTTTGCGGAACCATTGAAGGACATGTTATTTATTTTCATGGCATTTGTCCTGATTGCATGAATAAAACCAGTTGACAAAACTGTTTTTATGGACAATTATATAAGTATATTCTATTTTAAGAAAGGAAATGAAAGATATGAAAACATTTGTATGTACAGTATGTGGTTATGTATGTGAAGCAGAGGCAGCTCCGGCAGTATGTCCAATTTGTAAAGCACCAGCAGAGAAATTCAAAGTTCAGGAAGGCGAGAAAGTATGGGCTGCTGAGCACGTTGTAGGTGTAGCTCAGGGCGTAAGCGAGGATATCCTTGCTGATTTAAGAGCAAACTTTGAAGGCGAATGCTCAGAAGTAGGTATGTACCTGGCTATGGCACGCGTTGCTCATAGAGAAGGTTATCCGGAAATCGGTTTATACTGGGAAAAAGCTGCTTACGAAGAGGCAGAGCATGCTGCTAAATTCGCTGAATTACTTGGCGAAGTTATCACAGACAGCACAAAGAAAAACCTTGAAATGCGTGTAGCTGCTGAGCACGGCGCAACAGAGGGTAAATTTGATCTTGCTAAACGTGCAAAAGCTGCAAACCTTGACGCAATCCATGATACAGTTCATGAGATGGCTAGAGACGAGGCTCGTCACGGAAAAGCATTTGAGGGTCTGTTAAAGAGATACTTTGGCTAAAATACAGGTCATGCAATAGAAAAAGCTGATGCCTCTGCAAGTTTACTTGCAGAGGCATTTTTGAGTAGATGTTATTTCTTCTTTTGTCTCTCCGGCAGCTTAATGATGACAAGCATCGCAACCACCACTACAATAAATGTTATAAGAACAGCTAAAAAATCCATGCCCTTAACCTCCCTCTAGTTTAATCCGCAAACAAGTCCCATAAGAATCGGGAATATGAGAGATGCAAATAATGTAAGCGCAATTGCTCCAGCCGATGCTTTCTTTTCTGATAATCCATTCATTCCTTTGTCCTCGCTTTCTTTTTTTGACCTGTTTAAATTATATCATCGGTCCGGCAAAGAAATGGTTAAGAGAGCTTTGCTTTGGCTAAGATACGGCAAAGATTTCTATATGCTTTGGCTTATACATATTTTATTGTATTGCTGCTGTCCTTTAGGCTTCCGCCGGGTCATCCCATACGGTAACCGATTCCCAGCTCATTAAATATATAACGGTTTTCTCCCGGTTTTTCTCCCAGTTTTTTTCTGATATTTGCCATATTTACCTGAAGCTTTTTCACACTTCCGGAATCTGACCATCCCCAAACCTTTCGTATGATCTCATTATATGTCAGCACTCTTCCTGAATGCTCAGATAACAACGCAACAATATTATACTCCGTCTGGGTCAGCTTTATTTCCTGCTCATTAATATAAATTCTGCGCTGCTCATAATCGATCTCCAGACCCCCAAGGGAAAAACGCATTCCCAACATAGCTCCCGTCCCCTGATTCTGACGGCTGTTTCTCAATACCGCGCGCACTCTTGCCAAAAGCTCTGCCGTACCAAAGGGTTTGGTTATATAATCATTCGCCCCCAGGTCCAATGCTGCAACCTTATCCCCCTCATCAGACCGGGCAGATAGTACAATGATAGGAATCAGCGACTTTACCCGGACTTCTTTAATAAAATCGATTCCATCGATATCCGGTAAACCCAAATCTAAAAATACCACATCCGGGCAATGCGAAAACAACATTAACTTTCCTTCCTGTCCGTTACCGGCAGTTATGACCTGATATCCATTCGCTTCTAAGATCGTCTTTACAAAACTGCGTATATTTGCTTCATCTTCTATAACGAGAATCTTATACTTGTTACTCATTTTCGTCATCCTCCATATTCAGGGAAAATCGAAAAATACTTCCGCCGGATGCTCTGTTTTCCGCATGTATTTCTCCGCCATGAGCTTTAATGATTGATGCACATACGGAAAGTCCTATCCCCATACTTCTTTTCTGATTATCAACAGGAACATCTTTCTTTTCAAAATAGCCCGTAAAAATTTCCGGCAGCATATCCTTCGGTATTCCACAGCCATCGTCCAAAATTTCAAATACCGCACTTTTATTATTATGTGAAACTCTTAAACGTAATTCCGACATTCCGCATGCATGTTGAACAGCATTTTCCAATAGATTCACAATTACCTGTTCTATCAGAACCGCATCCATAGGAATACTGACAAATTCATCCGGTATTTCCACTTTTACTTCCTGATCCGGATAGCGCTTTCGGAATCTGACAAGTACCGTATCAATCAGCTCTTCTAATACAACAGGAGTTTTTATCAATTTCACGCCTGCGCCATCTATACGGGTAACAGACAACAGATTTTCTACCATTCTGATCAGCCATTCCGAATCTTCTTTTATACTTTTTACCAGCTGTATTTTCTTTTCGGTAGAAATATTATCATGACCTTCTATAATCGTTGAACTGGAACCATATATCGTAGTAAGAGGAGTGCGCAGATCGTGAGAAATCGCACGGAGCAGATTTGCTCTCATTTTTTCCTTTTCACTTTCCGCCTTCATTTTTTCTGTTTGTTTTACTTTTGTAGTTAATGCACTTGTCATAATTGTAATGACAAACATAATGATGGCGGAAACAAGATTTTCAGGAATCGTAAAATTGAATTTCAGATAGGGAAACATAAACGCATAATTAATCGCCAAAACGCTGATTAAAGATGCTGCAATTCCATAAATATATCCCTCCGTGCCCATAGATACCAAAAAAACGGCAAGAGTAAACACTGCCGGTATTAAAGACTGTGTCGCAAATACCTTCTGAATAAGTAAGCTTACCCCCAAAAACGAAGCCAATATGAATCCTGTCAAAAATACATTCCAAAGATTATGATGTACACCTTTCATAAAAGACCTCCAGATATCGTTTTATTATACCATGCTTTCTGGTTAAGAATTAGCTAAGATTTCAATATCCATTTCCAGCGGGGCGTATCATTCACTTTCAGCTAAGTGGGACACTCGTAGGATTTCCGCATGCCAAAACAGCCGGACATGATCTCTTATCGGAAAATATTTTTATAAAAAATAGATGCCGGATTTCTCCAGCATCTATCTTTCTTATTTTCCTGCTCTGAATATACCTCTATGAAATATGCTTTCATTCGGGATAGGATTATAACTGCCGATACCGCGATAAACATGCCAATATTTCCTGTTTCCGCACTGCTGCTGCCGCTCCCGCTCCATAATTTTTCGGAACCATGGAGAGCAGACCATCTGTCGCTATCTTATCCGCCGCTTCTTTTGCAAGCGCTTCCGCGGTTTTCTTCCCATTCGCCATGCGTTCCAGCACATATTGCAAAATATAGCCCAATGCTGCCGTTTGACTTTCATCTACGATCTGTTCCAGATACCGCAGATCTATTTCATTTTTATCAAGACTCAAAGAATCCCATCCATGCACCCGGACTTTTTCGACTCTTCTCTTATTTACAGGCTTTTGAACCCATTTCTTCTTCTCTGCGGATTCCTCGATCAAATCTCCTGCTATCGCTTTGGCCTGTTCCGTCACGTCCCTTGTCTCATAGCAATCCATCTGCAAAACAGTATCTGCCACTGACAGATAATCCCCGGAGCTTCCCGCTACTAAGACAGTAGACACCTCCAACTCCTGATACAGACTGCGGATCTTGCGTACAAAAGGTGTGATTGGCTCCTTTTCGTCAGATACCAGCTGAGCCATTCGTCCGTCCCTTATCATAAAGTTTGTTGCGGAAGTATCCTCATCAATAAGCAATACCCTGCTGCCAACAGAAAGCGCCTCCACCGTATTTGCCGCCTGAGACGTGCTTCCACTGGCATTTTCCGTAGAAAAATGCGTCGTATCGGCTCTTGTTGGCAGATGATTGATAAACATGGAGATATTCACATCGTGAATGCACCGCCCTTCCTCTGCACGAAGCTTAAAGGCACTGTCATCTGCAATGACATACTCACGGCCATCTCCTGAAATATGATTATATACGCCTCTTTCCAACGCCTTTAACAGCGTCGATTTTCCATGAAATCCTCCGCCAACGATAATCGTGATCCCTTTTCGTATTCCCATGCCCCGCAGCGCACCCTTGTGGGGAAGCTCCATCGTGACAGCCAGACTTTCCGGACTTTGAAAAGCCACTGCCTGCCGCATGGGTTTCTGTGAAATGCCGCTTTCTCTCGGCAGGATCGCACCATCCGCTACGAAAGCCACCAGTCCCTGACGTGTCAGCTCCTCTCTGATATACTGCTGATCATCAGCCAGGGCAACCGTCTCGTCCAGCTCCTGCTGCATCTGCTTCTGCATCCGAAATGTCTTTCCTGCCACATCCACAAGCAGGTCGAACAGAATCTTTTCCAACTCTCCTGCTGCGATGGTTCGGCCATAGGCTGGAAATCCCACCTCGATTCTCGCCTCAATAACCTCTTTGGAAATGCGCATAGCCGTTCTCTCTAAAATCTCCTGCCCGGTCCGGCAGGCAGTGACCAGCCCGCTTTTTCCGGAACCTTTCCGCTCTCTGCCTGCAGCGGCACGGAGATTTTTGTGAAGGCGGCGAAGCAGATAATCCTCCACTGCGGTCTTTCTATGTTTTCCTTCAAAATATTCCGGCAAAATATTCCGCTGATTTTTCCAGACGATCCTTACTCTGGAGGGCGTCGCAAAGGGATCTCCCTGTACATGATCAATACAGAGACGGTATGCGCCAAAGTCGTAATCCCCTTCCAGCACCTTGTATGCTTTATATCCCTTTCGGTCAATTTGATGTAATTGCTTTTTAAGTTCTTCCTGTGTTTTCATTTCTACTATTATATCCTGCTGTTAAAATATTCTTGCTGAAGTCAGCATGCCCCTTTTTCTATTTCCACACACAAACTATTTTATTCAAACCGCCGCTCCGCCTGCACGCTGATCCAACGGTCTGTCGTAAACTTCTCCAATACCCACTCATCATTAAACCTGCCGATTCCCGAAGCCTTTACTCCGCCGAACATCACATGAGGTTCATCATTGATACTCTGATCATTGACATGCACCATTCCGGTGTCCATCTGCTTCCCAACCAGTATTCCATGATACAGATCTTTTGCAAACACACTGCCGCTTAAACCATACTCAGTGTCATTGGCAATAGCGATAGCATCTGCTTCATCTTTCGCACGAATAATACTGATGACCGGGCCAAACACTTCATTACAAGCTGTCGCCATATCATTGGTTACCTCTGTCAGCACCCATGGCGACATAAGATTTCCATCTGTCTTTCCTTCCAATGCCACATGAGCGCCCGCCCTGATACTTTCATCTACCAGATGCTGTACCATATCCCGCTGACTGCTGTTAATGATCGGTCCGATAAATACATCCGGATTCTTTGGGTCGCCGACCTTCAATTCCTTTACCTTTTTTACAAAAGAAGAGACAAAATCATCATATACCTCATCTTCTGCTATGATACGGTTTAGCGCCATACAGACCTGACCCTGATTGAAGAAGGAACCAAATACTGCAGAGCTTGCCGCTGCCTCGATATCGGCATCCTTAAGAACCAGCATCGCATTATTTCCGCCAAGCTCCAGAGATACTTCTTTTAACATCTCTCCCGCCACTTTTCCAATATGCCTTCCCACCGGAGTAGAACCCGTAAAAGAAATAAGTCTTGGCACCGGATGCATAACGATAGCATCCCCGATCTGAGATCCGGCGCCTGTCAATACATTGAGCAAACCATCCGGAATTCCCGTATTTTCAAAAATCTTTGCAATCAACAATGCGGTCGCTGGCGTGTCAGAGGCCGGTTTTAATACAACTGCATTTCCCGCCGCCAGAGCCGGTACGACGGAACGCATAGCAAGAATCAGCGGTACGTTCCAGGGAGCGATAACGCAGATAACTCCCTTTGGCACCCGATAAACATAATTTTCTTTACCTGGTATGTTGGATGGCATCGTCTTACCTGTCATCATTTCAGGAAATTTCATACAGGTTTTCAAAAATGCGATACAGGTATCATACTCAAATGCACGCTTCGGTGCGATAAAACCACCCTCTTCACATAAAACCGTATCGATTTCCTCCCGCATTGAAACCATGTTCCGGATTGCCTTTTCCAAAACTTCCTGTTTCTGAAAAGGCAGAAATTTTTCCCACTCTTTTTGTGCTTTTTCTGCCGCTTTATATGCGGCGTCCACATCCTCCGGTCCTGCACTCTGATATGTATAGAGCACTTCGCCCGTCAATGGATTCAGATCCTTCAGTTCAACATTGCCATGTCCCCGTACCCATTTTCCTGCTATGTATTGCTTGTCATAAATGTTCATTAATATATTTTCCTATTTCATGCTATGTTTTATTTTGTTTTCTATCGTTATTTAACCCTAACATGGTTTTTTTAGTTTGTCAATTTTTTCCTGTTAAAATCAAGCTTTTTCTTACCCTGGGCAAAGCGCCAGATATCTTTTTCAATACAAACATTCAGACCACAGCAGCCAGCAGGTTCAAGGTCATATTTCATATATAAATCAGCAAATATTTCCTTTACTTTCCGATAATAATCAAGCTCGGGAGGTTTCATGGAACCATTCACGGGCTTTCCAAAAGGCATCCAGACAGATGCGCTGGGAATGATACCGCGTTCTGCCAGATATATTGCGCCTTCTGCGAGAGATTCCACCGGCTCAAGTCCGATAATGAAATTGGAAAATGACTTACCCGGTCCGTATTTTTCTGCTATATAGGTAAGCGCCTCAAGATGTCTCTGCTTCGTAGTAAATTCACGTTTCCCCGGCGTAATCATTTTGCCCAGGCTATCGTCCCAGACTTCAAGAGAGCAGGCTATCCTGCTTGCACCGAGCTCAAAATATCTGTCAATGACATTATGACGATCCGGCGGCGTGATATAAAGCAGAATCTCTCCCTTGAGATTATCTCTTCCAACTTGTTCATTTATGGCATGCATATAGGATATGATATGCTTTTCCTCCACTTCAGATTTGAAGGTTGATCCACCGGTTATCTGCACGCTGTTTACGCCGTCATTTGCTACAGCGTAATTTATTACTTCTGCTACATCCGATGGCGCAGGAATAAAAGGCATCGATTTACCACGCTTTGCAAGAGCCTCAAATTGTCCTCCTGAGAAGCAATACTGGCAGGGTTTTCCTGCACTGGCGTATTCACAGGGCCATAGGCACTGGAAAGCAACCCAATCACATCCCTGCAATACTGCATTACCTGCATAGGGCATACCTGATGAGGTTTTCTGCTCATAAAAATGAGTCCCCGGCATTAGCTTCACGGGTGTAACCTCTTTTCCTTTATAATAAAGCATCGGAAGATTATCCAATAAAGATAATCTAAAATCCGTTTTCATATCGCTCATATATTTCAAAAGTTTGAGATTATCCCATGAAAACATGGATGACAATGTACTCAGGTGGAACCCCAGATCAGTTGCCATAACTATCGTGTCATCCGGGAGCTGAAAACAGTTACATGTAAGAGCGTTTGGATAAATACGATACTCTTTACCACATTTCTGATAGACAGTTCTGTCTATTTTTATACCACGGCTTACAATCATACACTTTAATTCAATGGAATCAACAGCTTGACCATCCAAAACAAAATTCATTTTTAACAACTCCTCTCTGCAGGAAAAAACGGGCATTTTGTTAATATGCATTCGCTATTGTATTCCATATATGTGCATATTGGTTTTGTTTGCGGCATAGTAATACCAAACCATTCTGCGGTGTAAAATACCGCCGTTTCAATCGCCGTTCTGCTGGTTCTTTTACAACATCTGGGACCGCCGATCATGGCGTTTTTTTCCAGACAATAGGAAACAAGACGCTGCGGAAGTGACCATAGCGTTTCATGCAATGGATTTGAACCGGTCAACACGCTCGCATATATTCCCGCACCAATTGCTGCGCCGCATGCACCCCAATATCCGCAAATTCCCCCGGGAACCTGTCTGGCTCTGTCCACAGCTTCAATCAGCTTTTCTTCCAGATTAATATATCCCCCATTATTTTTATATGCCGTAAGCAGCACACAAGATACTAATATATGATGTTCAGGGCCATGCATATGTACAAAGGGCAATTTCATAACTGTATTCAGGAGCTTTTGCGGATCCTTTTCTTCCATTCTGAGTAACCGTTTCGGAAGTAAATCATCCAAATCTGATTTATGACATGTATCACAAATGTAATGCCCGGCCTGGCACTCACAATTCGATATAAATTCTTTTCCACAAATATCGCATTTTCTGCTTATGGACTTATCAGAATAAATCAATGGCTTTCCACAGATAAGACAACCGGATAGATCTTTTTTTACATTTGCAGAATGTCCCTGACCGGGTTTACTTTTATCAAAAATATTCATTATTAAGTATTCTCCTTGAACCATATTTTGTTCTTTGTTATTTTTTTGTTTTATTTAACTTTTTTCTTTTTAATCTTACAAAATTTCCATAATATAATAGTAAATTTTATCTATTGACGTAAAAATACTTAGGACTTAATATAGATTTAGTATTATTATGAGGAGATTGGCATGGATACACATCAATTAGAGGTTTTTATTACCGCAGCACAATATTTAAACTTCACGGAAGCGTCAAAGCATTTGGATATGGTGCCTTCCGCCGTAAGCCACAACATTGCTATGCTGGAAAGAGAGCTTTCCACAAAACTGTTTCGCCGAAACAAAAATAAACTTTCTCTAACGCAGGAAGGGAAAGCATTTCTTTCGGATGCGTACAAAATGACTACCATAGCAAACAATGCGATATCCCGCATCCATTCCTCAAAACCCGGAGAAGTGGGAGAACTTCAGGTGGGCTTTGTTTTTCCGGAATTTATAGAGATTTTTCTTCCGGAGATGACCAATTTTTATACAAAATACCCTTCTATTGAAGTGTACTATATGCAATATAATTCCATTACAATTTCCAGAATGCTGGAAAAAAACACATTGGATATTGCATTTGGACGACAGGATATGTTTTCTCCAAACAGCAATATCCAATGGAAGAGTCTGTATCGGGATCCCTTTAAAGTAGTAATGCATCGGGATAATCCTTTAGCCCAATACAATATACTCACTCCAACTATGCTGAAACATCAGCAAATTCTGGTCATGAATCGGGAATCCAATC
>CAZLZX010000036.1:0-17969 GCA_964564095.1 uncultured Eubacterium sp. | reverse complement strand
GGGATTATCGGAGATCAGCTCATTCCATCTGCTGGCACGCTCCTCATTGGTATCATTGGAATAACACAGCATCCATGGTCCATGGCTTTCATTATCAGCTTCATCAATTACGAAAAATCCATATTGATCGCACATCTGATAAAACATAGGCTGATTCGGATAGTGACTGGTACGAATCGCATTAAAGTTGTGCTGTTTCATAAGTTCCAGATCTTTTTTCATCTGATCCACACTGATAACGAAACCGGTTACCGGATCAGAATCATGTCTGTTCACACCTCGGAATTTGATTGGCGCGCCGTTTATGCAGACTACATTTCCTTCCACATGAATCTCACGGATGCCAATATGTTCTGTGATCACTTCTTCTTCCGTTTCCAAAACCAGGGTGTACAAATACGGCTGTTCACTGTTCCACAAATGCGGCTCCGCAATCGTAAATTCTGTGTCGCCCTGATAAACAAATTCTGTTACCTTCTCTCCTTCTGCATCATACACAGCCGCCTTAACCGGAATCGTCTGATCAAGATATTTTGTGCAAATGCTTATTCGCGCTTTATCCTCTTCGATATTAGTATTAATGAAATAGTCGTAAATACATTGCTGCGGTCTTTTCATAAGATATACATCTCTGAAAATTCCACTCATACGGAACTTATCCTGATCCTCCAGATAACTTCCGTCGCACCATTTTAATACAAGAACGGCAAGGGTATTTTCTCCCTCCCTGATATATGGCGTTACATCAAATTCACTGAGGGCGTGAGACACCTGGCTGTATCCCACATATTCCCCATTCAGCCATACATAAAAACAGGAATCCACTCCTTCAAATTCAAGAAATGCTTTCGGCGCTTTCTGGTCTTTCTGATAAGAAAATTGATGCACATATGCTCCGCATGGATTGTCCTGTGGTACATATGGCGGATCCACTGGAAACGGATATCGGAAATTCGTGTACTGATGGTTATCATAACCATAATTTTGCCATACTCCGGGAACGGGAACCGTATCAAATCCGTCCGTAACAAATTCCGCTTCATAGAACGGTTCTTTCAGATCATATATGCTGGCATGATATTTGAATTTCCAGTTTCCGTTTAACATCTGAATACGGTCAGATCTTTCTCTCTGTTCAACAAGACAATCCATTCTGACCGCAGCCGGTATATAATAGGACCGGTCCGGCATCGTATTCTCATGCAGCATATGCAGATCCTCATAATAACGAGGTATCATCATAGTTACTCCTCCGTCATACATTATTTTTAACTAGTATATCTACACATTTTGTTTTTTAAACATCCCTTGTGTTCTGTTTCATAATAAGGCTTTTTTAATTTTTTTCACATGGACTGCAATGGACAAAACATGCACAAAATGATACAATTTATTTGAATAAATTTACAGATCCATATACACAATAACAGTGAATCACTTCTTTTCCTATGTATTTCCTGTGTATTATAACCGGCACATTTTTCTATAAGGAGGATCGTTTTATGTATACTGACAGCGCATACTGGCACAACAGCCGACTCGATTTTAAAGACAAAAAACATCCTCTGTTTGTGAGCAGTGCAGGAACCTATCACTTGTTTACGAAACCTAAACTTCCCACCCACCGTCCGAGAGGACGGCTGGATTATCAGCTTCTTTATGTTGCCTCCGGCAAGGCACATTTCTATTTTCATGGCAGGGAAGAAATCGTGACGGCCGGCAATATGGTTCTCTACCGGCCAAAGGAAGAACAGCGTTATTACTATTATGGCATTGACCACACAGAAGTATACTGGGTACATTTTACCGGCAATGATGTCAAAAATATATTGAGAAAATATGGGATACCAGAACAGGAACATGTCATTCACACCGGAACATTTCTGGATTATAAAAGGATCTATTTACAGATGATTCAGGAACTAAAGCTGTGCAAGCCTCACTATGAAGAAGTTCTGGTCCATTACCTGAGACTGCTTTTTGTCATGATCAGCCGGCTGCAGGAAAAGAAGCCAAGAAGCAAAAATACCTTCCTGACGGATGAAATGGATAAAGCTGTTACTTACTTTCATAAAAATTACAATCATTCTGTCAGCATCGAAAACTATGCCGGCAATCATGGAATGAGCGTGAGCTGGTTTATCCGAAATTTTAAGGATTATACCGGATTGACGCCTGCTCAGTATGTCCTTTCGCTGCGCATTTCCAATGCACAAAATCTGCTGGAATCCACAGACTATAATGTTACTGAGATTGCGGATATTATTGGTTATGATAACCCGCTGTACTTCAGCAGACTATTTAAGAAGCAGTGCGGCGTGTCGCCGTCAGAGTTTCGGAAGCAGCTAAAATCAGCGGATGAATAATTCTGTAATGCCAAATACGTCCGCTTTCTATTTACAACTTTTCTGTTGTCTCCTTTTTCCCAATCTTGTTGTTTCCCATACAAATTTTCCTATGCTATGCTTTTCTTAGAAAATATATTACCCTGGGAAAGGAAATGGAAAATGGCAGATATTATTATAGATGGGATTCCTCTCAAGGTCCCTGACAACCAAAATATTTTAGAATGTGCCCTTCAGGCCGGAATCTACATTCCACATCTTTGCTATCATCCGGATCTGCCGGAAAATGGTTCCTGCCGCATGTGTATTGTGGAGGTGGAAGGTCAGAAAGACGTCGTGCCCTCCTGCACATTACGTGCTGAAAACGGTATGGTAATACATACGAAATCACAAAAAATTACAAAACTACGTACACTTGCCCTGGAACTGCTGATGGCAGCACATCCAGAGGACTGCTCCACTTGTCCAAAATACGGAAACTGTGAGCTTCAAACAGTCATTCAATATGTGGGAGCTAATGCTGCCCGTATGCGTGCCCGCAGTAAGGCTGCAAAAATGATTGAAAATCCTCTGCTCGTTCATGATATGAACCGCTGTGTTTTATGCGGACGATGTGTCCGCGCCTGCAGAGATCTGCGCGGAGTAGGTATACTGCATTATCAAAAACATGATAATCTGGATGTCTACGTGGAAACACTTCACGGTAAATTATTGAAGGATGAAAACTGTCGTTTCTGCACTGCCTGCGCAGAGGTCTGCCCCACCGGCTCTATCCGCGATGTGATCCAACAGGCGTCTGCGGGACAGGGCAAAGAGGAACGTCTTGTTCCATGCCGCACAGCCTGTCCGGCACATACGGATGTTCCCCGCTATCTCCGCTATATAAAGCAGGCAGATTTTGACGCTGCCGCCGCAGTGATCCGTGAAAAGCTCCCTATTCCTCACATTCTCGGGCATATCTGCAATCACGCCTGTGAATTGCAATGCCGCAGGAAAGAATTAAATGAACCTGTGTCTATCCGGGATCTGAAACGCTATGCGGCAAGCCGCGACACAGGAAAATACTGGAAAGGAAAGGGAAAACAGCTTGCCCCCACCGGCAAAAGAATCTGTGTTGTCGGAGGCGGCCCCGCCGGTCTGACCGCCGCCTATTATTTGCGAAAACAGGGACACGCCGTAACCCTGAAGGAAGCCCTTCCCCAATGCGGAGGCATGATACAATATGGAATTCCCGCTTACCGCATGCCAAGAGATATCGTACAGGCGGAACTCCGGCTTATCATTGATCAGGGAATCACCCTGGAAACAAACTGCTTTGTCAGCAAGCCTGCGGAACTGCTAAAGGAATACGATGCTGTATTGATGGCAATCGGCGCACACAGAGGAGTACGTCTCCCCATCGAGGGGAATGATCTCCCGGGCGTCCTGCTGAATATCGATTTTCTGCGCAACTGCAGTCTGGGAAACGACACCGGCATCGGAAATAAAGTAATCGTTCTGGGAGGCGGTAATGTGGCTTTTGATTGTGCGCGAAGCGCCAAACGTCTTGGCGCCCGGGAAGTTCATCTGGCATGTTTGGAAGCAAAGGATGCCATGCCGGCGGATAAAGAAGAAATCGAACAGGCGCAGGAAGAGGGTATTTGCATCCATCCGGCCCGAACCTTTGAACGCATTACCGGAACGGCAGCAGTGACCGGTGTGGATTTTATGAAAGTAACCTCCTTTACCTTTGACGAAAATCAAAAAGCTGTCATAGAAAAAGAGGAACATTCTGAACACCACATAGATGCTGATACTGTCATTTTTGCAACCGGGCAGAGACCTGATATTTCAAAAGACTGCGGTTTATCTCTTACTCCCGCCAATTATATTATGGTACAGGAGCAGAGTCTCATGACAAAAACAGAAGGCATTTTTGCTGCAGGCGATGTCGTCTACGGTACAAAATCCGTCATCATGGCGGTAGCGGCCGGAAGAGAAGCCGCCAGCGAAATCGATCGGTATCTTGGCGGCAGCGGAGATATCTCAGAGACTCTGGCTCCAAAACAGAAAGCAGAACCCTCCATTGGTAAAATCGATCGCTTCGGATATTTAACAAGAAAGCCCAGCCGCATCGCGTCTGTCACAGAAAGGCAGGACAATTTTCATGCCATGGATTTTGGCATCTGCGACGAGGATATCTGTGAGGAAGCCGCGCGATGTCTGCAATGTGATCTTCGTCTGCAGATTTCGCAGCCAAGACTGTGGAATGATTTTTCGAATACGGAAGGAGGCAATGAATCATGATTGATTACCAAGGATATGAAAAAGCGAAAAGGATGACACAAAAAGAACTCTTTTCCGTTGTCTCTGACGCCTCCCTGTTGGAATTTGGCACAGATAAAACTCCGGTTTCGGAAAAATGGGAGCTTACCCGGAAAAAGGAAACGCTGATAAAAGCTTCTCCTTGTCTGGTCTGCGGATTAAATAATGCTGATTCAGATCATACGCTCTTAAACATTTTAAAAGAGAATCCAGAAAAAGTCCTGGACGGAATGTCCATCGCTGCCCTGGCCGTGAATGCAGGGGAAAAATGGCTGTATCTCCCGGAAGGCGAAACTGACTATGCGGCCGATCTCCAAAAAACTGCCGATCTCTTCGATGTGAAAATTCAAACAGGTATGATCGACGTACGAAAATATCCCTGCAGTGTTATCCATCATATCGAAACCATGGCAGCCCTTTCGGAACTTTTAACCGAAACCTACGAACCCGCAACTTACATGGCAGTAAAAATTGTCGATGGAAAATCCTCTGATCCGATTCCGGGAAAATTACGCCGCATCCATTACGGCACATGCGTTTCCTCCATCCTGAAAGAGGAAATGATTGACACCGCCGACATATATGCCGTTATGATCGGTCCGCAGCTTATGGATATCAGTGCGCTTGACATGATAATAGAGCCGGATACCCCCATTGGGAATGGCGTCATTACCATATTTTATGAAGCATGCTGTATCATTCAGGAGGCTGAAAAATTGCTTTTGGACCTGCGCAGACAAAGCTGCGGTAAATGCACCTTCTGTCGGGAAGGACTGTTTCAGCTCCATGCCATGACCAGAGAAATTGCAGAAGGGAAAGGCAAAAAAGAGTATCCTGATCTTATTCAGGAAATCGGTACCGCCATGACTTTTTCCACCTGCTGCTCGCTTGGACAGACCGCTCCGCTTTATTCTCTGGGAAGCCTTCGCTGTTTTTCTTCCGAATATGCTGACCATATCCAGAAAAAAACCTGCCGCTGCGGAGCCTGCAAAGCCTTTCTGAATATATATATTGATCCCAGGACCTGTACCGGGTGTGAGGAATGCCTGGACGTATGTCCGACAGATGCGATTGAAGGAAAATCCGGTTTTATCCACATGATCGATGACTATGAATGTATCAAGTGCGGAAAATGCATAGACATTTGTGATGAAAATGCCATTATTCAGACATCCAACCGCCTTCCAAAGCTTCCTATGCGCCTGACCAAAGTCGGAAAATTCAAAAAAAGATAACGCAAACTGCGTATATCTGCAGTAATTTGATAATAACTTTTCATGCCCTTTCTAATAAAAGGAACAGCAGTTTCACGATTTTCATCGTTGAAGCTGCTGTTCTCTTTTCTTACCGTATTTTATTTAGTAACTTTTACATTACGCTATCCCGTTTCTGCTTATTCTGCCTTTACATTATGCTATCCCGTTTCTGCTTATTTTACCTTTATATTTGCCACCCACATCAATGCACAGGCAAACAGAATCCCCATCAGTACATAAACCGTTATATTGTACCCCATATATTGAATCAGGAATCCCAGAATAATGTTTCCTACGATTCCCGCAAGCTGTGCTGCTGTCGTGAACACGGAATTCGCCAACGGCACATCATCCGCATTGGAAATTACTGTTTTTATGGATGAGTAGGTTAGTACACTGATCATGCGCGGAATCAATCCGAACAGAATCATAAACGGTATTACAAATCCCAACGGAAGATGTACAAACAGGAAATAGATCAACATGGTAGCCAGATTTGCAAAAATCGCCAGCTTTCTTCTGGTTCCCAGCTTGTCTGAAATCACACCGCTGCAGACCATAGATATAATACCGCAGACGACAGCTATGTTATACAGATTATTTGCCGTCGTAAGTTCCATTCCTCTGGTCATCAGATAGGTAGGAATATAACTGGAAAACTGGATGATGCAGGGGCCGTATAATGCGGAACTTATCGTCAGAAGCCACAGATTTTTATTGGTAAGAACTGCCCGCATACCACTCCTTTTATTCAATTTTGCGGCTTTGGCGTTCTCCGTACCCGCATGCTTCCCGTCTGCCGGAACAGTCGTTTCCTTTTCACGCTCTTTTCTGTCTTGCTCCACAGTGGAATAACCTTCCAGTCCTGTAATTTTTACAGAATTGTTGTTAAAGATCAGCCATACGAAAATGAATACAACCTCAAAAAGAAACATATAAAAATACACGGCGCGCCATCCGAAATTCTGCACCAGCATATTGGCAAGAAAAATATTGAGTACCTGCGCCACATACTGACCACAGTTTAAAATTCCGGTAGCTGTGGTTCTTCGCTCCGAGAAGGAATTAAATACCAGGTTCTGTGTCAGCGTATTGATAATGATCGACCCCAGCCCTTCCATGATACGAGCCACGATTAAAAGCGCAAAATTGGGAGTCAAAAATCCCAACAGATTACCTGCGATCATCATGATTAACGCTGTTCCTCCGCTGATCCGCGGTGTCACGCGCTTCTGGAAATAAGCAATCGGTATGAGAAACACCACAGCCAGCCAGGAGTTTGCGGACTGCAAAATGCCGATCTGTCCCTCCTGGACCCCCCAATAGGTCATCAGCGTACTGATAATCGGTACAAACTTATACACTACAAACCCATTACATATCGTTGCCAGAAAACATATAATCAGAAGCGGAACCTGCTTTCTGTTATGTACGGGTCTTATAACTGTATTTGCTGTCATCTCATCACTCCATTATCTTTTCTACGATCAGGGCATCGACAACCATTGTCCCCCTGCCATTCTCATACACTCGTACCGGATTCAGATCCATCTCTTCCAATGTATCTCTGTGCTCACTGGCATAGTCTGAAATCTGAACGATCAACTGTGCCAATGCATCAATATCTGCCGGTCTGCTGCCCCGATATCCCTCTAAAAGCTTATATCCTTTCAGAGAGCTCAGCATACGAACAGCTTCCTTATGCGATACCGGACACGGATAGAGAACCGTATCTTTAAATATCTCTACAAATACGCCTCCCAGGCCTGTCAGAATAACCGGTCCGAACATGGGATCATTCTGTACTCCGATGATGACTTCCACGCCATCCGCCGCCATCTCCTGGATCATAACCCCTGAAATATCAGCTTCCGGCGCATGCTCACGGCAGTTATTCATGATCTCATTAAAACACTGGCAGGCTTCTTTTACTGAACCAATCCCCAGTTTTACTCCTCCTGCCTCCGTCTTATGTAAAATATCCTGAGATTCTACCTTCATAACAACCGGGAAGGAAAGGTCTGCCAGGCAAGCTTCCACTTCAGATGCCTCCCGGGCCAGCTTTTGCTTTGGAATCCGTATTCCGTAAGGCGCCAGCTGTTTCTTTGATTCCCCTTCGGACAGAGCGCGCGTTTCTTTTTTGCGGCATATATTCTGATGCAATGCCAGCTCAAAGGAGGCTCCTTCCCTGTCAAAAAATGTGAAATCCATCAAGTGGCGAATTGCCTGATATGCCAGGTCGCCGGTAGATAACACCGGGATACCTGCCTGTTCGAAGCACGTACGGATCTGTGTATTCCTTTCCTTTTCAAAAGAAGGGATTACAACTGCCGGAAGCAGTGTATGCTCTGCCGCCATCTGGCTCATAATATCCACGCAGGTAATATCCTTCAGTTCCGACTGCACTCCCACATCATTTCCCAGAGTAATAAGACCTATATTCTCATCCTGACTGATTGCCGCAAACAGCCTGCGGACTTTATCCGTCTCTGAAAACATTGTGGTCGTGGCATCCAACGGATTGACAGCCGTAGAATAGGAAGGCACCAAAGATTGCACACAGTCTCTTGTTTTCAGTGAATATTCCGGAAGCTCCAGATCATATCTGGAACAGGTATCTGCGCAGAGCGTATTTTCCCCTCCGGAGAAATTGACGGCTCCGATTCCCGGCCTCTTCGGCAGATTTCCGTCCAGCACGGCAAACATCCTTGCCGTGGAGACAAACTCCTGCACGCTCTGAACCAGAATCACTCCAAATTTTCTGAAAACGCTCTCATAGATCCGATAATTTCCTGCCAGGCTGCCCGTATGGCTGGCAGCGGCAAAGCTTCCTTTTTCTGTCATACCCGCTTTTAATACGACGACGGGTTTACGTTTCCTTGCCGCCAATGTCAATGCCTCTGCCAGACGATCCGGCTTTTTGACTCCCTCAATGTATGCAGCAATACAGGTAACATTATTATCTTCCGCAAAATAGTACATATAGTCCTCTATACTGCACATCGTACAATTTCCTGCGCTCACGACATACGCAAGCCGATCCACATCCGGATTGGCAAATCCACTGGTAATATATCCACTCTGTGCCACCAGACCGATGCCCCGATGTTTTTGTCCGTTCAGCATCGGAATCATCAACGGATCGCCCGCCGAAACAGAAATCTGATCTACTCCGTTAAATATCCCCACACAGTTCGGTCCACACAGCGCCATATCATATTTTTTACAGATATCCTCGACTTCCTGTGCAAGTGCCTGTGCCTGCTCAGACCGTTCCTCACTGAATCCGCTGGCAAAAACTACTGCTGCCGGGATTCCCATTGCACCGCCTTCTTCCAGATAAGCGGCAACAAAACGCGCCGGTGTGCAGATAACCATGCAGTCTACTTTTTCCGGCAATTCCTTCAGTGCATGATAACATTTCCGTCCGTTTATCATGTCATGTCCGGGATTCAAATAATATACGCGATCCTGTATGGAGCCAAGCAGAGCCGTCTTTGTAGCTCCGCCGGTCATACCGGGCTTTTCACTTGCGCCGATGACCACCATGCTGGAAGGGCACATTAGTTTCTTCATATCCATTACAGGCTTCCTCCTTTCAATTTACGCACCCGTAATCCCGTAAATCCGGGACTCTAAAAACGCGCTCTCTCTATTTCATAGTTATATCCGGCCTTT
Organism: uncultured Eubacterium sp.; assembly: GCA_964564095.1. Classification (GTDB taxonomy): domain Bacteria; phylum Bacillota; class Clostridia; order Lachnospirales; family Lachnospiraceae; genus Brotonthovivens. The sequence continues at coordinate 8,386 of CAZLZX010000036.1, read as the reverse complement.
AATGCCGCCGCATTGCCTTCATTAAAGGCGCCTTTTCCTTTACTTTCAAAATAATCACATACAACGTTTTCTGCCGTTTTTAAATCACATAGCTTCAGCAGCCTGATAACCAAACCGACAGATACAATATTAGCCGCCTTCATACTGCCGGACTCCAATGCCAGGGTATTTACCGGCAGCCATATCTTCTGAAATCCATCCGGAATCGGATCCTTATCGGTAATCACATCACTGTTTAAAATAAGCAGCCCGCCTTTTTTTAAATCCCGGCAAAAATCCAGAGACGGACCATTCATAGCTGCCAGCATATCCAGTTCTGTCGCGATCGGTTCTGTGATGCGTTCCCGCTCATATTTTACAAGGCTGTATGCTTTTCCTCCCCGCATCTCTCCGCCGTATGCCGGGCTCCACATAACTTCATATTCATTTTTCAGGGCAATATTCGCCAGAAGCAGTCCTGATGTCAAAACTCCCTGACCTCCAAAACCGGCAAAAATGATCTCCATAGATGCTCCTCCTTATTTTTTAAACTCTCCCAACGGGAAATCTTTGATCACGGTTTCCATAATCCAATGTGAGGCCTCTAACGGCGTCTTATGCCAGTTCGTCGGGCATTGGCACAGCACCTCCACAAAAGCATATTTTCCCTCATTCATCTGTTTGTCAATGGCTGTACTGATATACTTTTTTAATTTGCGGATTTCCTGCGCACTTGCCGTAGTTCCGCGTGCCACGTATGATACATGCTCCATGGTACAGAGTACGGGAACCGCATTAAATGGCGTTCCTGCGTAGCCCAGAGGCGCTGTAGTCGTTTTCTGTCCATGAAGAGTTGTAGGCGCGGACTGTCCGCCCGTCATTCCATAGTTACAGTTATTTACCACGAAAACAGTGATCGGATATCCGGATGCGGCAGCCAGAATCGTCTCTCCCATGCCAATGGCATAGGCGTCGCCGTCCCCCTGATAGGTCCAGATACAGGTATCCGGCATCAAACGCTTCATGCCGTTTCCGGCAGACGTAGCTCTTCCGTGATGACATTCGACTTTATTACCGCCTCTGATCGCCTGATGAATATTGGATGAACACCCGACTCCTACAATGCAGACATTATTTTCCAATAGCCCTTTTTCTTCCAATACCTCCTGTACCAGTCTGTTAAAAATACCGTGTCCACAGCCCGGACACCATTTGCCAACCTGATACAGAGAAGGCGTTTTCAATGATAGCGCCATCTATTTTACCTCCTCTATCGTACCGTTTGCCACGCCTGTCAAAAATTCATACAATTCCTTTCCGGTAATCAATCCACTGTGCGTGCTGCTGTAAGCAGGTGTATTTCGGAAACGTTCCAGCTTCTTCATAACTACCAGAACGTCCTCCAGCATCATAGCTCCGTCGCTGTTCTCCACACAAACGATCTTTTGTACCGTGTCAGGAAGTTCTTCAAAACCTTTGATTGGAAACGGCCATACCGTTTTAGGACGCAGCATACCGATCCGGACGCCTTCCTTCCGCAGCCTGTTGATCGTTCCCCGGCAAACCCGTGAACACAATCCTACTGCCACTGCGATAATATCCGCATCCTCCGTCAGATAGTTTTCCCACTGCTGTTCTCTCTCCTGCATCAGAGCGATCCTCTCCGGATATACCCCATAATCCGGCAAAAACGGATAGTAATCCGGCATTGGCTTTGTCGTGCCGTCAATTCCCCAGGATGCCCGCGGGCTCTCCTTAAAAGGTGGAAATTCCACAGCCTCCATCATCTGTCCCAGTCGTCCCTCCGTATAAAGCACCACGGGATTCCGATACTGCTCCGCATGGTCCCAGGCTTCGTAGATCATATCCACAGCCTCTTGTATGGAATCCGGTATATAGACAAGATTCCTGTAATACCCATTGCCTCCGCCATGAGTTTCTCTGGTATAATCATCCTGGCTGCCGGAAAATCCCGGACCGCCGCCCATACCGCAACCGCACCGGTTCACATTAATGATCAATGGGGAAAGGCCTTTGTTAAAACATGCTGTAATGCCTTCCTGCATCAATGATATCCCCACCCCCGAGGAACTGGTCATCGCCCGATATCCCGTAAGGCTGGCTCCATATATGGTATTAATACTGATCAGTTCGCTCTCGGATTGAATAAACACCCTGCCCAGCTGCGGCATGCGCTTTGACATATATTCAACGATCTCAGACTGCGGCGTGATCGGATACCCTACATAGAGCATACATCCGGCTCTGACCGCCGCTTCCGCCATCGCTTCATTTCCCTTCCATAATTCTTTCATTGTTCATGCTCTCCTTTTGTATCGGTCTGTTCTTCCGGATCATATAATTCAAATACCAGATCCGGGCAAACCACATAGCAGGCGCCGCATTTCACGCACTTCTCTTCATCTATTGCTATCACTTCATATCCATCCGGATTTAGCATCCCGGACGGTCGGATCGCATCTTTCGGACATGCCTCCACACAATAGCAGCATGCTTTACAGCGTTCTGTATGTGTAAATAATTGCTGCATACACTTTCCTCCCTGTTCAGATCTGGGATCCCCTCAACGGAGATCCCAGACTTTCAGTCACTCTTTCATTCTCAATATATAAATTCCATCTGCATTCGTACAAAGGATAATATTTCCCCGGTCGTCCACAATGACATCCTCGGCGATGGCCATATCGCCGCCCGGTCTTGGATGAGGGGCTGTCGGTGCAGGCGGAATAAAATATCCGATCTCTTTAATATAATAGGGATCACTGATATCATAGACTCTTAACCCCGCTGTTGTATAAGCGCAGTACACTCTGTCATCCCTGTTTTCCAGAGGCTTATTTTCCATAGGCTCATGCAGATTGTGCGGACCAAAGGGTCCTGCTTTTTCCAGATATGCCTCTGTAAAATTCCGATAGGGGAATCCTTCCGGCACCTCCGGATATGGGAATTCTGCAATTAGTACCGGATGCGCCGGATCATGAATGTCTATCATATGAATATTATTCAAGGCCTGGGCGCGGTCGAGACGGGGATCATTTTTTTCAAACCAGACATACCGCTCGCCTTCATTATCCACCACGCAGAGTCCCCGTTTTACAAAGGGCAGCGCCGTATGGGTCCTGGCGCCTGCCAGTTCGCTTCCGAAAGGCGGGCAGATATCCAGATGCCCGATACATTGGGGCCGGGTCACATCAGAAATGTCCAGTATATACAGTCCGGCGCCACTGTAACTCAGATACGCCCTGTTTCCGATCACATATGGAAAATGAAGCCACGGTTTATCCATAAATTCCGGGCAATGAAGCGCATGAGGATCATATGTCCTTCCCGGATATCCGTCGGCAAACTGTTCCGGTTTCCACCAGCGCCCCGCCTCCTTCGGGTGTTTCGGATCTGAAATATCAATAATACGATATATCATGCCCTCAAATCCCGGCGCGTCAGAGGAAGTATGAACATAATTTCCTCCTGTATAAGTAAACCGGTGCACTCCCATGGCAAAGGGTACGCCATTGTCCCAATAGCTTAAAAACTGTGGATTTTCAGGATCCTCAGCAATACTGTAAATGCAGATACCGTTCATAAACTTCGTATTTTCATCTATATCTGAGAAGATGCGGAAAGACGGTCCGCTTCCGCTGCACATGGAAATGATCATCAGTCCATCTGCAATCTGAATCTTGGGATTGTCTGTGGTAGGGTAACCTTCCGGCACTGTTTTAAACTTCTTCACAAACCGCGGATGCGAGATATCTGTGATTTCAAGAATATCCACGCTGTCAAAATCTGTCCCGTAAAGATAGTAATGTCCGTCCGGCGTCTTATAGATCTGAGGCTGCATAATCATTCCACCCTCCAGATCATGAAATGCCAGCGCCTCCATGTTTTTTATATAACCGGTGTTCCCCGGTCCCTTTGCATAAAAAGGCTGTATTATACTCATTTATGTTTCCGCCCTTCTGTGTCATGTTGTATTTTCTTACTCTTCCATGTCATCAATGTAATCACAGGCGTTCTCTCCTGCCATCCGTCCGGAATTCAGGGCAAATCCCATCGTATTTCCCGGCAGCTTAAAGACATAGCTGTCCCCGTAAATATCACAGGCGTCCGTACCCGCCGCATACAGTCCCCTGATCGGTGTATAATCCGGACGGATAACCTCGGTCTTATGGTTGATCTTAATACCGCCCAGCGATCCATAGGCTGCCACGCAAAATCTTGCGCAGTAATACTTCGGTCCCCGTAATGGTTTCATATAACGGTAATTTTTATTAAATAAAGTATCTCTGCCTTCACAGTCCTCGTTGTACTGTTCCACAGTCTCCAAAAGTCCTTCCGGATCGATTCCGGTCTGGGCAGCTAAATCTTCCAGACTGTCCGCTACCCAAAAATGCGGATATCCTTCTTCCAGAGCCGCTTTTACATCATCATCGAACTGCTTCATAATATCCGCTCCATGTACGATGGAAATCAGATCCAGTCCATGTCTGCGATAATATTTTTTAATGGACTCATCCATAATGATAAATCCCTGCTTATCCGGCTGCCGGTCTATGGCATTCGTCGTATATGTACCGTTTCCAAGCATCCCTTCATTGTAAAAACGCTCTCCCAGCTTATTTACCATAAGATTCGGCTGCCGCATCACGGCATCTATGGCAAAATGCCCCAGATTTTCCGGGATACGATAATTAAGCTCCATCGTCATATCCGTAGATGCCGCGCCGCATTCCCAGGCCATGCGGATTCCATCTCCGGTCAGATTCGTTCCTTCAAAGGAGAAAATATCTTTTCCGAATGTGTAACCGGTATATTTCTTCATCCATTCATGATTGCTGGCAAATCCGCCGGTTGCAATAACTGCTGCCTTACATTCAAACAACAGCTCATCCCCGTTCTTATTTTCTGCATATACTCCGGTTACCCGATCATCCTCCATGCGGATCTTTGTCGCCCATGTTTCCAGGAAAATTACGATTCCCAGAGATTGCGCCCGTTCTGTCATCCGCTTCATCATAGTCGCCGCGGCCCTTGGTCCCGGCTTGCCTACCTCCGGCTGAACATAATGCCAGGTCGCCTCGGAGCTTTCATAGAAACGGGAAGGTTCCACAAACTGTACCCCCATATCCTCCAGCCACTCAATGGTATCAGCCGATTTATCAATATATTTTTTTACAAGAAGTGCATTGGACCTCCAATGGGTATAATCCATAAATTCCTCAAAAGCCTTTTCCCTGGTCAACCCATCCAATTTTTCACGCTGCTGCCTTGTTTCAACCCCCAGGGGACCCATACCCATATTAGCTGTTCCCCCGGTAGTATTGGTCTTTTCAAGTACAACTACACCATGTCCATTCTCAGCAGCAGAGATCGCAGCTGCCAGACCGGCCGGTCCGGCGGCAATCACGACAATATCAGCGCTAAAATTATTCATACGCATTTCCTTTCATAATTCAAATGATTCTGATCTGAGGTTTCCAAAAATCAGATTCCTTTAATTACTGCTGTCTGTATATCCGGTTCCTGATTCTGAATACCCTGTTTTACCAGACCGATATTCTTAAGAATCCCTTCATCTTCCGGCTTTTGTTCCAGAGCCTTCTTCAGAGCCTGCTCAGCGGCTTCGTATTGCTTCATTTGCAGATAAGCCACGCCTTCATTATTCAGCAGATCTGCCGCGCAACCACCCTCTGCGATACCCTGTTCACACAGATTTAATGCAAATTCACTTTTTCCTGTTTTTAACAAATTTCCGGTTTTTTTCACAAAGTCCATACATTCATCTCCTTCTACCACAAAGACGCCGGAAGCTTGATATCCACACATCGTTTCGGACAATACATCCAGCAAATTCCGCAAAACCAGCATTCGCCCTCATGCTTTGCTTCCGGAAGTCCGGTTTTCTTATTGACAATAAAGACATCCTCCGGGCACAAGTCATAACATTTTTTACAACCGATACATTTCTTATAATCAATTCTTACTGCTTGCATTCCTCTTCCTCCTCTAGCTTTCCATCTGCTCTAACGGAACATTATCATTTGCCAGATATTCCGGTTTCAGTTCCGGTGCGCGCATCATCTCAATCACATCTTTTCCGTCTCTGATACGGCAGATAGAAATATGATTATCGTTTTCAGGGTTTCGATGCGGATAATCATTGCGGAGAAAATTGCCCCTGCTTTCTTTTCGTTCATCGCAGGCCTTCAAATGCAGTCTGGATAATCGTAAAATATTTTTCGCCTCCACACATCTCATCAATTCATGCGGTGTCTCTGCACACATCTTCGGAAGGAATTCCCGCTCCAGAGAATCCAGTCTGCGAAGACCTTCGCGCAATTTTCCCTCAGACATATGCATTGCCACGTAATGGTCATTGATATAGCGTACAGCGCACTCCAGTTCCATGGGCTCTGTTCCGTCCGCAGGATCCTGATACAATGGCGCCATAGTTTCCTCTATGATCTCATCGATCTGTGCCTGATCCAGCTTATCTTCCGCCCAGTTCCGGCAGTAGTCTTTCATCTGATTTCCAACGATGATGCCGCTGATACATGCGCTTCCGCAGCCGCCAAGCCCCAATGCCGCGTCTCCTGCTACAAATAAGCCTTCCACTTCGGATTTAAAGTTCTCATCTGTAAAAATACCGGAAAGACCATAAAAACCAAATCTGCGGTTTTCCATTAATTCATATCTGTGAGTATGCGGATCAAATCCTCTCTGTTCTGCCATATACATGGAAATAAACCGCTCATCTGCCAGACAGATCTCATTACGTTTCTGATAATCCTCATCAAAATGCTCGATCGTACAATAGATCGGATCCAGCCCTGCCTTCTCAATCTCGTCATACATTTTTGCAGTCGGAAACGGAATCGGCTCGCCCTTGGCATTCATCCACTGGCCCCGGATGCCGTCTCCATGATCTATACTGCCAAAAGGAAGTGTGATATCATCGCGAATACGATAATTCCAGGAAGTGGCAATATCCATATTTGCCAGACCCGCCCCTACTTTATATGCTGCATAGAAGGAATCTCCGGAAATGGAGCTTGGATGTCCGTGATAACGCATTTTATATTTATAAAACTGAGGCGTCTCGGGCGTATAATTTCTTGCAAGGTTACAGGTAGCCAGCATAACCGCTTTTGCCTTGATGATCACGATTTCTCCGGTTCTGACATTCAGTCCCACAGCTCCACAAACCTTTTTCGTATCCGGATCTGTCAAGAGTTCAACCATCATCGTTCGATCCAGTACTTTTACTCCTGTTTCCCGGCATTTCTTTGCCATAACCGGCTTTACATCCAGCCAATGAGCTCCGATCATGATCTTTTTACCGAACCAGCCATTACGAACCCAGTGAAATTCATCATCCTCCCATTTCATCGGATAACCCCAGCGGACCATCTTGTCCAGCGCCCACCAGGACTTTGCTCCCAGAATATAGCCTACATTGGGGTTCATCAAAGCGCCGGGACCGCCCAGAAGCTCATGACGTCCCATAAAGAATTTTACATACTGCTGATTCGTAACGCCCTCTCTCGGGAAATCCATCACATGATCCATACCCATGCCGGAATGTCCGCTGCGCTCTGTTTTGGCTTTTTCCAGAATTACTGTATCCACACCGTTTTCTGCGGCTTCGATCGCTGCAGAACATCCGGCATCTCCGCCTCCTACTACGAGGAATTCTGTCTCTATATAGTTTGTCTTAACTTTTTCTGATATTGCCATTTACTTTTTCCCCTCCATAAACTTCTCCCAGTTTGCCTGTGTTTCTTCCGTTATCTGATTGAACGCCGCAATCTGTGATTCCTCAAATTCTACGTCTCCATAACGGATTGACCTTACATAATCCGGTTTTACAAGATTCAGGGCGTCATGATAACTGATATCCAGCTCCTCTGCCTTTGCGCGAACCAGTTTCAGAAGAGGAAACTCAAATTTTGTTTCATATACCTCCGGTCTCTCCATTCCGCCTAAGCTCTTTTCCATACTGCTCCTCCTTATTCTTCTTCCGATTGAAAGCTGCCGGCCCGCGATACCTTCCGGGGCCGGCCTGCGCCATCATTTTTATTTTTCAGCACTCAAGCAAATCTGCCATGTACTCTGCGATATCTCCTATGGTCTTATTGCGTTTAAAAGCCATATATGGCACTTCCACATCATATTCATCCTCTAAATAAGTGCTTAACTGTACGTAATTTACACTCTTGCACTGCAAATCCTCTGCCAGTCTGGTATCCTCTCCCAACGTATCAATATCAACGTGGAAAAGATACGCACACTTTTCTTTCATCAGCGCAATCACTTCATTTCGAATATCTCTCATTTTTATAGTCCGCCTTTCTGCGAAAGGCACCAATGCGTCATGAAACAAGCG
>CAZLZX010000035.1:0-18137 GCA_964564095.1 uncultured Eubacterium sp. | reverse complement strand
TATTCCATTACCCATCATACAAGGCAGAGCGCACTGGGCCTTCCCTTCATTGTAGAAAAGCAGTTTCAGGGAAAGACCTATCATATGACAGAGTATACCATGAGCGAGATCGTGGCCTCTGTCTATCGGGAAATAGAAGAGAATGGTTATAAAGAAGGGATACTGTTTCTGGATGAGATGAACTGTGTGTCGGAGACTCTGGCGCCTGTCATGCTGCAGTTTTTGCAGTATAAAGTATTTGGTATGCATCAGATTCCATATGGCTGGCTGGTAGTAACCGCCGGGAATCCGCCGGAATATAACAGTTCTGCCAGAGAGTTTGATCCGGTTACCTGGGACCGGCTGAAACGGATCGACATAGAGCCGGATCTTAAGGCGTGGAAGGAGTATGCAAAAGAGCAGAATGTACATCCTGCTGTCAGCACGTATCTGGAGCTGCATCCGGAACATTTTTATAGCATGGAGCATACAGTAGATGGTAACCAGTTTGTTACTGCCAGAGGATGGGAAGATCTGTCTGTTATGCTGAGGTTATACGAGAAAAACCAGATAGAGGTGGATGATCAGCTATGCGGTCAGTATTTGCAGAGTCGCAAGATTGCGGAAGAATTTGCCGTGTATTATGAACTGTTTGAAAAATACCAGTCGGATTATCAGATCATGCAGATCCTAAACGGAGATGTGTCTGAGGACATCCTGCTGCGTGCAAAAGAAGCCCCCTTTGATGAAAAGATCACACTTTCCGGTATGTTATCTGAGGCGATCAGAAAAGAACTGGCGGAAGTTATGAGAAAAGAGCAGAGCCTGTTGGCGCTTAGAGACTGGCTGAGGGTTCAGAAGCAATCAAAGGGAGAGCAGGATCTTTTGGCGGGCGTACAAAAGGAGATCGGAGAACTTACAGAACAACTGCGGAGTCAGAAAGCGGCAGGGCGGATCTCAAAGGCGCAGCAGGAGGCATGGAAAGGAAAGCTGCATGGTTTTCTCCATTTTGAACAACTGCTGAAAGCAAAAACGAATTGGAAGGAAGGCAAGGAAGGTTCAGGCACGGGAGAGAATCAGACCGGCAAAGCAATTTTTGATCAAATGTTGCTGTTGCTGAAAGAAGATTTTGCAGAGCAGGTGTCCGAGCTGAAGGCTCAGGCAGAGGCGTGCGTATCACAGTTGGATCAGACACTATCATTTTTGTTTGATGCCTTTGGGAATGGGACGGAACTGCTGCTTGTACTGTCAGACCTGACGGAGGACGCCATGAGCAGCCGGTTTATCAGCAGATACGGCAGCGAGAAGTATACGCTTTACAGCAATGCTTTGATGATACAGGAACGTCAGGATCAGATTCTGGAAGAGATCATGGACACATGATAAAAGAACGGAATAAAGCTGAGGAATGAGAAAGCGTATTTCTTTTTCACGTAGAGTAAGAAAGAGGATGATAGAAGATTTGGAAAGGTGTTTGTGAGACATGGGTGTTATCAGGCTGTTGAATATGACGGAAACAGATGATAAAAGGCTCTGGAACGAGATGGAGGAAATATATCTAAGTTCCTTTCCGGAGTGTGAGCGCAAACCATTTGAACTGATCAAAGGAAAGCTGGGAACGGATGCCGTAGATATTCTGGCGTTTATGCAGGAAGAAAGGGTCATAGGTCTTGCATTTACCATGAAATACAGGGATCTGGTCTTGCTGGATTACTTTGCGATGGATGCAGGGCAGCGGGGAAAGGGATGCGGTTCTGCTGCCATTAAGCTTTTGCAGGAACGTTTTCTGAATCAAAAATTTTATCTGGAGATTGAAAGCCTGAAAGAACAGGCTGAGAACACAGAGCAGAGAAAGCGGCGCAAAGCGTTTTTCCTGAAAAATGGAATGCATGAAACGGGTATGTATGCATCCGTATCCGGTACAAAATATGAGATTTTGGCGTATGATATACCTCCGACCTATGAGGAATATGCGGCTGTGTATGATTACGTATATGGAGAGGACGGATGCCGGAATGTAACCTGGCAGGAGTAATAAGTGCGGTTCGATCAGATGGTTATTCTTGACAAATATCAGGCGTGGTGTTATTATCCGATTAAAACATATTAAGTTTGTATGATAAATGCAGGCAGGTGTTGCGGCACTTGCCTGTTTACTATATAGACATACTCTTAATTAGAAATGAGGAAATGTGATGGGCGATAAAAAGAATTATGAAATTGATGACATTGTTGGCAAAATACTGGATGATTATAATGATGATCGGGTTATCAATAAGGTAGAATTATTTAATCAGCCGGATAAAGAAGTTGTTATAGAAATGACGGAAAAATTATTGAAGATCATTTATCCGGGATTTTTCAGGGAGAAAGTTTATAAATATTACAATATTAAGAACCGTTTGGCTGTTTTGCTGGAAGATGTTATGTATAATCTGACGAAACAGATTTCCATAGCGCTGCGTCAAAAGCCTGAAAATGAAAATAAGACGGTGGAACAGATGGATGAAGAAGCGCAGAATATATCCTTCGCTTTTTTTAAGAGACTTCCAAAGATTCGTGCCTATGTGGAGACGGACGTGCAGGCAACTTTTGACGGGGATCCGGCGGCATTTAATACAAATGAAATCATTCTTTCCTATCCGGGGCTTTATGCTATTACGATCAGCCGTATTGCCCACGAACTGTATCTTTTGGAGGTTCCGCTGATTCCGCGAATTATGTCGGAACATGCCCACAGCAATACCGGAATCGATATTCATCCGGGCGCAACGATCGGCAAATATTTCTTTATCGATCATGGAACAGGCATCGTTGTGGGAGAGACCACGGTAATTGGAGAGAATGTAAAGATTTATCAGGGCGTAACCCTGGGCGCATTGTCCACCAGAGGAGGACAGCGTTTGAAGGGGGTAAGACGTCATCCTAAGATAGAGGATAATGTGACGATCTATTCCGGAGCGTCTATATTAGGTGGAGATACGGTAATCGGAGAAAACTCTGTCATTGGAAGTAACGCATTTATCACGAAGTCTATCGAGGCGGGAAGCAGAGTAAGTATTAAGAATCAGGAGCTGAATTTTATGCCGGGAGAAAAAGAAGGTATTCAGGCAAATGATCTGGATCCGGATGAAACCTGGTTTTATATCATATAATTGATTTTGGCGGTAATAAAAGGGAATTTCGGGCGTATTCCTTTATAATTTCGGGCATTTTTGTAATAACAAGTATGAGCAAAGCGAAGTGTATTTCCTGCACTTCGCTTTTTTTGTTCAGAAAGGTCCGGAAGTATCGCAGCAGAATAGTAAACGCAAATTATTAGAATTTTATTAATATATAGATTATCTATATACAAAGCCGGTGGAGAATGCTATTATGTAGATAATCTATATAAGACAGGGAGAATGAAGATGAGAGTTTCAGATATGATTCAGATGGGTAAATCTTATTTGATGTTGGGGGCATTGGTAGTGGTCGCTGCTGCGGTATTATATTGCATCGGATATTTTTTGATTTACCGTAAAATTTTCAAAGGAACGAAACAGCCTTCTAAAATACGGCTGGTTCTGGGCGCTGTGTTTGTATGTTATCTGGTAGTTGTGGTGGGAGCTACTTTGCTTGGCCGCCCGGATGCATATGAAGGCATGGCACAGGGATTGTTTTCTTCCTATTTGAATGCCTGGTACAGCTTTAATCTGATGGATTGGCGCAACCTGATCCTAAATATCTGTATGTTTATCCCCTTTGGCTTTTTGCTGCCATTGGCAGTTGTCTGGTTTCGATGTTTCTGGAAGACATATCTGGCGGGCTTTCTTGTGACTTTTCTTATAGAAGGGATTCAGTTTGTACTGCACATCGGTGTATTTGAGGCAGATGATATTTTGAATAACCTGGTTGGGACGATGATCGGATATGGGGTGGCATATTTTATACTGTGCCTGTCCCGGCGGCTGCAGGGACGCAAGCTTTTTATATTGTCAATGCAGCTTCCGTTGATTTTATCCGCTGTATTTTTCGGGGCAGTCTTTGGTATATATCATCAGCAGGAGTTTGGCAACATGCTGTATGAGTACAATATGCATATAAAAGATATGAACGTTACCAGCACGATTGCATTTTCGGAGGAAAAAGAAACTGCGAATATATATCAGTTGAAAAAATTCAGTCAGGAGGAAACCCTTGCATTGGCAAATCAAATATTTGAAACAGTCGGTACAAAGGTAAACGAGTCCAGAAATGATTTTTACCAAAATACAGCGGTTTATCACAGTCTGGACGGGAATTACAGCGTCTGGGTGTATTACAGGGGACTTTCCTATAGCTATACGGACTTTTCCAGGTTTGAGGATGAAGCAGAGCCAAAGCTTGGATGCGGGAGGGAAGAGATTGAAGATGCCTTAGCCAAATTTGGCATAGCGGTTCCGGAACAGGCGGTTTTTTCAGAAGAGGAAAACGGTTATTATCAGTTTACCGTAGATTGTTACGAAGATGGAGATTCTCTGCTGGACGGAGTAATAAGCTGCCAGTATTCGGAAAATGGACGCTTGGATGAAATTACCAATAATTTAAAGAAATATGATAAATACAGGGCCTGTGAATTGATTTCCGAAAAAGAGGCATATGAAAAAATACAGGCCGGGGATTTGTATAGTTTTACCAATCTTAAAGGAGCAAATATTGAGGTTACAGATGTACAGTTAAAATATCTGCTGGACAGTAAGGGATTCTACCGTCCGGTATATAGCTTTTCCGTAAAAACGGATACCGATATTGGTCAGATCATAATATCAGCCATAGAAGAATAAAAGTTTTGTAGTAAATATTCATAACAATTAGTATTCATATTTTGGTTAGTCTGATAGTTGCACGTATGGAATATGCGTGCTACAATCAGACTAAGCATTATATTTCTAAAATTCTTGCGGCATATTGCCGGTCTTGTATCTTTCGCAGCCTGCGATTCTTGGAAATTTCAATGCTTATTTCAGATCAAAATCAAACAGGGAGAATTTTCAAGAAGAGTATCCAAAGAATCATAGTCTGTCTATTTTTCTGAAACTTCTCTCGCCAAAGGAGGAATTGAATGAACAGAAAAAGAAACATGAGTACGAAGGAGAATGGGAATTGGAAACGGTTATTTTCAGAAATATTGGTTGTGGTTATGCTTTTGACCGCCATATTGTCGGCTGGAATCTTTTCTTTTCCGGATAAGGTGTATGCGGCAAGCGCTTCGGCAAACACATTGGTTGTCAAAAATGCCAATGAAGAAAGCGGTATGTGGAATCTTCCAATGATGAACTATCTGTATTCTTCCGTGGAAAATAAGAAGGTAAGAAATTATGTCAAGTATATTGATAATGATTCGGCGAACGGCTGGAGGCTTGCTTATTGTACACAGTTCAGCAGACATTTTGTGGATTCCGCTGAATATATAGGGAAAACCTGGCAGTCAAACGGGATGTATTCTGAGATTTCCTATGCAATTGCCCACGGAAGTAATCTGTACGGGGATAAAAATGATGCGGCATATTCTACCGGCAGCTGGCTGAAGGATTACTATGTTACCCAGGCAGTCATTTATTGTATTTTGGCGGATTATGGATATGACGGTCATCCTCTTGAGTCCTTAAGCGCAGTGGATGGATACAGGGATGTTTATGACTGTACGCTTGCCATGTACAAAGATGTGAAAGCGAATGCGGGAAAGGATGGGTACGGAGATAATCCCATGTATAAAATAGTTGCTCCGGCGTCTACAAAGATGACACTGACGGCAGATGGGAATTACTATCGCAGCGGCTGGTATTCGATTCAAAGCAGCGGGACAGTAACGTCTAAAAGCATCAATCTGTCAGGAGCTCCAAAGGGCTGCGAGATCGTATACGAAAATAAAAACAGTCTGACCAGCAGATTTTATGTGCAGATTCCGGCAAAACAGGCAATGGAAATGTCCGGGGATCAAGCAGCATTTAGAATAACCGCAAGCGCAGGCTTTGAACGTCCGTTGGCGTATTTATATGAGACCAAAATTGCAGATTATCAGAATATTACTTTTGAGCAGAAACAGGTAGAACCAAATGTCAGAGTCAGCGAATCAGAAGTGTCGCTTTCGCTGGAAAAGTGCAAGATTGCGGTTCATAAGACAGATGAAACGACCGAAAATGGCGTTGAGGGTGCGATCTATGGAATTTACAGTGACGCATCCTGCACAAAACTGGTAGTGACAATGCCTGCAACTGACAAGGACGGATATGCAGAGGCTGAATTTGTAAAACGTCAGGATACTTATTATGTGAAAGAGATTACAGCGTCGAAAGGTTATCTGGTAAATCCTTCTGTGGAGAGGGTATCTGTCCATGTAAAGCAGACCAGTGAGGTCTCTGTGAAAGAATCACAGGTCAAAGGTCAGATAGATATTAAAAAGACAGATCAGGAGAAGGAAGCTTTTGTATCTCAGGGAGATGCGTCCTTGGTTGGAGCGGAGTATGGCTTGTATGCGAAACAAGATATCGAGCATCCGGATGGTCATACGGGTATTTTGTACAAAGCCGGTACATTAGTTCAAAAACAGAAAATCGGGGAAGCGGGAGAAGCAAGCTTCAAAAATTTATATTTGGGAGAATATTATATCAAAGAGATTTCTGCTCCTTCGGGATATATATTGGATAAAACAGAATATCCGGTTACACTCTCTTATCAGGATCAGAAAATCTCACTGGTAGTTGAAAATCTTACTGTTTCAGATCGTGTAAAGAAACAGGCTTTTGAGATCATTAAGGTTTCTACAGATGGAGAAAGTGCAGAAACTATGCTGGTCGGGGATGCAGAATTTACAGTAAAGCTGGAACGTGATGTAAAGGAAAAGGGCTGGGATGCGGCGAAGGTTTATGATGTGCTGACAACAGACAGCAAAGGATATGCGAAGTCCATCGAGCTTCCTTATGGAACCTATCACGTAAAAGAGACAAAGACGCCGGAAAATGTAAATACTACAAAGGACTTTTACGTGACGATATCCGAGGATTCACGGATACCGCAGAGTTGGAGAGCTTTCAATGACGCACCATTTTCAGCATATATTCGCCTGATCAAACAGGATATCGATACGGGAGAAACGATTCTGTTAAAGGGAACGACCTTTAAGATCAGAGATACGGCGACAGGTAAAGACATTTCCATGAAGGTAGGAAATAAATGGGTGTCTGAGTTTGTGACCGACGAGACGGGAATGGTTACTACACCCCTCAAATTATTACCGGGAGAATATGAAGTATATGAGATCACTGCTCCGGCAGGATATGTCCTTTGTACAGAGGCGATGACCTTTTCAGTATCCGGAAACGGAGAATATCAGGCGGATGAAGACGGCGATTTTATCATAGACCTGAAAATGAAAAACAGGCAGCAGTATGGCACAGTGACATTATATAAGCACGGAGAGACGTTGTCAGCCAAAGCAGAACAAGCAGCTCAGGAAAATGTGTCTCAGGAAAATGTAAGTCAGGAAGCTGCCGGAGATGAAAAAACGGAGAATCGATTTGTTTATGAGGACAGACCTGTTTGCGGCAGTGAGTTTTGGCTTGTATGTGATGAAGATATTTATACGGCAGATCATCAGGTAAACGGAGACGGAAGCCGTAAGCTTGCTGTCTATCAGGGGATCACACTAAAAAAAGGGGCAGTGGCGGCGACGCTGATCACAGATGAAGAAGGAAAAGCGATGGCAGACAGATTACCTCTTGGGAAATATCATATTGAAGAAGTGAAAGCCAGTGAAGGGTTTGTTCTGAATACAAAATCGGATGCTTTTTCTTTAACATATGCCGGACAACATACGGAGCTTACTTATCATGACAGTGATTTCGTAAATGACAGACAGAAAGTAGCGCTATCTCTCATAAAAACTTCAACAGAAGAAGAGAAAGCAGTGGAGGGAGCAGAGTACGGACTTTTTGCAAAGGAAGATTTGAAAGCATATGACGGAACAGTAGTTGTCAAGGCAGATGAATTAATAGAATCTCAGATTACGGATGCGGAAGGTATGCTTGCATTTGAGTCAGATCTTCCATTGGGATATTACTATGTAAAAGAGTTGAGTGAAGCGCCGGGATATTATCTGGATGAAGAAATCTATGATGTGGATGCTTCCTATCAGGGACAGGAGATAAACGTGATCGAAAAGACATTGGAAGTACAGGATGTGCCCACAATAACAGAGTTTAGCAAAGTGGATCTGACTACTGGAGAGGAAGTTTCAGGAGCACAGCTGCAGATTTTAAATGAGGAAGGAACAATTGTAGAAGAATGGGTGTCTGCAGGGGAGAAACATACTGTATATGGACTTTTGGAAGGTAATTATACTTTTAGAGAGATCATGGCTCCAAAAGGATACGTTGTTTCCAGTGATGTGGAATTTTCTATAAAGAAAGACGGAAGGGTGCAGCAGGTAATCATGAAGGATGATACGGTAAAAGGGCGTGTTGTAATCGATAAGACAGACAGCCACACCGGAAAACCATTAAAAAATGTAGAGTTTGAGCTGCAGGATGTGAAAGGAAATGTATTGGAAACATTGATAACGGATGATCATGGCCATGCAGAAAGCCGGTTATATGAAATCGCTTCATGGAAAGACGGCGTATACAGCGAACCATTGCATTATGTTTTGATAGAAACGAAAGCCGCAGAAGGCTATCTGCCTGATGAAACTGAATATGATATTGCGTTTGAATATGTGGACGATCAGACTCCAATAGTGGAAGTACATAAAGAGATTGTCAATGAAAAAATGATAGAAAAGGCGGAGACCCCGAAAACGGGAGATGATATGAGAATATTTGTTCCGGCTGTCGTCTTGGGAGCTGCCTTGGCGGGCGCAGGTATATGCGGCGTGATCAGGAGAAAAAGAAAATGGATGTTCTGGAAGTAGATATTGTTAATTGACAATATGGGATATATCCCATATAATAAATAAGGAAGGTGTACAGATTTTTGGGAAACTTTGAAGTGATTTTTTATAAAAGAGCAAATGGTTCTTGTCCTGTATGTGATTTCCTAGATTCTTTAGATATAAAAATGAGAGCAAAAATGTTACGTTTAATTATGCTTCTTGAGAAAAATGGAAATGAACTCAGAGAACCTTATTCCAAATTTTTGAAGGATGGAATTTTTGAAATAAGAGCAAAATTAGGAAGTAATATTGCCAGAGTTTTATATTTTTTCAGTTTAGGTAAAATAATAATTTTAACAAATGGTTTTGTGAAAAAGACTGCAAAAACACCGTCTACGGAAATTGAACTAGCGCAAAAATATAGGACAGACTATTTAAGGAAAACGAGGGATTATGATGAGTGATTTTAGAGACTATCTAGAGAAGCAGTTACAAGATCCGGAATTTAAAAAAGAATGGGATGATTTGGAGCCTGAATATAATATGATGCAGGCTATTGTGGATGCTCGAAAGAGAAGCAATTTAACACAAAAAGAGCTGGCAGAAAGAACAGGGATAGATCAAGCGGATATTAGTAAGCTTGAAAATGGAAATGCAAATCCTACATTGGCGGTATTGAAACGTTTAGCAGATGGCATGGGAATGGTGCTAAAATTAGAGTTTGTACCAAAGGCTAAATTATAGTTTTGGCTTATTAAAGAGCGTCGTAAAAACCCTTGCTTTAGCTGTGGAGAGTGTTAAAGTGTAATAGCAACAAAAATATGTTTCAGATCAAAATGTATACAATTAAGGGTCATAATTACTACAATTAGAGGTCATAAAGTATACAATTAAAGGTCAAACTATTTAAAAATTGGAAAAAGTTGTTATAATTAAGTCATATGAGATGCAATTGATTCCAAAGTGTCTAAGATGTTTATTTGAATATCTGCGGGCAATTTTTCTGCTACAAGTTTTATTTTTTCAGCAGTGGAAGAATTGTCCCGGTAGGTATATTCAACACATAGAATATCTTGTGGAGTTACATCCAATGCAATAGCGATATTGCAAATAGTCGTATGCGCAGGTCGAGAATTACCGCTTTCTATACGGCTAATATAACTTGGGGTTATAAAGGCTGCATCTGCCAGTTCGTATTGTTTCATACCTCTGGCAAGGCGTAAATCTTTAATACGTTGCCCTAGTGTCATAGTAATTAACCTCCTGCATCTTTCGTTCATATTGTATCATTGTTCTTTTAAAAAGAAATTTACTTATAGTCAAGAAAATTACTGATAGTAAAGAACGCTTATGTAAAAATAAAAAGAGGTATGTTGTAATGTTTTATGACTCGATTATGGTTGCAACGATTAAATTGGCTGTTGCCAATTTAGAAAGAGGAGGGGCTATAAGTAAAGAAGTTCTGTTAGAAAGCATTGGATGGCTACGTTTGAAATACGAACAAGAAAAAGAACCCATATTTTTGCGTAAAGCAATTTGTCACATCTATGCATATTTGGAATTGGGATTTCCATATGAAGATGGAGTACAGGAATTTCAACAAATATTAAAATATCTAAATCTAAATAAGGATATGATATTTCCCAAATCACTGTATAAAAGTGAGAAAGTAAAGGTAACAAAGTATAATATCAGAAATTTGCTGGGGCGTTGGAATCCCAAATTACACTCCATGAAGATATCCGATGTAGTTTCTGATATTTATAATAAAATAATTGAAAAAAAAGCAGGAGAGTATCTTTACTATTCAGGAAGAGTCATCAGCAGCAATGAAAGTGATGCATTATGGGAACAGACCTATTGGCTGTATATTCGTACTGAAGAGGCTGTTTTCCATGATGTGAATAAGAATAGATATTATGTATTTGAACAGGGGTAACAAATGATAAAAATTGCGGTGCTTGACGATGATGAAGCGATTTTATCACAGATCGTAGAAATTTTGGAAACAACAGTAGAAGCACGGAATGACATTACAATCTTATCCTATGCGGATCCGGAAGAATGTCTGAAACAAATGAAGGATGGCGTCGAGTTTGATATCATGTTCTGTGATATCGAAATGGGACGAACAAATGGAATTGAATTTGGAAAACAGGTAAAAAGAGTACGTCCGAATATGTATTTGATCTATCTGACATCCTATGCAGAATTCGCATTGGAAGGTTTTGGCGTAGAAGCATACCAGTACATATTAAAATCAGATATGGAAACAAGGCTGTCAACTATATTAAAACAGGTACTGTTGAAAGTAGAATTAGAGAAAAAGAATTATCGGATTTTAGGAACCGTTTCCAATAAAATGAAAGTATATTATGATGATGTTTTGTATTTTGAAAAGGCAAAGAATGCAAAATATGTTCGCTTTGTAACAGTAAATGGGGAAATCAGGGAACGCATGACGCTTGATGAAGCAAGAAGTAGATTTGACCGTGTTGAATTTGTCTGGGTAGAACGAGGATGTGTCGTAAATATCAGACATATTACAAGGATAAAAAATAATATCATTTACCTGACGAATCAGGAACAATTAGTAATTAGCCGGAATCGAGCGCCTAAGGTAAGGGAATATATTAATAAATACTGGGGTATTTTGTGATGATGACATATGTATCATATGCAGCGTTGTTTGCTATATCATTTTTTGAGGTCTGGCTGTGCTATCAGCTATTGTTTGCTACGGTAATTGATCGAAAGAAGCTCGGTGTGGGAGAGAAAATTGCGATAATTATTAGTGTTATTGTGATAGGAAGTAGCTTAGCAATAAATAGGAAGACATTATTTTTTTCACACAATGTAATGATTTTTATTATATTGTTTACGTTTATGTGGGTAAGTTTGTTAATTCGTAAGTATATACTTTTATTATTTGAAATTATATCCATATATTTTACTGTCATTTCTCTAATAGATTTTATTTTTGCTTTTTTATATATGGGTACTCTTGGAGAAAGTTTTTTTCAATTAGTTTATTATCATACTGTTACCGGATGGAGTATTTTGATTTTCCTATGTACACGGTTGATTGTATGTGGGATAATTTTAATTTTTGTAAAAAAGCAGAAAGATAATATACAAATTGTAGAATATAAAAAATTATTATTGCCAGTATGTATCGTTTTATGCATAATTCTAAGGATTTATCAAATTATATTATCAAAAATTGCATATGAAGGGTTACCTGTAGAGGAATGGAATATAGGGATTTCGTTATTATCAATTTTGATAGTGGGAGCCATTTGCTTGTTGTTATTACTAAAAAACAAATCAATACAAAAAGAAAACAAAATTCTAACAGTAAGAGATGAAATGTTAGAACAGCGTTATCAGGAAATGGAGTTGTTAGTAGAAGAGAATAGGCACCTTACTCATGATATCAATAATCATATTCTTGCACTAAATGGATTGTGCAAAAAGGAAAATATCGAGGGCATCCAAAACTATTTGAAAGATATGAGTCGGGATTTTTATGAAATATCTGAGCAGAAGTGGACAGGCAATGAGATGTTAGATATGCTTTTGAATCAGAAAAAGACGCAGGCAGAGAGGCAACAGATATTATTTGAAATTTGCAACTCGTTTATATTTAAATTGCCATTGACAGATAAGGAATTGGTTTCTTTATTTGGAAATTTATTAGATAATGCAATTGAGGCATGCCAATGTATGAACAGTGGAAAACGTTTTATTAGAGTTATAGTAGAACAAAAATATCACTTAATAAATATAAAAATCGAGAATAGTATTGAAAAAATACCAACTATCAAAAATGGAGAGGTTGTTTCTACGAAAACAGGTAGGAAACTTCATGGGTATGGTCTGAAGAATGTAAAACGAGTTGTTGAAAAATATGAAGGTGTTATGTCAATACAAGCGGATAATGAAAGATTTATAGTTAGCATATCATTTTTTTTATAGATGATAATGAATTCATACAAAGGAGGAAACAGTTATGCTTCAGAACAAAGAGTATAGCAGTGCAGGAGATTTGTTGAAAGAAGTACAGGAGATGAAGAAAGTTATTCCGGAAAAAGACTCAGTTGAAGATAGATCGTCAACAACTGAAGGCTGTGGGGCTTTCTTTACAATTTGGTGCTGCTAAAATTGCAAAAAGTAGAGTGCCTCTTGGGCATTCTACTTTTTTGCCCTAAATAATCTATGAAGGGGAATCGATTATAAGGAATTGTGAATAAGGGAAGAACAATGTTTCATAAGGGAAGAACGACGTTTTATAAGGGGAGAATGATGTTTCATAAGGGAAGTTATTTTAAAGATCGAATTTACGAATCATCAAATACGAATCGAGATCATGGTACGTTGCTGGATGAAAACAAATGTGAATATTGGAGCCATCTTTTAGGTCAGGATGTTTATAAAATGCTGACGGACTATTCAGATGGCTTTTTACATTATTTAAAAAATGATAATTATACGGTTTGGGATTGCGGGAATGCTGAAAATAGCAGGATAGGAACTCTGTGGAAATATCTGGAAGAGGAAAAATGGAACACCTGTGATCGACAGGCTGATCTAAGCTTTATAAAATCAGTGACCTTTGGCTCCTTTTACGAGCCAATGTTGTGGTACGCAATAGAGAGTTTCCAAGCAGGTCTGATAATGGGAGAGGAAGATTTAAAAAAATGGATCACAGACACCGTCTATGCGGATTTTGCCATGGGATGTGTCAATCGTCTGCAGGCGATGTGTGCCAGAACATTGATTGCCCGCATGCATGAGTATAAGCAAGAGGGGAAATTGCAGGGAGCATCTTCCGAGGAGGAATACTGCTATTTTTGTGAGCAATATGCCGGAACCAGATCATTTATATTGGAAACCCTTGAGCGTTTTCCGGTTCTTTATCGCATGGTGGAAGAAACGCTTATGTGTATGACGGACTTTTATATAGAAGTTGTCCGCCGCTTTCAGACAGATCTTTCAATACTCCATAAAGAATTGTTAGATGAAAACGGAAAACAAAAAATCGTAAAAATACGGGGAGATTTTGCAGATACCCACAACCATGGACGGCAGGTATTAAGAGTCGGGTTTTCAGATGGCGCAGAGTTGATTTACAAACCTCACAGCATGGAAAATGAAAAAGAATATGATCGGCTGTATAGCTGGATTTGTGAGCAGTTCGACCTAGAGCCTTTTCAGTACAGTTATCTGACATTTTCGGATCATAGTTGGTGCTCTGTGATTCAGGGGCGGACCTGTGACAGCAGGGAGGCTCTGGCAAGATATTATGAGCGCTTTGGGGTACATTTGTTTCTGACCTATCTGTTGGGAACCAAGGACTTACATTTTGAAAATTTGATTGCCGTGGGGGAGTATCCGGCACTTGTAGACTTGGAAGCGCTTGTGAATATTTATTACGAAAGCGGAGAAAAAACGGTAAAGGAAGAGGTATTAAGCGGGCTGTCACGGTCTGTTTTATATTCAGGCTTACTTCCTTATTATCATTGGAACCAATCGGGAACAGGCGTGGACAGCAGTGCTCTTAGCGGAAAGAAGGGACAGAAATATCCTTTCAAAGTTCCGATAATCGTGAACGATAAATCTTCCGACATGAAGGTTGAATATTATCATCCCCTTTCTCATACGGGAAATAATCTTGCGACTTTAAATGGAGAGTTTTTGAATCCGGTGTTGTATAAGGACACGATTCTCGGGGGATTTTCAAAGGCATATGCCATTGTAGAAATGAGAAAGCAGGAATTTGAGTCGCTCTTGTTACCGCTGAAAAGCACTACCAGCCGCTTTTTAGTTGCCGATACACAGAGGTATGCGATGATAATGAACAGCTCCTGTCATCCAAGCTTATTAAGTGATGGCGCAGAGCGGGAGATCTTTTTAAGTATTATGTGGCAGGGACGAGAGCCGGAGGATCGGGCGATCGTAGATATGGAAGTGAACAGCCTGCTGGATGGAGATATACCGCTGTTTTATTATCGCTTGGATGAAACAGCGCTGTATTCTGATGGGAAACGGGTTGTGGATCATTATTTTGTAAAGACAGCCTATGAGATGATACTGGAAAAACTTTCGTCGCTAAATGCAACGGATCTGGAAAAGCAGTGCGATTATATCAGCCTTTCTCTTGAGATGCTAGATGATCAGAAAAAGCCATATCTGAATCGAATACATATTTCTCAAATGCCTGCAGCAGAGAATGAAATGGATAAAACATCGGGATCGAAAAAGGATCATGTTCGGGTTGCCTGTGACAAAAGTGAGAGGAAAGAAAAAGTACGGACATCACAGCCTTTCATTCGCTCTGCCCAATATGCTAAAAATTTAATGCGGCGTATTCTGAAATATGCGGTATGGGATCAGGAGCATACGGAGGTAAGTTGGCATACTGTCCGTTTTGATACATCCGGGGCGGTTACATGGGAACTGATTCCCATGAATATGTATTTATATGATGGATTAGCGGGTATGCTTTTGCTCATGTCCGCATGGAATATGAGTGATCTGCATAATGCAGATATAAGTGTGGAGTCAAGAGATGTTTCTTCTATAAAAAAAGAATATATAAAAGAAGAATATATAAAAGAGGAACCGGAGAGTGAAAAAAAGGTAACGAAGCAGATAGAAGCGGTTTTGAGAGACACGCTGTTTGCCTATACGGATAGTGGTTTGCAGGACATAGACCGGGTAAATACGACAAAGCCGGGAGCGCTTGAGGGAGAAGGTTCCATACTGTATAGCTATATCCAGTTATATCAGATGACGGGATACGGGATGTACTTAACATATGCTAAAAAACATGCGGACATTGTGGCGCAGTTATTAGATGCGGATGAAAATCATGATATGCTATCCGGAAATGCGGGGGCCGCACAGGTGCTTTTGTCTCTGTATCAGATTACGAAGGAAGAAAAATATGTAGCTTTGGCAGAACATGCAATTTCCGTTTTGGAAGAATCCAGGATCGTGCAGGAACAGGGAATTGGCTGGATCACAGATCCGGGTACACCGCCGATGTCGGGCATGGCTCATGGAAATGCAGGGATTATGATGCCAGTTTTGACTCTGTGGAAATTGACTGGAAATAAAAAATATGAAGCGTTGGCGGAGCGCATATGGGAATATGAGAACTCATTGTACCATTCAGAAAGAAACAATTGGGATGATCTGCGTGCAGGCAAAGAGATACAAGATCAAGTAGGGGCAGTGTCCTGGTGTCACGGAGCTCCTGGAATCATGCTGTCCCGAATATATGGGTATCAGTTGGTAGAGGATCTGAAATGGAGACAGCGTTTCCTGCAAGAAATTCAAATAGGTTACGATAAACTGAAGGAATATTGGAAACGGGATAGTTGGAGTCTGTGTCATGGAAATTGCGGCAATCTGTGGATGCTGGAGCAGGCAGAACGATTTTTATTACAAATAGGAATATTAAAGGATGACAGATGTTGCGTGTGGGAGGAGATGTTTGCAAAATGCATGCAGAATGAAATCAGCTATTTGCCTCAGGAAGCATTGAATCCGGGGCTGTTTAATGGTTATGGAGGGATTGCATACTACTTTTTAAGTCATTTTTGTAAAAAAATTTCAAATGTCTTGGTTATAAAATGATATTTCTTAGCGACTTAAGGTCAAAAATATTTTATTGAAAGACAATATCTTGGAAACTTGAAAAACTGTTATTATAATAAAATTCGATAAAAATCAAAGACGGCATGCGCAGGAAGGTATGTATGAGCGGGGACATTTTTCGTATTAGGAGGGAATCGTGGTAATATGGAATTGCTCATGAGTGACGTATCAGTTAAACAAAGAGGACGGCAGATTTTATCGGATGTTTCTGTCATTATAAAGCCGGGAATCAATATAATAGCAGGAGAGTCAGGTGCAGGAAAGACGGCAATGCTTCGCAGCATTGCAGGGCTTCAGAAATATGAAGGAGGAATTTTTAGAAATAAATGTGGTTATGCTAAAATGGTATATCAGCCATATTTATTTTCGTCGCAGAAAAAGGCGAGATCCTTTGAAACGGGAAAGTGCCGGCGTCTGGGAATTTCACAGGTGTTTGAGGATGAGTGTGAAATGCTGATTCTGGATGAACCGATGGTGGAAATGAATCCGGAAGAAAAGGAAGCGTTCAGAAACAGACTTCTGGCGAAAAAGGAAAGTGATTCGGAGAAGCTGATCCTTATTTCTGTAAAAGATGTAACAGAACTGGAGAGTATTTGCGATCATGTGATATTTTTACATAAGGGCAAAGTGTTGGACTATGGTACAAAAGATGCTCTTTACGAAAAATATCAGGTCAACTCTCTGGAAGAAGTATTTTCGCAGTTGAAAAATGTATAAATGGTGGCAATATTACTAAATTGTGAGTGCAAGAAGAATTTCTGAGGTGGATATGGTAGTGGAAGAAGACAATCCGACAATGGGAGAACTTAAAAATCCGCATCTACGGAGATTGATAATGCGGTAGCAAAGCTCATTGTGGAAGAAATTGTTGACGGAGCCTGCCTGCAGCTTGATATATGGGAGCAGAAAAAGATAATCAGAACATAAGAGAAGAGTATTTTTGCTAAAATAACGAAAATTTTCTTGAATTTTCAGCGTTTTTTGACATTCTGTAAGATTGACAAAAATTGCTTCGGTCTTTATAATATTAGCGTTATACTGAATAAGAAAAAACATCGACGAAGACAGTAGATGGAAAAGGAAAATCACAGAGAGCCGGGGGGCTGGAAGCCGGTATGAGTAGATTTCCATTGAATATCACTTCTGAGTTTCAGACTGAAATCCAGTATGGCGTATCAGGTTTCGCTATATTCAGGCAGAGTAGGGACTGACGGTTTTCCCCCGTTACAGGGAAGCGGTATCCGGGAGACATCCCGCGTACTTTCGAAATAAGGTGGTTAACGATGATGATGCTTTCGTCCTTTTTCGGGACGAAAGCTTTTTTATTGGTGTATAACTGTGACATAGAAAAGGAAAGGAGATTTTCTGATGTACGAAAAAGTTTCGACAAATCTGAATTTTGTTGACAGGGAGAAGAAGACAGAAGAGTTCTGGAAAGAGAATGATATTTTCCGCAAAAGTATGGAAAACAGAAAAGAAGGCGAAACCTATACATTTTACGATGGTCCGCCGACTGCAAATGGAAAACCCCATATCGGACATGTGTTAACCCGTGTCATCAAAGATATGATTCCGAGATATCAGACTATGAAGGGTAAAATGG
>CAZLZX010000034.1:0-18337 GCA_964564095.1 uncultured Eubacterium sp. | reverse complement strand
GCTTTGCAGGTAAAGAAAAAGGTTCCGGATGCGCTTCTGGTGTTTATCACACCACCCTCCGCACAGATTCTGGAGGAGCGTTTAAGAGGACGCGGAACAGAGACCGAAGAAGTGATTGCATCCCGCATGGCGAGAGCGGCACAGGAGGCAGACGGCTGTGAAGTTTACGACTACCTGGTGGTAAATGATAAATTAGATGACAGTGTTACATTGATCCATCAGATCATACAATGTGAAAAAAATAGAATGAATCAGAACCTTGATCTGATCGAACAGATCCGATCAGAATTAAAAGAAAAAGCGAAAGGGGAATAATATTATGATCCATCC
The DNA here is from genome assembly GCA_964564095.1 of uncultured Eubacterium sp. Taxonomy (GTDB): domain Bacteria; phylum Bacillota; class Clostridia; order Lachnospirales; family Lachnospiraceae; genus Brotonthovivens. The sequence goes on along the minus strand of CAZLZX010000034.1, from coordinate 18,007 downwards.
ATCTTACACAGAATTAATGAAAAAAATCAACAGTGATACAGAGCTTGGCGATGAACCGGTTATTAACAGCAGATATTCTATCGTTATCGCCGCAGCTAAAAGAGCACGTCAGATCATTGCAGGTGCAGAGCCTTATGTAGAAAATTCTACCGGAAAGCCTCTCTCCATTGCAGTAGATGAACTGTACAGCGGAGATGTAAAAATCCTTGGCGAAGACGATGAACCGGAAGAAGATATCAGCATAGAGGAAGTAATGGAATAACCGATGAAGATATTATTTGTTTCACTTGGATGCGACAAAAACCTTGTAGATACGGAGTTTATGTTAGGACAGCTTTCCGGCGGTTCCTACAGCTTTACGGATGATGAGACAGAAGCAGATATTATTATTATTAACACCTGCTGTTTTATCAACGATGCAAAAGAGGAAAGTGTCAATACCATTCTTGAAATGGCAGAATATAAAACTTCCGGAGCCTGTAAGGCTTTGATCGTATGCGGTTGTCTGGCTCAAAGATATCAGGATGAGATTCGTCAGGAAATACCGGAGGTAGATGCCATACTGGGTACCAATTCTACCAGCGAGATCTCAACGGCCATCGAAAAGGCTTTGGAAGGAAACGGTTATCAGTCCTTTCAGCCGATGGACAGCATTGAGCCTCATGAAAAGAGAACGCTTACCAAAGGCGGACATTCTGCCTACTTAAAGATTGCAGAGGGCTGTAATAAGCATTGTACCTATTGTATTATTCCTTCCATTCGCGGAAACTATCGCAGTGTTCCAATGGAGGATTTGATAAAACAGGCAGAGGAGCTTGCCGAAAATGGTGTACGTGAACTGATTTTGATTGCGCAGGAGACGACCCTTTACGGTGTAGATCTGTACGGCAGTAAATCGCTGCATCTTCTTTTAGATAAGCTGAATCAGATTCCGGGATTATACTGGATACGTCTTCTTTACTGTTATCCGGAAGAAATCTACGATGAACTGATCGATTCCATCAAACGAAATGAAAAGGTCTGTCATTATCTGGATATGCCGATTCAGCATATCAGTGACGGCGTACTAAAGCGCATGGGACGAAAAACAACCCGTGCTGATATTGAGAATAAGATCAGCCAGCTTCGGAAAGAAATACCGGATATTGCCCTTCGTACGACGATTATCTGCGGATTTCCGGGCGAAACAAAAGAACAGCATGAGGAATTGATGTATTTCTTAAATGAAACGGAATTTGATCGTCTGGGAGCTTTTACCTATTCTCCGGAGGAAGGTACTCCGGCTGCCGTTATGCCGGAACAGATTGAAGAAGAGGTAAAAGAGGACTGGAAAGCTGATGTCATGGAGCTTCAGGAAGAGATTATCTTTGACTGCAATGAGCAGTTGAAGGGGCGGGAGCTGGATGTTATGATCGAGGGAGAACTGACCTCGGAACGCGCCTATATCGGCCGTACTTACCGTGATACACCGGATATTGACGGGTATGTATTTATTCATACGGATGAGATGCTTGTTTCCGGAGATTTTGTCCGTGTACGGATAACCGGAGCCTATGAGTATGATTTAATAGGAGAATTACTATGAATTTACCAAATAAATTAACGATGTTTCGCTGCATATTGATACCATTTTTCGTATTTTTTATGCTGTTTCCATTTTTTCCCGGAACTGCAAATTATCCGGATTATATCGCACTGATCATTTTTATCGTGGCAAGTCTCACGGACTTGTTAGACGGTAAAATTGCACGAAAATATAATTTGGTTACCAATTTTGGAAAATTTATGGACCCATTGGCGGACAAGCTTTTAGTATGTTCTGCCATGATCTGTCTTGTCTCTTTAGGCAGATTATCAGCATGGATCGTCATCGTGATCATTGCAAGAGAGTTTATTATCAGCGGTTTTCGACTGATCGCTGCAGATAATAATATCGTTATCGCTGCAAGCATGTGGGGAAAATTCAAAACCACATTCCAGATGGCAATGATCATTTTACTGATCTTAAACTGGAATATGCTGTGGTTCCAGATTTTATCCGGGGCAGTCGTTTATGTGGCGTTGATTTTGACCGTAGTTTCACTGATCGACTATCTGGTAAAAAATAAAGCAGTATTAAAGGAGCAAAACTGACAATATGAGAATTATCGCAGGTACGGCGAGGAGTATGCCGTTAAAAACGATTCCGGGATTAGATACCCGACCTACGACAGATCGAATAAAGGAAACTTTATTTAATATTCTTCAGATAGAAATACCGGGATGTTATTTTCTGGACCTGTTCAGCGGAAGCGGTTCTATTGCTTTGGAAGCTGTCAGCCGGGGGGCTAAAAAGGCCGTTTTAGTGGAAAACAGCAAAAAAGCGGCTGCCTGCATTCAGGACAATATTAATTTTACGAAATTTAATTCTTATTGTGACCTGAAAGTGATGGATGCGGTTACGGCTATTCGTACATTGGAAAGAAAGTATGTCTTCGACATTGTTTATATGGATCCGCCGTACAACAAAGGACTGGAAATAGAAGCGCTGAACAGTCTGAAAGACTCATCTGTCATAGATGAAGATACAACAATTATCATTGAAGCAGACCTGGACATGGATGTGTCTGCATATGAGATGAATGTATATGAGATCGTTCGTCAGAAAAAATATAAAACAAATCAACATATTTTTTTAAGAAGAAAGCAATAGATCATACATTTTACGGATAAAACTATTGTTATAATAATCTTGGCGGAGTAAGCGCCGCCCAATGAGGGGAAAGTACATGAAACGAGCAATTTATCCCGGAAGTTTTGACCCTATGACTTTCGGACATCTGGATATGATTGAGCGTTCCGCAAAAATTGTAGACGAATTATATGTCTCCGTTTTACGGAATAATGCAAAAAATCCGTTGTTTTCTACGGATGAACGTGTTAGTATGATAAAGGAAATGACAAGCCATCTTTCAAACATAAAGGTAACATCCTTTGACGGGCTGCTGGTTGATTATGCCACAGAAATTCAGGCAAATATAGTTGTCCGGGGTCTTCGGGCAGTGACTGATTTTGAATATGAGCTGCAGATTTCCCAGACGAATCGAATTGTAAACGACCAGATAGACACGATTTTTTTGACAACAAGTCTTCAGTACGCTTATTTAAGTTCGACGATTGTAAAAGAAGTGGCATCATACGGAGGCGATATTTCTAAATTTGTACCGGAAATGATTGCCCGCGAAGTATATAAAAAGTATAACATCAATAGATAAGGAGTTGTTAAAATGACAAGCCGTTTAGAAGAAATTATTGAAGAAATTGAAAATTACATAGCAAGCTGTAAAACACAGCCGCTTTCTCCGTCCAGGATTATTGTAAATAAAGATGAAATTGAGGAGCTGCTTACGGAGCTTCGTATGAAAACCCCGGATGAGATCAAACGTTATCAGAAGATTATCAGCAATAAAGATGCTATTTTGGCTGATGCCCAGGCAAAAGCAGACCAGATCATTGAAGCAGCTCAGATCCATACCAACGAACTGGTAAGTGAGCATCAGATCATGCAGCAGGCTTATGCCCAGGCAAATGAAGTGGTTATGATTGCTACCAATCAGGCACAGGAAATTCTGGATAAGGCTACGGAGGATGCAAACAACTACCGTACCGCAGCTATTGAATATACGGATAATCTGCTGGGTAATCTTGAAAATATTATTTCCCATGCGATTGATACCTCAAAGGCAAAATATGACAACCTTCTTACGTCATTGCAGAATTGCCAGGATATCGTTGTAGCAAACCGTGCAGAGCTTCATCCGGAAGAACAGGAAGAGCGTACGGATGCAGCAGAGAAAGAAAATACGAAAGATTCTTCTCTTGACGGGATTTCCATTATTTCTTCCGGCTCAGAAGAATAGTTCATATAAGACAGAGGCAAGGACGATACTCGACATAGCACACAGCGATTTGAAAGTCACATAATTTGACAGCCGAAAGGGTGCATGGCGCATCATAGCTTTTGTCTGGAACATACCGCACAGACCGCCGAAAGAAACGATGGCGCATATTAACGTCAGTTTTGTCTGATGCGGCAGGGAAGTAGCAGCTATTTTTTGTATGCCTGTTGTTATTTCGCACAATCCGGATATAAGAGCCTTAATAATGGATGCCCTGATGGGAATTTGATTGATGATACCGGATATGATTGAGAAAATCACAATATAACCGGCAATTCTTAACATTGTTTCAAAACCATTTATAATACCGGTATCTATGATCTTGACATTTAGTTGAGATCGTGGTGCCGGTATTTTATACTGTATATGTTCCCTCGGATTTTGACTGATTTTGTACCAGATCCATCCGATGAGCAATGGCGGTAAATAGATGCTGATCAAAAGCACATAACTGTCCTTTGGCGACTGTAACTGGGTAATTGCTATGTAGTTGACCAAAAAGGCCGGGCCAAATTGATTGCTGATGGCACAAAGCCGTGTTACCGGTTTCGGAGATAGATGTCCGGCTTCATAAAGATCTGCTGTCAGTTTACTGCCAATGGGAAAACCGCATACATATCCGAAACAGATGGGATACAGTTTTTCTGCGGAACCTTGTGAAGAAAACGGAAAGATCCCCATAAGTTTTTGAAAAACAGAATGATACAAGTCTGTCTGAATTATAATATAGGAGAGGATGCAGAATGGAAGTAATGTGGGCACGACCTGATCATACCACAAAGCTAGTCCTCTCGCTGTATCAACAGCAGTTTGCCTTGGGAACAGCAATAAATAAAGCAAAATAAATGTAATCAGGATAAACGTAACTTTTTTTCTCATATTTCATTATATGGTTTAAAATTAAGTTCATGCCATTCAAGGAGGTATTTTATGCTTGAATTAGAACATTCAAAAGCCAACAGAGTGTTTTATCATTTTGAAAAAATATGTGGGATTCCCCATGGCTCCGGCAACACAAAGGCTGTCAGTGATTATTGTGCTGCATTTGCGAGAGAGCATCGGCTGGAATACTACCAGGATGAATTAAATAACGTGATCATTATCCGGGAAGCGGCTAAGGGATACGAAACACAGCAGCCCGTGATCATTCAGGGACATCTGGACATGGTCTGCGAAAAGGAAAGTGGTTGCAGCATTGATTTTGAAACGGAAGGACTTTCTTTGTATGTGGAGGATGGGTATCTCAAAGCCAGAGGAACGACCCTTGGAGCTGATGATGGAATTGCTATTGCCTACGCTTTGGCGCTGTTAGAAAAAGAGGACTTAAAAAGTCCCCGTCTGGAAGCAGTTTTTACCGTAGATGAAGAAACTGGTATGTACGGCGCAAAAGGAATAGATCTGACACCATTAAAGGGTAAGAACATGTTGAATCTTGATTCTGAGGAAGAAGGGATCTTTCTTTGCGGATGCGCAGGCGGTATGCATTCGGAAGCTGTTTTCGATGTAAAACGTGAGCAGAAAAGCGGAACAGAATGCTTACTGAAGGTTACCGGTCTGGAGGGCGGGCACTCCGGAACAGAAATCGGAAAAGGACATGGAAATGCGATACAGATTTTGGGAAGAGTATTAAAAGAATTTGCTTTGGAAGCGGACTATGATGTGATTTCCATAAATGGAGGAATGAAAGAAAATGCCATCCCACGGGAGGCTTGTGCATCGATTCTGATTGCAAAAGATACTGTTTCATGCTTTAATGATGAATTAAAGGAACTAGAGGACATCCTTCGCATGGAATGCCGGAGGTCAGACCCAGATCTGCATTTGAATCTGAGCATTACGGCAGAGCAGACGGAAGCATCCGTAATCTGTCAGGATCAGTGGAAGCCTATTTGCGATTTTCTCTATCTGATGCCGAATGAAATGCAGAGTATGAGTACAGATATACCAAATCTGGTGGAAACCTCTTTGAATGCAGGGATACTGACGACAAATAGGACTCAAGTAAAAATATGTTTTAGCGTCCGAAGCAGTGTCAGCTCAAAAAAGCGTCTGATTGGAGATAAAATAAAGGCTCTGACAGAACTATTGGGCGGAACCTATGTTGAAGACAGTGATTATCCTGCCTGGGAATACCGCTCTGATTCTCCGCTGCGGGAACGCATGGTAGAAGTATATGAGGCCATGTTTCACGAAAAGCCTGTGATCGAAGTAATGCATGCCGGTCTGGAATGCGGGCTTTTTATGGAAAAGTGTCCGTCCCTTGACTGTGTATCCTTCGGACCTCAGATTGATGATATACACACACCGAAAGAAAGGCTCTCGATTGCTTCTACAGAGAAAATCTGGGAATACTTGTTAATATTATTAGAGAAAGGAAATCTTTGATCAGATTTGGCCTACCAAGGAAAAGGCGTCACAGATCAGGATACCAATTTCATATACAAACTCAAAAGAGGGGAAAAAGGTTAGGGATTTTACTGGTTATATTCATTGCGGCGGATATCGGTCTTCAGCACTTTTTACAGCATGACCGCTATAAAAATCCGCAGGCAGAAGAGACGGAATTAAATATGAATGAACTTCAGTATTTTCCTCTGGCCGTCTCCCAAAATGATGAAAACGGACTTACCTGGGCATATACAGATACCTGGAACCAGAGCAGGAACTATGGCGGAGATCGGGTCCATGAAGGATGTGATATCATGACATCCCAAAATCTTCCGGGCGTCTATCCTGTCATCAGCATCTCTGACGGCGTGGTGGAAAAAATCGGATGGCTGGAGCTTGGAGGATATCGTATCGGCATCCGAACTGACAGCGGAACGTATCTGTATTATGCACATTTAGAATCCTATTTTCCGGGAATTGAAGAAGGCACAGATATTCAGGCAGGCGAATGCCTGGGATATGTGGGAGATACCGGATATGGAGAAGAGGGCACCAGCGGTAAATTTGCCGCTCATCTCCATATGGGGATCTATCTTCCTGACAAAAACGGAGAGGATACAGCGATCAATCCGTATCCTTATCTGCAGAAATTGCAGGAACATACATTGACATATGATTATGCAAATCCGAATATGACGGATACGAATTAATTAAAAAAACGGATATGGGGCAAGGGGTAAGTATTGTTGATACCGATAATGGTAAGAGTTTACTAATAGTAAAGATGTGAGTGGATTCCAATGAAAAATGTGAGACTTGACAAATATCTGGCTGACTGCGGATGCGGCACCAGAACAGAAGTAAAAAAGTACATACGTTCTGGTATGGTAACGATAAATGGAAGAGTAAATAGAGACAGCGGAGAAAAAGTGGATCCTGAGATAGATACTGTCTGCTGTGGAGATCGGCAGCTTTCTTATAGACAATTTCAATATATTATGCTTCATAAGCCATCAGGCTGTGTCACTGCGACGAAGGATAATCTCCATAAAACCGTCATGGATTATCTGCCGGATCGTTATCACAGGGATATGGCTCCGGTGGGACGTCTGGATCTGGACACGGAAGGATTGCTTTTAATAACCAATGACGGAGAGATGGCGCATGGTCTTCTGGCGCCGGGCAGGCATGTGGAAAAGACATATTATGCAAAAATAGAAGGTTGTGTGACAGAAAAAGAATGCGATCTATTTGCCGCAGGTCTTGACATTGGCGAAGAGAAGCTGACCAAACCCGCCAAACTGGAAATCCTAAGCGTCAGCGGAAATATAAATACGAATCATACCGATTCTAAGATAAAGGTAAGGAATCAAACGGATGCGGCGCCGCCGCAGGTTTTATCTGAAATATTGATTACGGTTACCGAGGGCAAATTTCATCAGGTCAAACGCATGTTTCAGGCTGTGGGGATGAAAGTTCTCTATCTAAAGCGTATTGCTATGGGTCCTTTATTACTGGATCAGGCGCTGGCTCCCGGAGCATATCGTTTTCTTACAGCAGAGGAAATTACAAGTTTAGAAAATACAATAAAAAGGAATAAGTAGGAAAGTATTATATGTTAGAAAATATAGAAGCCGTGATCTTTGATCTGGACGGAACCTTAGCAGACTCCATGACCGTCTGGACAGAGATTGACAGAATATTTTTTGAAACCAGAAAAATACCGGTGCCTGATACGCTGCAAAAGGATATTGAAGGCATGAGCTTTACGGAGACAGCCAGCTATTTTGTAAAAACCTTTTCTTTACCGGAAACGGTGGAAGAGCTGAAGGTTATATGGAATGCCCAGGCATTTGATCAGTATGAACATCATGTGCAGGTAAAACCAGGTGTGTATGAATTTTTAAAGTATTTAAAACAACATAAGATCCCTGTGGGTATCGCTACCAGCAATTCCAGAGAACTTCTTAATGTTTTTTTAAAGGCAAATAAGATGGACCCGTTTATTGACGTGGCAGTCACAAGCTGTGATGTGTCAGTGGGAAAACCTTCTCCGGATGTATATTTAAAGGCTGCCGAGCTGCTGCAGGTAAATCCGAAACGCTGCCTTGTATTTGAAGATCTTCCCATGGGAATCCTGGCAGGTAAGAATGCGAACATGACAGTATGCGCTGTAGAAGACGACTATTCGATACATATGACAGAAGAAAAGAAGCAGATGGCAGATTATTATATTCATGATTACTTTGAAGCGCTTGATCTGATAGGACTTTCAAAGTAGCGAATGCTGCGGTGTGATGAGGTGGTTTTATGAGACAATTTTTACCGATCAGTAGAGAGGATATGGCAGATCGGGGCATAGAACAGCTTGATTTTATCTATGTCATAGGGGATGCCTATGTGGATCATCCCTCTTTTGGACATGCTATCATAAGCAGAATATTGGAATCCCGTGGTTTTTCTGTCGGTATCATATCCCAGCCTGACTGGAAAAATCCTGAAAGCATTGCCGTTTTAGGAGAACCCCGTCTTGGATTTATTGTGACCGGTGGGAATATGGATTCCATGGTAAATCACTATTCTGTTTCCAAGAAACCCCGGCAAAAAGATGCGTTTACCCCGGGTGGGATTATGGGAAAGAGACCGGATTATGCAACGATTGTCTATTGTAATCTGATCCGGCAGACCTTTAAAAAAAATCCCATCATTATTGGAGGGCTGGAAGCCAGCCTGCGAAGACTGGCACATTATGATTATTGGTCAAATAAAGTAAAACGCTCGATACTTTTAGACTCCGGTGCGGATCTGCTTCTCTATGGGATGGGAGAGCGGAGTATCGTCGAAATGGCAGAAGGACTTGACAGTGGTATTTCCATTAAAGATCTAACTTATATTGATGGCAGCGTATATAAAACGAAAGATCCTGACAGTGTATATGACGGCATTTTGCTGCCGGACTATGATACGATCTGTAAGCAAAAGAGGGCATATGCAGAGAGCTTTTACACCCAATATTGCAATACAGATCCATTTACTGCCAAACGACTGATCGAGCCTTATGGAAATAAAACTTATGTGGTACAGAACCCTCCGGCAAAACCATTGACCCAGAGTGAAATGGATTCCGTTTATGCACTTCCTTTCATGCGTACCTGGCATCCTTCCTATGAGGAAGCCGGCGGCGTACCTGCTATCGAAGAAGTAAAATTCAGTCTTGTAAGCAATCGGGGATGCTACGGTGGGTGTAATTTTTGTGCACTGACCTTCCATCAGGGCAGGATCATTCAGACGAGAAGTCACGAATCTATTTTGCAGGAAGCTTCCCAGATCGTATGGGACCCGGATTTTAAGGGATATATTCATGATGTGGGCGGTCCTACTGCCAATTTCAGGGCGCCATCCTGTCAAAAGCAATTGGAGCATGGGGTGTGCAAAAACAGGCAATGTCTGTTCCCTGCGCCCTGTAAAAATCTGGATGTAGATCATAGTGATTATCTGGAATTGCTCCGCAAGCTGCGTCAGCTTCCTAATGTAAAGAAAGTATTTATCCGCTCCGGCATTCGATTTGATTATTTACTGTGTGACAAAGACAAAACTTTTTTCAGAGAGCTATGTGAACACCATGTCAGCGGTCAGCTAAAGGTTGCTCCGGAGCACATATCCGATCCGGTGCTGGAAAAGATGGGAAAGCCGCAGGTATCTGTGTATAACCGCTTTGTAAAAGAATATAAAGAAATGAATCAAAAACTGGGGAAAAATCAGTTTTTGGTGCCTTATCTGATGTCCTCCCATCCCGGTTCCACGTTAAAGGAAGCTGTAGAACTGGCAGAATATTTACGTGATCTGGGATATATGCCGGAACAGGTACAGGATTTTTATCCTACGCCGTCCACGATCTCTACCTGCATGTACTATACAGGACTTGATCCCAGAACAATGGAACCGGTATATGTGGCGAAGAATCCACATGAAAAGGCGATGCAGCGTGCGTTGATACAGTACCGGAATCCTAAAAATTACGATCTGGTGTCCGAGGCACTGCATCTGGCACACAGGACAGACCTGATCGGCTATGATAAGCATTGTCTGATCCGACCGCGCAGGAATGAAAAGACTGCCGGAAATCACGGCTGTTCCGGTTATGATCAAAAAAAATCCGGCAAAAAAGGGTCCGGAAATAAGAATGTTGGGACTAAAACAAACACCAGTAATAAGAAAAAGAAAACAATTCGTAATGTACACAAAAAGAAATAACAATAAAAATGAAAGAATTTACCATTAAATCACATGAGGCAGGACAAAAACTGGATAAATACCTGATGCGCGTGTTAGATCAGGCGCCTAAAAGCTTTGTCTATAAAATGCTGAGAAAAAAGAATATTGTTCTGAATGACAAAAAAGCAGATGGACATGAAGTCCTGAAAGAAAAAGATAACATAAAAATCTATTTTTCAGATGAGACTTTTGACAAATTTTCGACTTTTAATTCCAAAGCAGGTCTTTTGCAGTCAGATACGAATTCAGAATACAGGGCAGAGCCCCCTCAAAATCAGGTCCTGAAATCAGATCAGACACGGATTCCAGAGATTTTGTATGAGGATGATGACATCCTGATTTTAAATAAGCCTGCAGGGCTACTTTCTCAAAAGGCTGTTCCGAGTGATTATTCTGCTAATGATTTTGTGTTGGAATATTTGCAGGAAAGCGGTCAGTTGACAAAAGAAGATATGATCACATTTCGTCCATCTATCTGCAACCGTTTGGATCGTAATACCTCAGGGCTTCTGATTGCCGGGAAATCCATGCGGGGACTTCAGCAGATGAGCGAGCAGCTGAAATCACGCAGTATGCAAAAATTTTATCGTTGTCTTGTGCTGGGAACGCTAAAGAAGGACGCCCATTTAACAGGATATTTGACGAAAGATCATGTTACGAACCAGGTCAAGATCACGGAACAAAATCCTGAAAAAAATGGTAATTATTTATCTGCTAAAATAAAATCATCTGAACAAAGAAATAAAGATAATTATAAAAGTTTAAAAAAACATGCGGACAAGGCAGCTTTCATTGAAACTGCCTATCATCCGATCGCTCAGTATAATGGGATTACGTTGTTGGAGGTGCACCTGATCACAGGGCGTTCCCACCAGATCCGAGCACATCTGGCATCTATCGGACATCCAATCTTAGGGGATGGAAAATATGGAAATGAAAAGGTCAACCGAAAGCTGCGCAAAGAACTTGGCGTTACAGGACAGCTTTTGCATGCTTACCGAATGGAATTTCCGGATGGAAGAGTGTTAACTGCAAAAGAACCGGAGATTTTTTCAAAAGTAATTGAGGCTAAGAGGTAATACTTATGAACTTATATATTATGAGACACGGAGAGACATATTGGAACAAGGAAGGTTTGATACAGGGTTCCTCCGATATCGAATTAACTGATTTGGGAATAGATCTGGCCCAAAAAACAAGAGACGGATTTGAACAGGATGGAATTCATTTTCAAAAAATTTACACCAGCCCTTATATAAGAGCTGTAAGGACAGCAGAAATTATCAATGAAAAACAACACGCTCCCGTGGTAGTTGATAAACGTATCCGAGAGATGTGTTTTGGAAAATATGAGGGTATGTCCTTGAAAAAGATCAAAGATTCCGACAAAAATATTCAATATTGTTTTTCTGTTCCATCAAAATATCAGGCGGATGAGACCGGAGAGAGCTTTGAAGCTGTCTATGCACGTATTGATGACTTCCTGGAACATGAGATCAAACCGTTGGAAAGGGATTCCACCGTCGAAAACGTTCTGGTAGTATGCCATGGGGCTGTGATTCGTACCTTTTTAACAAGAATCCGGCATATGGAATTGGACGAGTTTTGGAGTATACGTCAGCCAAACTGCAGTGTGAATCGGATTTTGCTGAAAGACGGTATCTTTACTTCCATAAAAGAAAACATCATTTACTATGAAGCCGAAGAGCTGCTGCACAGGGGGATTTTGTAATGCCTACATGGAACTCCAGGGGCCTTAGAGGTTCCGCACTGGAAGAATTTATCAATCGTACAATAGAATTATATTTGGAGCATGGTCTGGCATTGATCCAAAAGATTCCTACACCTATTACGCCGATCAATATCGACAAGGAGCATCGGCACATTACACTGGCTTATTTTGAGCAGAAGAGTACCGTGGATTATATCGGTGTCGTACAGGGAATCCCTGTTTGCTTCGATGCAAAAGAATGTGCCACAGATACTTTTCCACTGCAAAATGTTCATGAACATCAGATTAGTTTTATGGAAAATTTTGAAAAGCAGAATGGGATTTCTTTTTTGCTGATCTACTTTACCAAAAGAGAAACCTTTTATTATCTGACCTTTGAACAGTTAAAGAGATTCTGGGACCGAAGCCAGGCAGGAGGAAGAAAAAGCTTTCGTCTAGAGGAGCTTGATCCAACTTATTTTTTTGAGAGAAATGGGAATTTGCTGGTGCCGTTTTTAGAGCCGCTGCAGATCGATCTGGATAGAAGAACATAACATTGGGGAGAGAAGCTATGGAGAAAAATAAATTTCATTATGATGCTTTTATCAGCTATAGCCACAGTGAACGCGATTCCTTCGCAGCAGAACAGATTCACAAAATGCTGGAACATTATCGTATTCCAAAAAAAATTCAGGAGAAAAGCGGAAAGAAGAAAATAGCAAGAATTTTCCGTGATAAGGAGGAGCTTGCTCTTTCTTCCGATCTGTCTGAAAATATCAAGCAGGCTTTGCAGCAGTCTGAGTATCTGATCGTCGTATGTTCTCCCAGAGCCTGCCAGTCCATATGGGTAACGCGGGAAATCTTATATTTCCTAGAAAACCATGACAGGGATCATATCTTTGCCTTATTGTTAGAAGGGGAACCGGAACAGGCTTTTCCATTGCCGCTTCGTTTAAAAAAAGAGACCGTTACGGATGAATTTGGAACAGAAAAGATCATAGAGATACCGTTGGAACCATTAGCCGCAGATATCCGTTCAGATTCCTTAAAAGGAATTAAAAAACGTTTAAATAGTGAGATTTTGCGTCTTTTAGCTCCAATCCTTTGCTGTACTTATGATGAGCTTTACCAGAGACATCGTGAATATAAAATGAAACGAACTGCAGGCCTTCTGACCGCAGTAGCCGGGCTTTCTATTGCCTTTATGCTGTATGCTTTTCATCAGGCGTCTGTTGTCAGTGAGCAGTATCAGGAGGCCAGGAGAAATCAGGCAAGATACCTGTGCCAGATCTCTGACGAACTGCTAGATTCAGGCGATCGTATCGAAGCTTTAAAGACAGCGCTGGCTTTGACATCAGACAGCTCTTCCGAGGAGCCTCTTGTTCCGCAGCAGATGTATGCTTTAAATAATGCGCTGTATTCCTATTATTTAGAAAATTCGATCTATATGCATGCAGACCGGGTTCTGGAAACGGAGAATTCCGCAAAGACTAGCTACAACGTAAACTACAATGCAGGAATGTTCAGTCCCCAGGGAAATCTTTATTTTACGGTCGATACATTGGGAAAAGCCTACTTTTTTGATTGCGATACAGGAGAGTGTGTTTGGAAACTGACACCTCAGGATCTGTCCGAGACCGATGATCTGATGTTTTTTGCCGGAGCGTTTATTTCTGAAACAGAAGCAGTTCTGGTTTCTTCCAAAGAGGTATGTTATATAGATCTTGAAAATCAGACGCTTTTACATAAAACGAATATTGCAGATCAGTATAATGGCGGATTTTCATCAGACATTGTCGTTACATGTACGGTACATGGCAATAATCTGGCCATTTTTGATACGACGCGGATCATTGTGCTGAATTATCAGACAAAGGATGTTTTGTATGAAAAAAGCGATTATTCGCTTTCAATCAAATCTGTGGATATCAATCCATCCGGCACGATTTTGGCTATTGGTTATGGAGATTTCTATTATCAGGAAAATGCAGATGATAATGTAAGTATCCGCTTAGTTTCATTGGAAAATCAGGAAGAGGAAATTCTGACCAGAGGCGCTATTTGCAGTCAGGCAATTCAATTTTTGTCGGATGATACGCTGATTTCGGCTGCTGTGCTGCTAAATGCGAACATTTCTTCTGTTCAGAATTCAGAACAACAGTATGTAATTACTGCCATAGATGTTGCTTCCGGAGAAATCAAATGGCAGAAATCTCAAAACGCCGTATTAAGCAGTGTTACTTCCATAGGGATAAATATTCAAAAGATGCAGTTGGATGGAAGTGTGCAGCCTCTGATTTTTGTTTATGTAAAAGATCGTTTCAGCCTCTGGAATCCTCAGACGGGAGAACAGATCCTCTCTAATGTATGTGAGGATGATATTATCGGAACAGAAGTTTTTGATGACACACGTTTTTTAATTGCTTCTGACAGCGGTTCCCTGTTTATCGGTTCTGTGAGCGGTATCGGAGATCTTCTTTCGGTGGGAACTGTGGAGAACTCCATCATTAGTATGGAATATCACTCTGAAAAAAGTCTCATTACCTTGACTTCTGAAAGTGGAAATCAGGTCATTCTCTGTCGGCCAATGGAGGATGAATATTTGACCCGGCTGGATGTAGAGAATGTGCAATCGATTATTTATTATGATGATCTTCGAACTTATCAGGAAAGGGACGGAAAGGGAAAAAGTTATCGCATCGTTACTTCCAACAACAGTGAAACAGATGGTTCTATTCATATGAACATAACAGTCTGGGAAACCGGAAACACAGAACCGCTTGCACGGATTCCAATGGAAAAGGAAGGGCAGACGGCAGATCAGATCTGTATCACGGAAAAAGATGGACAAAAGTTATTATGCTATCTGATCGATGAGGAGAATGGAGCGGCATGCTATCTTCATACAGTTGATCTTTTGACCGGTAAGGAAATTTATTCCGGACAGATAGAAACTGGCAATACAGATTCCTCTTATCTTGATATCCAGATGACAGCATTGGAATATACCGGAGAAGTGGTTTTATGGTATAATGATGTGTTTGCTGTTTTAGATGCAGAAACCGGAAATCCGGTTGTTCCTTTCCAAAGAGTTCAGCATGAGGAGGAAAGCGGAACAATTTGGGGAGTTGAAAGCTCAGGCGATGAGCGTTATCTTATTCTGTATGGGGTTTCTTCCACTATTGCGGACGCATCTGTCAAACGACAGGTTTTTATCAGACTATGGGATTTAGAGGAAAATGGATGGTTCAACATTTACGGAAAAGATGGCTATTATTATGAAATGGAAGAGAACAATGAATGGAATTATCAGGGAAAAAATATTACCATTGCACCTGAAACGATGAAGGCTGCCATTTATACGGAAAAGGACGAGCTGGAAATACTTGATCTGACCACAGGAAATGTAGAGCAGCGGATTCCATTTTACGGAAAACAATCCAAGTGTATTGCATTTTTCAAAGATGAGCAGTATTTGCTTTTATATGGGGATGACGGACATCTTACCCTCTGGAGTCTGCAGGAACAAAAAGCCGTCGCAAAAGATGCGGAACAGTTGGAAAATGTACAGGATATTTTGGAAAGCATAAATGGAGAATATTTTGGCGTAGTTTGCAGTACCAGTATTGGAAGTAAAATATTAAATCTCTATTCTGTAGATGAAAATGACCAGTTCTATCATTATGCAGATATTCCAAATGGATTTGCAGACTGTACGGCAAAAGAAATCTTTGCATACGGAACAGGGAAACAACCCGGTGTAGCGAATTTTTATACTTATAAAGAGCTCAAAAACCGGGCCGAAATCATTTTAAGAGGTCAGACGCTGACAGAAACAGAAAAAAAGATGTATTATTTTTCAGATTAATGGATGCATAGGAGTTACCCTTGACATTTTATAACGAATGCAATATAATTATCGGGATTTATCGTGTTATCACATTAGCACGTTAAAGTGAAACTCGAGCTCAACATTTGCTAAACTTATAAATTGATTGAATAACAGGAATTTTTTAGTATAAATTTTAATGACCAGGAGGAGAAAATTGAAACGAGAATTGTTACATACCCCTGAAGGTGTACGGGATATTTATAATGAAGAGTGTGAACGCAAAATGGCACTGGAAGCCAGCATTATGTCTGTTATGAAGGTGTACGGTTATCATCCGATTCAGACTCCCATGTTTGAATTTTTTGATATTTTTGGAAAAGAGATCGGTTCCACGCCATCCAAAGATTTGTATAAATTCTTTGACCGGGAAGGAAATACCCTTGTATTAAGACCGGATATCACGCCGTCCATCGCCCGCTGCGCATCAAAATATTATATGGATGAAACGATTCCAGTACGTTTCTGTTATAATGGGAATACGTTTATCAACAATTCCAGTTATCAGGGACGATTAAAGGAATGCACCCAGTCCGGTGCAGAGCTGATCGGAGACAGTTCCGTAGATGCAGATGCGGAAATACTTGCGTTATCTGTTAATCTTTTATTAAATGCCGGTCTGAAAGATTTTCAGATCAGCGTAGGACATGTAAATTTCCTTGGCGGTCTTTTTGAAGCTGCCGGTATGGACGAGGATACAGAAGCGGAAGTGAAAGATCTGATCGTAAATAAAAACTTTTACGGTGTGGAAGAGATGGTCAGCAGTCTTTCCCTGGATCAGGATCTGATCGATCTTTTCCGTATGCTCAGCGAATGTGTTGTGACGATGGAAGTATTGCAGATGGCAAAAGAGAAGGCTGTGAATTATCCAAAGGTGTATGCTGCATTGGAACGTTTAGAACAGCTCGATCAAATTTTAAAATTGTATGAGGTTGAACGCTATGTTTCCTATGAGCTTGCCATGATGTCCGGGCTCACTTATTATACGGGAATCATTTTTGCCGGCTATACATTCGGAACAGGAGAAGCGATCGTAAAGGGCGGCCGTTACGATAACCTGCTGACTTACTTTGGAAAAAATTCGCCGGCAACGGGATTCGCCGTAGTGGTAGATCAGCTTATGGCTGCATTGTCCCGTCAGAATATCGACATTCCGGTGGAAGAACAGACAATCTGGATCGTTTATAATGAGCATAATCAGGTGAATGCCATTCAGATAGCCAGAAAACTCAGAAAATCGGGCGAACATGTGGAGCTTATGAAAATAAAAGATGACTCTGAAAAGGAAATGATGGAACAGTCTGCTGTGAAATATCATATTAAGGATGTCATCTATTGTATATAAAAATAGTCTTACTATATAGGATTTCCATTAAGGACTTGCGAAACAAACTTTGATATATAAAACTAATATCTTTTTTATAAAAGGAGCTGTGTATGAGATATTTAACATTTGCACTGGGGAAAGGCCGTCTTGCCAATAAGACCTTGGAGCTTTTTGAAAAGATCGGCATTACCTGTGAAGAGATGAAGGATAAAGACACAAGAAAACTGATATTTGTGAATGAAGAATTGAAACTGCGTTTCTTTCTGGCAAAAGGTCCGGATGTACCTACTTACGTCGAATACGGCGCTGCCGATATTGGCATTGTGGGAAAGGATACGATTCTGGAAGAGGGACGAAACATTTACGAAGTGTTGGACCTCGGTTTTGGGAAATGCAAAATGTGTGTCTGCGGACCGGAATCAGCAAAAGATCTGCTTCAGCATCATGAACTGATCCGTGTTGCTACCAAATATCCAAAG
>CAZLZX010000033.1:0-18395 GCA_964564095.1 uncultured Eubacterium sp. | reverse complement strand
ATGCAGGAATCGAGAATGCCAATGCAGACGCATGGTTTTTGATGGAGGCGGTCTGTGCGGTTACCAGAAATTTTTATTATCTGCATGCGCAGGATGAAATGCCATTTGCACAGGAAAAAAGGTACAGGGAATACATCAAAAGGAGATGCAGTCATATTCCGCTGCAGTATTTGACCGGAGAACAGGAGTTTATGGGGCTGACCTTTAAAGTAACACCGGATGTGCTGATTCCACGTCAGGATACGGAGTGTCTGGTGGAGGAAGCGCTGAAGTATGTCAGAGACGGACACCGCGTGCTGGATATGTGTACCGGTTCCGGCTGTATTGCCATCAGTCTGAAGTCTTTTGTACAGGGGGCGGATGTGGTTGCTGCTGATATTTCCGGTGCGGCTCTTTTGGTGGCAGAGGAAAATGCCGGATTGAATCATCAAC
Source organism: uncultured Eubacterium sp. (assembly GCA_964564095.1). Taxonomy (GTDB): domain Bacteria; phylum Bacillota; class Clostridia; order Lachnospirales; family Lachnospiraceae; genus Brotonthovivens. The sequence continues at coordinate 17,963 of CAZLZX010000033.1, read as the reverse complement.
AGATTCAATTTGTAGAAAGTGATTTGTTTGAGAACATTACAGGCGAGTTTGATATGATCATATCTAATCCGCCTTATATTCCATCGGAGATAATCGCCACTCTAATGCCGGAAGTGCGGGAACATGAGCCGCTGCTGGCATTGGACGGGACAGAGGATGGATTGTATTTTTATAGAATGATTACAAAGAAAAGTATTTCCCGTTTAAAGAAAAATGGAATGCTGCTCTATGAAATAGGTTATGACCAGGGAGAAGCGGTGTCGGGCATTATGAAAGAATATGGATTTGAGGATATTCGTGTTAGAAAGGATCTGGCAGGGCTTGACCGGGTAGTGATCGGAAGGAGAAATGAACATGTTTGATAAATTGGAAGATCTTTTGATTCGTTTTCAGGAAATATTGAGCGAATTAAGCGAACCGGGGGTGTCTGATGACCAGAACCGCTTCCGGAAACTAATGAAAGAGCAAAGTGATCTTGCTCCTATCGTAGATGCTTATACGGAGTATAAGCAGTGCAAGCAGAATATTGAAGACAGCCTGGAATTGCTTCAGGAAGAGAGTGATGAAGAAATGCGGGAGCTGGCAAAGGAGGAATTAAATGAATCCAAGTCCAGAGTGGAAGAGCTGGAACAGGAGTTAAAGATTTTACTTCTTCCAAAGGACCCGAATGACGATAAGAACGTTATTGTGGAGATCCGTGCCGGAGCGGGCGGCGATGAGGCAGCCTTGTTTGCTGCGGAAATTTATCGTATGTATGTGCATTATGCGGAGGAACGCCGTTGGAAGGTAGAGACCATGGATGTGGAGGAAATCGGTATCGGCGGTATGAAGTATGTCAGCTTCATGGTTACCGGACAGGGCGCATATTCCGTATTGAAATATGAAAGCGGTGTACACCGCGTACAGCGAGTACCGGAGACAGAGTCCGGCGGGCGCATCCATACTTCTACGATTACCGTGGCGATTATGCCGGAGGCAGAGGACGTAGATGTACAGATCGATATGAATGATTGCAAATTTGATGTGTTCCGGGCATCCGGAAACGGTGGTCAGTGTGTCAACACTACCGATTCAGCAGTGCGTCTGACCCACATTCCAACCGGAATCGTGATTTCCTGTCAGGATGAGAAGTCACAGCTTAAAAATAAAGACAAGGCGCTGAAGGTGCTTCGCGCGAAGCTGTATGATCTGGAATGCCAGAAAGCGCATGATGCGGAGGCTGAGGCAAGAAGAAGGCAGGTAGGAACCGGGGATCGTTCTGAAAAGATCCGTACCTATAATTTTCCCCAGGGGCGTGTAACCGATCACAGGATCAAACTGACGCTTTATAAACTGGAAGCTATTATGAATGGAGATATTCAGGAAATCATTGATAGTCTGATCGCAGCGGACCAGGCGGCAAAGCTTGCAAAAGTAGAAGGTGCGCAATAGAATCATAAATAAAAAGATAAGCTGGAGGCAAAAAGTATGATCATAGATTTTGATAAAATTGCAGAAGAAGAACGTCCTCATTTTCAGGGTGGGGAAAAGAGTTATTTCGCCAAAATGTATGCAGATGATAATAATAAGATCATGCATGGCAGACTGGAGCCGGGTGCGTCCATTGGCTTACACACGCACGAAACGAATAGCGAGATGATATACCTCTTAAAGGGAAATGGCACGGTACTTTATGATGAAGGCAGTGAAAAGGTTTCAGCGGGAACCTGTCATTATTGTCCCATGGGACATACACATAGTTTGATCAATGATGGACAGGAGGAAATGGAATTTTTAGCTATTGTGCCGGCTCATGCATAAGAGGAGTAATATAAATGGAATATACGTATCCATATTATTTAAAAAATTTTAAATGTACCGCAGAGAAATGTTCTGATACCTGTTGTGCAGGATGGGGAATTGCCATTGATAAAAGGACATTGAATAAATACCGCAAACATCCGGGAGCCTTTGGAAATCGTCTGCACAATTCTATTGATTGGGAGAATAGCTCTTTCCATCAGTATGACAGACGATGCGCCTTTTTAAATGAGGACAATCTCTGTGATATCCGTCTGGAAATCGGGGAAGAAATGTTGTGTAAGACATGCCGAAGATATCCCCGGCATTATGAAGAGTTTGAAAATCTTCGGGAGATCTCTCTGTCGTTGTCCTGTCCGGAGGCGGCGAAGCTGATCCTTGGAAGCGATAAAAAGGTGTATTTTGAGACGGTTGAGCAGGATAAGGGCGTAGTGGAAGAGTATGATTATTTTGATTTCTTACTGTTTACGAAGCTGCAGGATGTCAGACAATATCTGATGACATTGTTTCAGAATAGAAAGCTGCCATTGCCGGACCGGATGGCGATGGCTCTTGTGACCGTGCATGATATTCAGAACAAAATAAAAAATCAGGAGTTGTTTGCTATTGATGAGCTGTTAGAACGGTTTCAGAAAGAGGATGCTATTGAGAGAGGACGGAAAAAGTGGGAGCAGTTTCGCAAGAGAAGCGATATCAGAAGCTATCTGATGCATGGAATGCTGTACCGTCTGCATCAGCTTGAAGTGCTAAATCCGGATTGGAAAACATGGTTGCATGAGTGTGAGAATCTGCTGTATGAGAAGATTCCGCCGGCTTCCTATCAGAGCTGCTGCGCCGAGTTTGATAAAGATCAGGAAGAGCATCTTTATCAGTATGAGCAGCTTCTGGTATACTTTTTATTCAGTTATTTTTGCGGGGCTGTGTATGATGAAGATGCCTTCAGCAAAATTAAGCTTGCCATTGTGCATATGATGCTGATACGTGAGCTGCATTTGGCAGTTTGGATCTTGCAGGGAAAGAAGCTGACATTTTCCGATAAGATTGAGATCACACATCGTTATGCCCGTGAGATCGAGCACTCTGATGTCAATCTGGAACGGTTTGAAAAGATGATGCGGGAAGATCCGTTCTTTGATATGAATCATTTGCTCATCTGTATTTTGGGATAGAAAAATCTGTGATCTATGTTTGAGGTAGACATATTAAATTTGTGTGAATATCATTTAAAATAAATTAATAAAAGTTTCATAGAGTTTCATAGAAATTTTAATATTAGTTGACAATTACATCAGATTGCGGTATCTTATATAATGTTAGTAAAATAAAGACAAGTTGAAGTTTACAGGAAATTGATGAAAATCAGCCGAAGGGTTAAAAATTCCAGGTGTCAAGTACCAGGACAGATAGCGGCATGGGCCGGGTCATTTTATATATCTGGCTTGGGAACGATGAGGACTGTAAATGGATTGTGACTCTGGAGAAGCTCGGAAGTATAGCTGCATGTCAGTGAAAACGATACGGGGGCCGAAGGTGCAAGGCGTCTTATTTGGATGCTCAATCTCTCAGGCAAAAGGACAGAGAAATACAGTGATGTATTTTTGTGATATAACCGGAGTAGTATGCTCCGGTTTTTTATTTGATTTTTGGGTCGGATACTGCAAAATTCACTTGTCAAATTTGAGAAAGAGGATGAGTGAGTATGTGGGAATCAATTACAGGTGTTCTTGACAGTATTGACGGTTTCGTCTGGGGATGGCCCCTGATGATTCTGATCCTGGCCGGCGGTGTGCTGCTGACTGTACGTGTAGGCTTGCTTCAGGTTCGTCGTTTGCCGTTGGCTTTGAAATGGATGGTAAAAAATGAAGAAGGCGGAGAGGGAGAGGTAAGCTCCTTCGGTGCATTGTGTACGGCATTATCGGCCACGATCGGTACTGGTAATATTGTTGGTGTAGCTACTGCGGTATGTGCCGGCGGCCCCGGCGCATTGTTCTGGATGCTGGTAGCTGCATTTTTTGGAATGGCAACGAAGTTTTCAGAGGGTCTTTTGGCTGTTAAATATCGTGTGATCGACAAAGATGGTCATGCGCTTGGCGGACCTTTCTACTATATTGAGCGCGGTATGGGGCAGAGATGGAAATGGCTGGCAAAGCTGTTTGCCATTTTTGGTGTGCTGGCTGGTCTTCTTGGTATCGGTACGATCACACAGGTAAATGGTATTACATCAGCAATCCATAATTTCTTTGATCCAAACGATTTGCATACGGTTATGATTCCCGGAATCGGTACATATTCTATTGTAATCGTGGTTGCATCGATTGTTATCGCTGCATGTGTAGCCCTGGTTCTGATCGGTGGTATTAAGAGAATTTCAGGTGTATCACAGATCGTTGTTCCGTTTATGGCAATTATTTATGTGGCATTTTGTTTAATCCTGATCATTGGAAATATTACAGCTATTCCGTCAGCAGTGGCTATGGTTGTGGAAGGTGCATTTAATCCTAAGGCAGTGACCGGTGGTGTGGTCGGTACGATGTTTATAGCTATGCAGAAGGGTGTGGCAAGAGGTATTTTCTCCAATGAGGCTGGTCTTGGTTCCGCACCGATTGCAGCAGCGGCAGCACAGACAAAAGAGCCTGTTCGTCAGGGTCTGGTATCTATGACAGGTACTTTTATTGATACGATCATTATCTGTACGATGACAGGTCTGTCTATCGTTATGAGCGGCGCATGGCAGGTTGATGGACTGGAAGGTGTTGAGGTTACGACTTATGCATTCCAGCATGGACTTCCGTTTCCGGATCAGGTGGCAGCTTTTATTTTGATGATTTGCCTTGTATTCTTTGCATTTACGACGATTTTAGGATGGGATTACTATTCTGAGCGTTGTCTGGAATACATTGTTGGCGGAAAGACAAAGGCGATCAAGGTATATCGTTGGATTTACATTTTAGTAGTATTTATCGGACCGTATATGACCGTATCTGCGGTATGGACCATTGCTGATATTTTCAATGGTCTGATGGCGATACCGAATATGATTGCATTGTTTGCGTTGAGCGGCGTTGTGGCAAAAGAGGTAAAGAAATTTTTTGATAAAAAGAAACAGGCTGAGATGAGAAGTTAATTTCATTGGGAGATTTTTTATTTAGGGCATCTGCGATATGGCAGATGCCCTGGTTGTTTTTCGATTTTTTATGATTTTTGGTTGTTTTTTTGATCTCTTGCGCTAAAATTGTATCAATGTTATAATCAAAACATAATAAAAAATTGTCATAAATAACACATATTCGTTGCACAAGATGCATGTAGTACACATACTTTTGAGCATTACGGGTCGGCAGGATGCGGTCAAGTGATTTTATACAGGGCAATCCATGGAACATTTTATAACCAGGGACTGCCATGGTGCTTTCTCTGTTAAAATAGATAAAGATAAAGAAAGCGAGGTAAGAAATAGTGGGAAGTAGTACCAATACGCCATATGATGACGTATTTCGCACATTGTTAAATGATTGTCCGAGGCTTATTATCCCAGTCGTGAATGACACATTTGGGATGAATTATACGTATGATGAGGATGTTATACTGTACAATAATGAGTTTTTTATTACAGCATCAAGTGGTCGGCATGATGAAGTGATCACGGATTCACATTTCAGAATTCGGAATGAAAAGTATCATTTGGAATGTCAGAGTACAAATGACAAAACGATGGTTGTTCGGATGTTTCAGTATGATGTTCAGATTGCTATTAAAGATGGAGAACTTGCGGAAAATGTATATCGGATAAGATTCCCGAAATCGGCTATACTGTATCTTAGGAGCGGAAGAAACACTCCGGATGCCGTTCAGGTTGAAATTGTGGTGCCTGGAGATTCCTGCACCTATTCCGTTCCTGCGATAAAGATGAAATCTTATTCCGTGGATGATATCTTTGAGAAAAAATTACTGTTCTTGATACCATTTTATATTTTTGTGTATGAATCAGGTTTTTCGGAGTATGAAAGCAGCGGATCTGCATTAGAAAAATTAAAAGGCACATTTTCAGGGATTGTTACAAGGTTGGATGCATTATGCCGTAAAAAATAATATCGGAATATGAAAAACAGACAGTCATTGACATGTCTAAGAAAGTGATCGGCAACATTTCAAAAAAATATAAGAATGTAGAGAAAGGTTTGGGTGATGTTATGGGTGGAAAAATCCTAGAATATGAAGCAAAAGACATCTTAAACCAGGGAATCGAAAAAGGAATCGAAAAAGGAATCGAAAAAGGAATCGAAAAAGGAATTGATGAAGGGAAAGTTCAGGTTTTTATCAATATGATAAAACGAGGCTTTTCTGTAGAAGATGCACAGGGACTTGCGGAGATTAGCGATGAACTGGTACAAAAAGCTTTGAGTGAACATGAGATATGATTTACGAAGGGACTGTCGGGAAATAGATAGTTCCAAATAGTGGAGGCAGTGCGCATATGTGTCACTGCCTCCATTGAACTTTTTGTTGATCTGCCAGAAGTGGATGTTTGTGATTTCCGGTTGTCATTGGTGCGTAATTATACTATAATACAGTTATTAACATATGTGATATATATGTTAAAATGCAGCATAATATGAATGATATACTATAGAGGGATCTCATGAACATCAATTATGAATATTACCGTGTTTTTTATTATGTAGCTAAATATCGAAATTTTACCCAGGGCGCCGCTGTTTTAAGAAATAATCAGCCGAATGTTACCCGCATGATTAAGAATTTAGAGAATGAACTGGGCTGTACATTGTTTATCCGTTCGAATCGGGGGGTAAAGCTGACGCCGGAAGGAGAGCGATTGTACGCCCATGTCAGTATTGCGATCGAGCATCTTGAAAAGGGAGAAGAGCTTGTTTCCATGGATAAGACGCTGCAGAGCGGTACGATATCGATTGGCGTAAGTGAAGTGGCGCTTCGATGTTTTCTTTTGCCTATTTTGAATAAATATCATGGACTTTATCCGGGGATTCATCTGCGTATCCTGAATCAGCCGACTCCGCAGCCGGTTATAGCTCTGAAAAAAGGATTGGTGGATATTGCCGTTGCCACGGCTCCATCAGGAAATACATCTTCTTTTAAGGTTCAAAATATTAGGAAATATCGCGAGGTGGCTGTCTGTGGAACGGCCTTTCCTGAGCTGATGAATAAGCCGGTAACGCTGCATGCGTTGTCTCAATATTCGATTATTTCTTTGGGGGCGCATACACAGGCATATGACTTTTACAGTGATTGGTTTGTGAAAAACGGTCTGCCCTTTACCCCTGACATAGAAGTTGCAACGGCGGATCAGATTTTACCGATGGTAAAAAATAATCTTGGAATCGGATTTGTACCGGAGGATTATTTGCTGGAAGAAGACAGCGGCAGTATTATCCGGCTTGATTTGAAGGAAGAAATACCATCGCGTTATGTTTGCTATGTTAAGCGTACGGATCAATCACTTAGTATAGCGGCGAAAGAATTGGAACGTATGATATTGGAATATTCTCAAATATAGATTGTGCGCTTTGCGGACAATTCATTGTCATGAATTATAAAAGCCCTGAAAAGGGCTTTTATCTTTTTGTTTACTCTAAAATATGGTATCCTTATAGGGAATTATGAATGGTTTATCCAACGGTAAGCGTTGTTGGAAAAAGAATAGGAAGGTTTGAATGTATGGCACTTCGATTTGTGTTGGGAAGCTCTGGCAGCGGAAAGACGGAATGGCTTTACAACCGCTTTTTAGAACTGGCAAAAACAGACAAAAGAAAAATGTTTTATATGATCGTACCGGAACAGTTTACGATGCAGGCGCAGAAATCGCTGGTACAGATGCAGGAAAATCATGCCATCATGAATATCGATGTGGTCAGCTTTGAACGATTGGCATATCGTATTTTTGATGAATTGGGAAAAACCGATCTGATTGTTTTGGAGGATACCGGAAAAAATCTGATTTTGCGAAAGCTGGCGGAGGATTGCAGGGAGCAGCTTACGACTCTCAGGCATCAGATTCACAGAATGGGATATATTGACCAGATCAAGTCTTTGATCTCTGAATTTATGCAGTATGGATTTTCCGCTGAACAGTTGGAGGACTATATCAGTCATATGCCCCAAAATTCAGCCCTATATTACAAGCTGTCAGATATGAAGCTTTTATATGAAGCATTTGAGGCATACTTATCTGACGGTTTTGTGACGGCAGAGAAGCTGCTGGAGGTATTGGCTGATTGTACATTGGATTCTAAGCTTTTAAAGGATGCGGTATTTGCGTTTGATGGATTTACCGGCTTTACTCCGGTGCAGATGAATCTGGTAAGACAGCTTCTTAAGGTGTCATCCGATACTTATGTGACAGTGACCATTGATTCTGAAGAAGAGCTGTATGCGGATAAAGGGATTCAGGAGCTTTTTTATATGAGCCGGAAAATGATCCGCAGTGTAAGCAAGCTGGCACAGGAAATCGAGTGTGAGATTGCAGAACCTGTCCTCATTTCAGGGCAGGAGGGGAGATTTCGGGGCAATCCTGTGCTTGGATTTTTGGAACAGCATCTGTTCCGCCCGGGCTTTTACCGGTATGCATCTATAAAGACGGAGGATGGGTTACCGGCAGGCTTGAAGGAGACATCGGAAGGTTTGCAGGCTTTGAGAATAGAGGATGTGATATCTGTCAGCTCGCTGGCAACTCCGAAGGAAGAACTTATTTTTGCAGCCGGAAAGATACGGGAGCTGATAAGTGTTCATGGCTATCGTTTTGGAGAGATTGCCATTGTCAGCGGCAATGTAAAAGGCTATGAAAAATACGACGGGGAAGTGTTTGACATGTATGAGATCCCGTTTTTTTCTGATGCAAAGGAAACGGTCTATTTTCATCCTTTCACGGAATGGGTTCGTGCACTGCTGGAGATCGTGGAGAAAAATTATACCTACGATAGTGTATTTCGGTATCTTCGGACCGGACTTTGCGGATTCAGCGAGAATGAGATCGATATACTGGATAACTATGTGTTGGAGCGGGGAATCATTGGATATAAAAAATGGAATCGAAAGTGGGTCCATCCCTTGAAACAACCGGTGAAGGGGATCGGGAAGTCTGAGGATGAGCAGCTTGCCATGCTGCAGATCTTAAATGAGCTTCGCAGCCGTCTGATGGAGCAGACGAAACCGTTGTATCACATGGTAAAGGAAAAAACTGCTGATGTGCATGATATGACTGTGGCTCTATATGAAGCCATGCTGTCTCTGAAGATTCAGAATCAGTTAAAAGAGAAGCAGGAGCGGTATGAAGCGGAAGGAAATGAAGTGCTGGCTTCCTCCTATGCTCAGATATACAGAATTGTCATTGACCTGTTGGATAAGATCGTAGATCTGCTTGGCGCTGAAAGGATGCCGCTGCGGGAGTATGCGGATATTCTGGATGCAGGCTTTCTGGCAGCTAAGGTGGGGGTTATTCCTCCCGGAACGGATTGCGTCATTTTAGGCGATATTGAGAGGACGCGTCTGGATGGGGTAAAGGTTCTGTTTTTCCTGGGCGTGAATGATGGCATCATTCCGAAAATGGCAGACAGACAGAATCTGTTGTCCCAGTATGACAGGGAGCTTTTGGCAAGGGACAGTATTGAGCTTGCGCCAACTGCAAGGGAACAGGTATTTTTGCAGAAGTTTTATCTGTATTTGAATATGACAAAGCCATCGGAAGCGCTGTATCTTACATATGCCAGAATGGACAGTCTGGGGTCTGCTCAAAAGCCTTCCTATCTGGTGGGAACGATCTGTCAGATGTTTCCATCTGTTGAAGTACGGGAAATAGCGGCGGATTCTGCCAGTCAGGTCATTACAAAAAAAAGCAGTGTGAAAGCATATTTAAAGGGATTAAGGCAGGCTCAGAAAGGACGGCTGGAACCGGAATGGAGAGCGCTGCATCAGTGGAGGATGCATAGTCAGGAATTGAGAGAACCTACCGAGCAGTTGTTTGAGGCTTCCTTCGCCTGCTTTGATGGAGAACAGCTTAATACACAGCTTGCAAGGCAATTGTACGGCACGGTATTGTACCAGTCAGTGACCCGGTTGGAAACCTTTGCAAGATGTGCCTATGCACATTTCCTGGAATATGGCTTGAAACTTTCCAAACGGCAGGAATATGTATTTGAGGCGGCGGATCTTGGAACTTTATTTCATGATTCTCTGGAATGCTACAGCAAAAAGATGAAGGAGAAGGATTTAAGCTGGTTTGATATTACACAGGAACAGCAGGAGAAGCTACTGGCAGAAGCTTTGGAAGAGACGATTCTTGGAATGGATACGGCGGTGCTTGCAGATACGGCCAGAAGCAGATATATGATCAGGAGGATCTCTAATATTTTACATTGCAGTGTATGGGCATTGACGAAGCAGATCCGAAAAGGAGAGTTTCTTCCGAAGGATTATGAAGTATATTTCCGCAAGGAGATGGATCTGGGAGAAGGTACTGTTTATCCAGAGGGAAAGAAAGAATGTATGGATGGAGATACCGGCGTTGGAGCAGATTTAGTGCCTGTAGATGGACGTATGGTAATCTCGGGCCGTATTGACCGGTTGGACATTTATGAAAATGATCAGCAGCTGTATGTTAAGATCATGGATTATAAGTCCGGGAAGAGGAAATTCAGTCTGCAGAATCTATATGACGGACTTTCTCTGCAGCTTATCATGTATCTTTTAGGGGCGTCCGATCATCTGAAACGGCAATTCCCCCATAAGGACATCATACCGGCAGGGGTGTTGTACTATCATTTGGATCAGCCGGTGGTGGACGCTTTGCCGGATATGAATGAGGAGCAGATCCGGCAGGCGGTATTTGAGAAGCTTCGTCCGGAGGGACTTGTCAATCAGGACAGTGCAGTGATAGATAAACTGGATGGAGAGATAAATGGAAAATCGGATGTTATTCCGGTTACGCTGAATAAGGACGGTTCTCTGAGTAAGAGAGGCTGTTCCGTAGCTACCAGAGAGCAGTTCGGCTGGCTGGAGGACTATGTGATCCGCAAGATGAAAGAGAATGGCAGAGAGATCTTAAGAGGACAGATCGATCCCTATCCTGTATTTTCCAAACAGGAGGATGGATGTACGTGGTGTCCTTATCAGGGCATCTGCGGATTTGATATGAGGATTCCGGGGTATGAAAGACATGAGCTTGAGCTATTGCCGGAGGAAGAGATCTGGGAGAAAATTCGGGAGGAAGAAGGATGGAAATGACATGGACCAGTGAACAGCAGAAGGTAATTTCGCTGCATAACAGGAATCTGCTGGTGTCCGCTGCCGCAGGTTCCGGAAAAACAGCAGTGCTGGTAGAGCGTATCATACAGATGATATTAAATAAAGAACATCCCATGGATATTGACAGACTTCTGGTAGTGACTTTTACCAATGCGGCGGCAGCAGAGATGCGGGAGCGGATCGGCAATGCCATTGAAAAGGCGCTGCGGCAAGAACCGGATAATACGCATCTGCAAAGCCAGATAACGCTGCTTCATAATGCACAGATTTCTACGATCCATAGCTTCGGGCTTTCTGTTATCCGCAATCATTTTTATGAGATCGACTTAGATCCCGGTTTTCGTATCGGCGATGAGCGCGAGATCAGTATGCTGAAAGAGGATGTATTAAAGAAGGTCATGGAGGATGCCTATGAGAAAGAGGATGGGGCATTTATTGATTTGATCCGGACCTATGGCAATGTAAAAAATGATGATAATATCTGCCGGATGGCGCTGTCGCTTTATGAGTATGCGGACAGTTATCCATGGCCGGTCCAGTGGCTGGAACGGTGCCTGTTCATGTACCAATGTGAAACAGAAGATGAATTTGAGGAGCAGCCATGGATGCAGGAGCTCATTTCCTATTTGAAGGATGTTATACATGATATGGAAGTGAAATCTGACCAGATGAAGAGCCTGGCGCTCCAGGAGGATGGACCTGTTCTGTATCTGGATGCCATCGAGGCGGATCTTGAACTGCTGAGAAGCTTAAAAGCCTGCGATCGATATGAGGACTGGTATCATTTACTGCATCAGATGGAGTTTCAGGCATTATCACGGAAGAAGCAAAGCTGTGATGCGGATAAAAAAGAGCGGGTAAAAAATCAGCGCAATGGAATGAAAAAGCAGCTGACACAGATACGGGACGTTTATTTTTCTTATACTATTGAGGAGCAGCTTCAAATGCTGATACAGGAGCGTCCGGCAATGGAAGCTTTGATTGCTCTGACAGAGGAATTTATGACGCAGTTTGCGGCGGCGAAGGCGGACAAAAATCTCATAGATTTTGCTGATATTGAGCATTTTACATTAAAGATCCTGGTGGATGAGGAGACTGGACTGCCTACTCCGGTAGCGAGAGAATATCAGGAGCAGTTTACCGAGGTCATGGTGGATGAGTATCAGGACAGCAATTATGTACAGGAAGCGCTGCTTACTGCGGTATCCAGACAGTCCGCAGGAGAAAACAATATGTTTATGGTAGGGGATGTGAAGCAAAGCATTTATCGGTTCCGTCTGGCAAGACCAGAGCTTTTCATGGATAAATATAATCGTTATACGTTGGAAGAAAGTAAGAATCAGCGTATTGATCTTCACAATAATTTCCGAAGCAGACCTCAGGCGCTTCAATTTACCAATGACATTTTTTACCATATTATGGATCGGGATATGGGAAATATTGTGTACGATTCGGCAGCGGCTCTTTATCCGGGAGCGTCTTTTGAAGAGCCTGAGAATGAGGAGGTCTTTTGTCCGGAGATTTTGCTTGTAAATAAAGATTTATCGGATCATGAGGACAGAGTAGAAACGGAAGCCAGAGCGGCGGCGGCCAGGATCAGGGAATTGACGAATCCGGCAGTGGCAGGAAAGGGCAGCTTTGCTTATCGGGATATTGTAATATTGGTGCATGCCTTAAAAGGATGGAGCGAGATCTTTACAAAGGTGTTTTCCCAGGAGGGAATTCCCCTTATTACATCCTCGAAAACAGGTTATTTTTCTGCCATTGAAGTACAGACGATGATACAGATGCTGCGGATATTGAATAATCCCAGACAGGATATTGCGTTGGCAGGCGTCATGCGGTCTGCTATCGGAGGATTCAGCGCATCCCAGCTGGCACAGATCAAGGCGGCATTTCCGGAGCACTCCTTTTATGAGGCGGTACGCTGCATGGAACAGCCGGAGAAAAGGTCTGCCTGCAGTGTGGAACATACAGCGGAGAAAGAAGTCGGCAATGCGGAAGCGTCAAATGAGTCTGCCGGAAAGCTGTTGATTAGAAATCGGGTCATTACTGAGGGGGAATGGGATCAGCTCTGCCAGAAGGTCACAGAGTTTTGGGCTTTGATCAGAGGATTTCGGGAGAGAATCCCGGATACCCCCGTGCATGAGATGATTCAGGCAATCTATCAGGAAACGGGATATCTTGATTATGTGACGGCGCTGCCCGGAGGCGATAGAAGACGGGCCAATCTGGAAATGTTTCTGGAACTTTCTATTTCCTATGAAAACACCAGTTATCAGGGACTGTTTGATTTTATCCGCTATATTGAGCAGATGTTAAAGTATGAGTTGGATTATGGAGAGGCAGAGCTGGTCAGCGATCAGGAAAATGCAGTGCGTCTGATGACGATTCATAAGAGTAAGGGACTGGAGTTTCCCGTAGTCATGTTATGCGGTATGGGGAAGGAATTTAATCTGATGAGCCTGAACGAGCCTCTTGTGTTTCATCCTCAATATGGAGCGGGCCTTCGTTGGATGGATGTGGAGCGGGGCGTGAAGCGGACTTTTTTGCCGAGGCAGGTATTTGGGCTTCTGGAAAAAAGGGAGCTTTTGGGCGAGGAGCTGCGTCTTTTGTATGTGGCCTTGACCCGTGCCAAGGAAAAGCTGGTCTTAACAGGGATCGTTGATGAAAAGAAGGAGTATGGCGGCAGCAGGCTGGAACCGGAAGAAAAGCTTTCTTTTGCGGAGCGCATGAACGCCCGATGCTTTTATGACTGGGTCATGCCCGTGGTGCAAAGAAGTGATATTGCATGCCTTGTAAAGGAACTTTCGGCAGAATCTTATCAGGAACAAAAGAAGGATGAATTTTTGACAGTGGCTGAAAGCCGCAGAAAGCTTCTTCTTGAATTGGAGCAAAGGGATGAAAGCATATATGAAGAGCTTGACAGACAGATGCAGTGGAAATATCCTTATGAGGGAAGCGGTAAGCTGAAACAAAAGGTTTCCGTGTCGGAATTGAAGCATCGCTTTATGGAACAGCAGAATCTTGAAGATGCAGTGTTTTTGCATAAGGAACCGGAAGTGATTCCCTATGTTCCACGATTTGCTGACAGGGAAGAGGAAGAGAATGCGGGGGCTTTGCGGGGAACCGCCATGCATCGTTTTCTGGAGTGTGTGGACTTTGAAGCATTAAATGATATATTTGCTGGGATGCCGGATAACGCAGCGGAACAGTCGGATCGGATAGAAGCCTTTGTTTCTGAACAATTGCAGCAAATGTCTGTGTGCGGAAGAATATCAGAGGATTTGAAGAAGCGGCTGAGTATCCGCAAGTTGTGTCAGTTTTTGTCCGGCGATACTGCAAAACGGATGTCGGAGGCGGCAAAGCGTGGAGATCTATACAGAGAGAGGCCTTTTATGATGTCTGTGCCGGCGGGGCAGATCTGGTCAGAAGCTTCCAATGAGGAACCTGTATTGGTACAGGGTATCGTGGATGTCTTTTGGATGGAAGAGGACGGCATCACACTGCTGGATTATAAGACGGATGCGGTTTCTTTTCCGGAGGAGCTTGTCACTCGTTATGAACTGCAGCTTCAGCTTTACGCCCAGGCATTGTCAAAGGTGTTTGATAATTGTAAAATAAAAGATATTTTGATATATTCATTTAAATTTCAACAGAACATATCGGTAAAAGGAGGAACGTATGAGCGTATTTCGATGTAAATACATCATACGGACATAAAAATGACAGAGTGGATACTTGCATCGAAATCTCCCAGAAGAAAGGAACTGCTTGGGCAGATGGGAGTTTCTTTTCAGATACGTCCGGCAATTGGAGAAGAAGTCATAACCGGCAGTGAGCCGTCAGAAGTAGTTATGGAACTGGCAAGTCAAAAGGCCCAGGAAATTGCAGAAGGTATACTTGCAGAGATGGAGGAAATGAACAGACCATCTATGCCTGGTCTGCCTGTGGGCAGACAGCCGGGGCATTATCTGATCGTTGGAGCAGACACAATTGTGTCATATGAAGGTAATATTCTGGGGAAGCCAAAGGATGAAAGAGATGCGGTGCGGATGCTGACCATGTTGTCGGGGAATACGCACCAGGTCTATACCGGAGTTTGTCTGATTTATGTGAACGATGAACAGACAGAATCCCATGTATTTTTTGAAAAGACGGATGTGACAATGTACCGGATGTCTGCAAAGGAGATCACAGCCTATGTTCGTTCCGGGGAACCTATGGATAAGGCCGGAGCCTATGGCATACAGGGAAAATGTGCGATCTATATTGAAAAGATTCATGGGGACTACAATAACGTGGTGGGACTGCCAATCAGTCGGTTATATCAGGAGATTAAGACGTATTTTCCGGATGTGTACGGACAATACTTGCATAACTAAAGTGATTTTTGTATACTTCATATTGAAATAGGAAGTGTTTCTTTATAAGTGAATTTTGCGAAAAATACTGGCAAAGTTACGGTACATGCAAAGTTACGGTACATGCAAAGTTACGGTACATAAAAAGTTACAGAATATGCAAAGTTACAGAATATATAAAATTACAGAACATACAAAGTTAAGGAGAATGCAATGGGCGAATACGATAAGATGTGTATTGACACATTTTTAAAAAATCAGTTACAGCTCTTTCCGGAAAAGGTTGCAGAGACGCCGGAGGAGGCAGAGGAATTTTTGGATATCTGTATGGCGGCTGTATGTAAAAATATAAAAGAAGTAAAGCAATATTTTGAAGAGTGCGGCGGCGATATAACAGGAATGACGAAAAAGGATCTGGAGGAGGCCGCAGAGGTATTCAAGCTTCCGGATGGGCGATATCTGGTAGTGGATTCATAATATGATCTTTTAGATCAAACGGATATGATGCACAAATATAATTGGAAATATGGTATCCTCAGTGAATATAAACGATGGAGAAAGTAATGAGATTTGCGAAAGTGACAGCTCTGGCGCTGGCAGCGGTAATGACAATTTCGATGACAAGCGCCTGCCAGATGAGCTTTGGAAATACTTATGTATTTAAAATAGACAAGGAATCCTGCTCTGTAGCAGAGGCGAAGGTTTTTCTGGTCAATTACCAGAATCAGTATCGACAGATTTACGGAGTTGATATGTTGAGAGAGGGTGCAGAGAAAAACAGTGAGCTTGAGACTTACATAAAGGATATGACGATTACGCAGCTGGCTGAGGTCTATACGATGGATCTGATCGGTAAAGATAAGGAGATGGAGTTGAGCGAGGAAGAGCTTTCCCATGTCAGTCAGGCAGCAGAGGCATATTATGAGTCTTTGAATGAGACGGAAAAACAGTATTTTGGTATTTCGGACAAGGAATTGCAGCAGTTATATGAAAGATATGCCATGGCTAAAAAGGTATATAAAACCCTTACGGCAGAGGTTGATCAGGAGGTCAGTGATGATGACGCCAGAGTTATGCAGTTACAGCAGATTTTTGTGGCCTCTGAGGAGCGGGCAAAGCAGATTTATGACAGTCTGGTGCAGGGCGGCGACTTTGCACAGCTTTCTTCCACTTATAATGAGGCTTCATCTGGTACGGTGTATGTGGATAGAAGTGATTTTGCAGACGGAGAGATACAAAAGCAGGTGTTTGGTCTGAAAAATGGTGCGTTCAGTGAAGTGATCAGTACCGAAAACGGTTATTACATTTACTATTGCGTCAATAATTTTGAACAGGAGCTGACTGAAAAGAATAAAGCGCAGGTTTTGAGCAATCGCATGGAAGAGGCAGTGGACAGCACCTACGATGATTATGCAAAAGGCGCAGACTCCAGGCTGAATGAAAATGTCTGGAAAGAGATAGAAATTGATACGGACGAGGAATTGACGACCCGGGGATTTTTTGAGACCTTTGAGCAGTATTGCGGAGCTGATTATGCCCGGGAGGAATAAGCGGCATCATAGGAAGATCTGGCAGAGTCAGAAAAGGATAAGATAAACTTATAGATCAGGAACAAATAAAGAAGAGACTCCGAATTACCAAAATGGTAACTCGAAGTCTCTTTTGATCATTATTTAGTAAGCAGCAGCATGATCTGATTGCTTCTGTCTACAAATTTTTTCATTTCATCCGGTGTCAGCGGCTGATTGGAGATTTTTGCAAGATCATAAAGCTGTTCGCAGAATACCGGAACATGTTCGGAATCCTTGTTCTCCAAAATGTAGGTTACTAGCTCGTTGCTTACGTTCAATGTCAATGTTTCATGGGCTTTGAACATGGATGGGTCCATACCGTACATATTGTACATCTTCATCATATCCTGCATACGTCTGTCTTCTTCGCTTACAGTGATGATGGAGGCGATAGAAGCATCTTTTAATTTTTCTACCTGTACGGTCAGAGTATCGTTGCCCAGAGCCTTACGGAAGGTATCTGTCAGGGTATCAAGCGCACCCTTTAATTCTTCCTCAGATACGTCCTCTTTTAATGCATCTGTAACATCGGCATCAATGCGCATGAACTTGTAATTCTCATTTCTTGACTCTAACTGAGAGATGAAAGAGGTATCAATGTTGTGATCCAGGATCACTGCCTGCATATCCTGTTCTTTGAACATCTGAATATACTGACCCTGCTGCTGCGGATCTGTGACATAGTAGATGACTTTACGGTTATCTTTTTCTTCTGTATCAGCGGAATCGTTGTCAGCAGTCGTATCAACAGTTTCAGCATCGGCAGCTTCTTCCTTTGCTTTTTCCTCTTTTACAAGGATTTCAGGAAGGGTAAGATACTTGTCATCCAGATTCTTAAATAAGATATAATCATTCATCTTATCGCAGAATTTTTCATCCTTTAAGCAGCCAAATTTAATAAACGGGCTGATGTCATCCCAGTATTTTTCATAATTTTCTTTTTCTGTCTTGC
>CAZLZX010000032.1:0-18406 GCA_964564095.1 uncultured Eubacterium sp. | reverse complement strand
CCTATCATCAATGCCGTAAAGAACGGATCTCCCTTTTTGTATCCGATCTGATTACAGGTTACAGTAATGATCGATATAAACACCAGTATAACTGCGCCTACATCCATAAATAAGCTTGCAACCGCACAGGCGATAAAAATCATTGCCATAAACCGATATGGCTTGTTTCTTACAAATTCCCGTGTCATAGCCCATTTTACCGCTGTATCGATAACCCCCGTATCCACCAACACTTTACTGAACGCCATCATGCCAATTACAGTAATGATCAATGGACTTCCGAAGGAACTTCCATATACAGTCTCAGGCGCCATGATGCCGGTCATAAAGATCAGCGCCAAAGCAAGCCAGCTGGTCCAATCCGTTCCCACAGTCAGCCACAAATACAGGATTGGGATAAAGATGGCTATTACTCTGACGCCAACTTCCGTCAAGCCATTTACCGCCGGAATACAATTCAAAAGAATAATTCCGATCACAATTGCAATAATGATGTGGAGATACTTTTTCTTATAAGTTTGCATTTTCATCCTACCTTTCTCTTTCAGTATTCCTCGATCTCCGTTCCAAGGTTACTTTGAGGATACCCCATGAATTTTGCAGCGTCCAACATGGAAATTCGTTATACACATAAGCAAAAACCTATTAGTAACCACATATATTTTTGTGTAAAATAATGCTAAAGATACATATGGATTATGTACGCTCATTATGGATATCGCCCTGCTTTTATAAAATCTATAATTACTATTACCACTTTCAGAAAAAGGAGTTGACACCATGAATATTTTAAGAATGCGCTATTTTGCAGATGTCGCACGTTTGGAAAACATTACAAAGGCCGCACAGTTAAATTACATTTCCCAGACCGCAATGAGTCAGCAAATCGCCAATATCGAAAACGAACTGGAACTTAAATTGTTTACAAGAGAAAAAGGACATCTGCATCTTACGCAGGCCGGTCACTCCTTTTACAATGATTGTCTGGTAATTTTAGAAAACTATGACAGAGCCGTACGAAAAGCACAGGAAGCCTGGAAAGCACAGTATGGAAAAGGAAATCTGATGTTTGGAGTATTAACCTCCAGCACAGTAGATTATCTGGAAAATATAATAAAAAAATTCCATGTAAAATTTCCCGAAATTACGATCAAGCTGCAACAATGCTCTTTTCACAGTATGCGGCAGGATCTGGAACAGGGAAGTCTGGACCTGGCTATCTGTCCGGATTTCAATCTTACCGGGATACGAAATATCAATGTCAAATTATTGTCCAGAGAAAACATGGGATTCCTTGTGCCTATCAGTCATCCTCTGGCAAAAAAATCGGGCGTCTATATCTCTGAAATTAAAGACGAAAAAATAATTATGACAGAACCATCCTATGCAGGACTTTCTTACGACAAAATGTTAGAAAACAGACGGGATGCCGGATATGAACCCAACATTACAGAGACTGCATCCTCTGCCGCAATCCATCGCACATTAGTTGCTTTGGGACGAGGCTGCGCATTTTTACCTGAACGAACCGGTCTGTATGATCCACTCAAATGCAAAATGCTTCACATTATTGATGGAAATGATACAAACAACGTAAGTCTTGCATGGAAGAAAACGGCAGACAACTATCCACTGAACTATCTGGCTTCTTTAATATGCGATTTTTTCAAAAATGAATTTGAAGACTGGATTTCCGACTATGTGAATGCAATTCAAAATATCAATACCCCATAAGCAGATTCAGAGGACACCACTTAAAAAAGATATTAGACGTAAAGCGGATCCGTAACATATACTGTCGGTAAATCAGAAATATAAACTTATATCTCACAGGAAAGGAGAATTTAATATGTATCAATTTCGTCCCATTTCAGACCGCATCAGCAGAATGAGAAAGCGTTACCGCGATACCAATTTTACACTTGATGCGGAACGAACACTTATTGTTACGGAATTTCACAAAAAAAACAAAACACTGCCGGCTCCATTGTTGCGGGCACGTATTCAGGAAGAGGTCTGCTCAAAAATGACCATTCGCGTGGAAGAAGATGAGCTGATCGTGGGCAACCTTGGAAAAAATTATAAAGGTACTACGCTTTGGCCGGAACTGAGCGGCATGGCATGGCTCTTTGCAGAGCTGGATGACGGCTCCTTTTATACAAGGAAAGCCCAGGACGAGCCTATGAACCTTCCGGAGGAAGAAAAAGAAAAAATCCTGTCCGTCCGCGAATACTGGACAGAGAACACGCTCTGGACCGGTATGGCAAACTGCTATCCGGACGGGACGGATGAGATCATAGATGCAGGCATCCTGAATATCGGACAGGGCGGAAAGGGTCGTGTCGTTGCCACCGGACATCTGATCCCAAACTACGGACGGGTCATCGAAAAAGGCTTTGGCGCCGTAAAGTCCGAGGTTCAGACACAGCTTGCCAAATGGAAGGGCTTTGACAATTCGCAGACAGATCCGGAAAAATACTTTTTTTATAAATCTATTGAGATCATCTGCGACGCTTATATTATTCTCGCAACCCGCTATGCCGATGCCTGCCGTCATGCGGCCATCACGGCATCCGAGTCCCGAAGGAAAGAATTGCTGAAAATGGCTGATTCGCTGAACTGGATCTCGACCAATCCGGCCCGTACCTTTCAGGAAGCGGTACAGGCAACCTATCTCTACCAGCTATTCCTATGGATCGATGGTAATTATCAGCCCTGCTCCTTCGGACGCTTTGACCAGTATACATATCCATGCCTGAAAAAGCAGTTGGAAGAAGGAAGTATTACCTTAGAAGAAGCGCAGGAAATCGTGGACTGCTTCTGGCTGAAGGTTGGAGGATTATTCAATGCACGTCTGCGCTACACCGCACAGGTTACCGGCGCTTACTCTACCTTCCAGCACTTGACCCTGGGCGGATGTGATAAAAACGGAAATGATGCCACAAATCCCATTACTTATATGGGACTGGAAGCTGCCGCAAGACTTTTCCTCCACGAACCACCCGTATCCTTACGAGTAGGAAAAAATACGCCTGATAAATTATTTGAATGTGCGCTGGAATCCTCTAAAATGGCAGGTGGAATTCCCTGTTTTCAAAATGAGGATCTCATTATAGAGATGCTGGTTGATAATGGATACTATACCTTAGAAGATGCGAGAGACTTCGGGATCGTAGGCTGTCAGGAGATCGGCGGAGCAGGCAATGATTACTGTGCCTCCCAGAGCACAAACTCCTGTGCTGATATGAACCTGGCCAATCTCCTGCTGTTAAGTATTAATAATGGCATCAATCCCTTAAATCATAAAAAGTGTGCACCTGGTCACGGATTTCTCTATGAAATGAACTCTTTCGAGGAGGTGCAGGCTGCTTTCCGTGCCAATGTAGAATATTTTGCAAACTGGCTGTGCGTGTTAAACAACTGTCTGGAGTATTATCATCACAAAGTATATCCGGTTCCCGCATTGTCCGCAATGCTGGATGGCTGCGTTGAATCCGGTATAGACTGTACCAAAGGCGGTGCTAAATACAATTCCTATGGTACTTCCGTAGCTGGTGTCGGGGTACTGATTGACAGCTTGATTGCCATCAAATACATGATCTTCGACGCCAAGATCTGTACTGCAAAGGAAATGTACGACGCCGTTATGGCTGACTGGAAGGGATATGAAGAATTGCAGCAGCAGATTAAAAATATGCCGCATCATTACGGAAATGCTGACCCCTATGCCGATGAAATCGCAAAATGGGCAATGGAAACATTGGCAGAAATCATTAACAGCCGGAAAATGCTGCGGGGCAGACTGAGAATGGGAGTATTTACTGCTTCCGCTCACGTTGTTGCCGGCACAAGAGCCTGGGCAACACCAAACGGACGCAACTATGGAGAAGCGCTCACGGATGCCGCATCTCCATCCCAGGGCTGTGATGTGAACGGACCTCTGGCAGTATTAAAATCTGTCACATCCTATAATCATCACAACTTCCCAAACGGATTTGCCCTTAATATGCGCTTCTCTCCTGCCACATTATCCAGTGATGATGGTATAGAAAAATTAAAATCCGCAATGCTTACCTACTTTGATATGGGCGGCATGGAAATACAGTATAACATCGTAAGCTCTGAAGATCTGCGCGCCGCCCAGGAAGATCCTGAAACTTACAGAGATCTGGTCGTACGTGTAGCCGGCTTTTCCGCCTATTTTGTGGAGCTTGCTACCGGACTTCAAAATGATATCATTGCCAGAACAGAAAATACGTTATAGAGCTACTCCTTAAAATACAGAAATCAAGTAAGACCACCGGAAAATCATTGTTCCGGTGGTCTGCTTATTTATCCAATATTTCATACACCCCTTTAAAAGCCTGATAGGTCGACCTCATCGCTTCTGTCAAATCACTGTAGACAAGACCCAGACGGCGGGTTATCTTACTGCCGTCAAACAGCTCGCTCTCCTCTTTTGTCAGCGGAAACGGCAGCGGTATCCGCTTTCTCACAGCCTCCTCTGCCGTAATGGAAACTGTTTTTATCTGCCGGTCACTGACCTTTTTTAAAACGTCCATATATTTGTCATAGTTCATTACCTCCGGTGCGCTCAGATTAAACACCTCATTTCGTGCCTCCGGTCCGGATATACATAATAATATGGCCTGAGCCGCATCCTTTACATAGACCAACTGAAATAGTCCTTCCGCATCCCTGGGACAAACCACGGGATTCCCCTTCACGATATTCTGGATATACCAGGATTCTCTGGGCGCATAATTATACGGCCCGAAAATAAATGCGGGACGAAGGATCGTATAGGCATTTCCGCGTCTGCGGGACTCCTCCATAAGCTCCCTTTCCAACAGCATTTTTTTATACGTATACAGTCCCACCTCATCATCCGGTTTCTCCTGCAAAAGTCCGGACTGTTCTGTTTTCACACCATCAGCTCTAGCATACACATCCGCCGTACTTAAATAGATATACTGCTTCCAGGTACAAGGGAGATTTTCATACAAAAGAGAGATATCACGGGATTCATAGGCACAAAAATCGATGACCGCATCATACCGGACTTCTAACGGCAGCTTTCCAAGCCCCCATATATCGTGGCGGTCACAGGCAAATTCTCTGACATTACCCAGAGATTTCATGGAATACTTTCCCCTGTTAATGAAAGTCAGTTCGTGACCCTCTCTCGCCGCAAGAATGGAAAATACTCTCCCTGTAAAATAGGTTCCCCCAATAATTAACAGTTTTTTTCTCATCACATAATCTCCTCTCTTTTCCGATCTGCTATTTCATGTTTCCAAAAAACAGATTTTTTCGCTGGCTTTATATGCCATTACATATAACATGCTGCTGACCTTCAGCAGATATCATTTTTACCCTTTTAGCATACTAAGGAAAACTGCCGTCCGCACTATGCAAAATATTCAAAAAGAAATCCTATTTTGTGCATTTTCAAAATTGTATTTTATACTTCATTTTTCTAAGATAATTACAAAGAAATAAAATAATTTTTCCTGAATCCGGCAGAATTTGACATGCCGCAGAAAACGACTGTATGCAAACATATTATCTGTAAAGGAGACAACTATGAACGAAACAAAATTATGTCAAAATTGCTTATCCAGGCAGGATAAGACAAAAAAGATCATTTCCATCGAATGGGCTATGTTCGATCTTGTAAACAAAGGAAAATGCCGGGCATCCTGCCAGGAGGATCCTGATACCTTCGTTGTCATGCGTCAGTCCCAATTTGATGCATGGTCCGAAGAGCTTCTGGATTCCTATCTCGCCGATCTGCTGAAGGCTGACGCCCAGGGCTTAAATCTTATTGAACTGAAATACATGTATATGATGTGCGGTCCGAAGCTTGAAAGCCTTATGGACGAATCCGGCTATCCTTCCATGGAAGTCCGTACTCTGGTAACGAAGATCATGAACATCATGAATGAATGGACCATCCAGCTTATGCGTATGTTTCCTAAACTGAAATATTATTCCCGTCCAATCAGCAGTATGGCGGATACTTCCGGAGAAACCTCCATTGAAACATACCAGAAATGCGAGCTTTTTACCTATTCTCTCGATACTCTGAAGCTGTTTTACGATTATATTCGGAAGCTTCGCGAGGAAGAAAAAAATCTGCCGCATATGATCATACGGAACACTGCGCTCATGAGAACCTCAAAATCGGAAAGCTGATCCTATATGACGCCAAAATTTACTTATATATTCTGTGACGGTTATACCGGCAGTGATATCCGGACAGACCCCAAAGATCAGATACACAGTATAAACGAGAGCCTCCATGAAAGACACAAGCATCCCGAAAATCCCAAAAAATATGTTAAAATAACCGGCATATATTCCCGGGATGATGAACTGACCATTCCTGCCATCCTAGATGGATATCAGGTAAGTGTGATCGGAAAGAGAGCCTTCTGCGGCACCGGTATTAAGAGCATTGATATGGAAGCCGGAATCTGCTCCATCGAAGATGAAGCTTTTAAAAACTGTCAGGAGCTTATCCATATCCGGCTTCCCGGTACTCTTTCCTCCATTGGGAACCATGTATTTGAAAACTGCGCACAGTTGAAGGAGATTACACTTCCTGCAGCTATTGCAAAAATGGGAAACGGAACCTTTATCCGCTGTCAGAGCTTAAAACAAATAACGATTCAAACAGGGATACGTACCCTTGGCAAAAGCACTTTTTTAGAATGTACTTCCCTGACAGAAATAGAAATACCGGACAGCATCCATACGATTGGTTTTTCCCTGTTCTGGCACTGCACAAAACTGAAATCCGTAAAGCTTGGCAATCAGACAAAAGCAATAGAGCGGGATGCCTTTCTCGGCTGTGAAAATCTGACCGCTATATCCGTCCCTTCCTGCATTTGCAGTGTAAGCCGAAATGCTTTTAAAGATACTCCATTGGAACATACTGACATCCATGGATTTCATATGATCGACCACAAAATTCTGCTGTCCTATACCGGAGTACAGCAGCAGCTTCACATCCCGGATGGTACTGCCGTCATCGCAGAAGATGCTTTTTGCGGCAATAAAAATCTAAGATCCGTCATATGCGCTGACACACTGCTTGGAATCGGCAAAAAAGCATTTCAAAACTGCGATCATCTCAGCCGGATCCAGCTCAATTCCGCTCTGATTCGCATTGAGTCCAGTGCATTTGAAGGCTGTAAACAGTTAAAGGATATTCATTTTCCCAATTCGCTGACGATTCTGGAGGACAAAGCATTTTGCGGATGCCTGATGCTTGACCGCATCGTCATCCCGCCAAAGATCAGCAGAATATGTGACTATACTTTCAAAAACTGTGAAAGCGCATTGCAGATTTATTTTTCAGGAGATATTACCCATATCGGAGTCAGCGCCTTTGAGTATTGTAAAAGCGTGACGCATATCCGGCTTCCGAAAACGACCTCCCATATCGGCAAATATGCTTTTTATGGCTGCAGCGCCCTGTCCGAATGTTCCTTTCCAAAAGCAATTGAACGTATCGAAGAGGATGCTTTTGGACATTGCCGTGCTTTGACCAATATCAGTACTTACAAATGGATTTTAGGCCCGGGATTTCTGGGATTGGGAAACAGTACCGACATTACCTTTCTAAAAGAGGACGATTCCAAATGGGTCACGCTCTTTTACGCAGATGACTGGCGGCGTTTTGTCGATGCACCCGGACGGGATAAGCTGGTACATGCTCTTTTACATGCACCCGAACAGATTGATTTTGATACTTACGACACCTGTCTTTCCCTGCTGATACATGTGGAAGATCAGATCGATCTGGCGCTAAACCGCTTATTGACTCCGGTTCAGCTTACAGAGAAAGCCCGTGAATATTATGAACAGTTTCTTTGCAGACATCCCCCGGAGGTAATCTCCTTTGTCCTGAAGAAGAATCTGCCGGAAGCCATTTCCCTGTTGTATCAGATTGACTTCTTTACGAAAGACACGCTTACAAAAGCAATCGATACGGCAGGACAAACCGGAAACACCCAGATCCTTCTGCTGCTCATGGATTACCGCAGCAACAGATTTTCCGATACTGCACTGGAGGATCTGTTCCGTCTGGATTAACATAGGAGGAACCAGCTTATGAACATAAAAGATGCCAAAAATCAAATCAAAAACACCGTACAGGCTTATTTAAGCAAAAATAAATATGGGGAATACCGTATTCCCCTCAACAAACAAAGACCTGTTTTTCTTCTGGGCGCCCCCGGTATTGGAAAAACAGCTATCATGGAACAGATCAGCAAAGAACTGGGGATCGCTTTTGTCTCCTATTCCATGACCCATCACACCCGCCAGAGCGCACTGGGGCTCCCCTTTATCAGTGAAAAAGCGTACCAGGGCAAAACATACCGGGTATCCGAGTACACGATGAGTGAGATTATTTCCGCCATCTATGAAAAAATGGAACTTACCGGACTGACAGAGGGAATTTTATTTTTAGATGAAATCAACTGTGTGTCGGAGACTCTTGCTCCGGCCATGCTGCAATTTCTTCAATATAAAGTATTTGGTCAGCACCGGGTTCCCGAGGGCTGGATCGTGGCCGCCGCAGGAAATCCTCCGGAGTTTAACAGCTCCGTACGGGAATTTGACATTGTAACCATGGACCGGTTAAAGGTCATGACTGCCGAACCGGACTATGCCGTATGGAAGGAATACGCTCTCTTGGCAGGCATTCACAATTCCATTGTCAGCTACCTGGATATCAAAAAAGCCGACTTTTATATTGTGCAGACTACCGCAGACGGCAAGCAGATCGTTACGCCCCGGGCATGGGAAGATCTGTCAGACATGATCCACATCAGCGAAGACCTGAAGCTTCCCATTGATGAGCTCATGGTCGGACAATATTTACAGAACCCCCGGACAGCAAAGGACTTTGCCATTTATTATGAACTGTACAACAAATATAAAAGTGAATATCAGATTGAGGATATTCTCAGCGGAAACTGGAATGAAAGCCTGCAGCAAAAGGCAAAAGCCGCCCGTTTTGATGAACGGATGTCTCTGCTCAGTATTTTGCTGGACAATCTTTCTTCTGATATCCAGCAGTCCAATCAGAAGCAGGAAGTGCTGCAAAATATTACCGGAATCCTATCTGATATCAAAAAAGCAACCGCCCCGGATGAATCTGTTTTGGACGCCCTTAGCAATGCCCTGTCCCGCACAGAGCTTGATTTTGAAACGCAGAAACAGACCGGATTATTATCTGATCGGAAAAAAGAGTGTTTTCATGAAACGCTCGGCAAGCTGAACAGTTATCTGGATTCTTTAAAAACAGAAGAGGCAACCGCTTTTTCCAACCTGAAATGTCTTTTTGACAAAGATACCCAAAGCTTTAAAGACCAGGTACGCCGGATACAAGCCCGGCTTGCAAATCTGTTCTCTTTTGCCGAAACAGTATATGGAGAAGATAACGAAATACTTGTGATCGTTTCCTCCCTTACCGGCAGCAGTGACTGTGTGTCCTTTATCAACCAGTTTGGCTGTGAAAAATATTTTAAATATAACAGGGAGCTGCTGTTTTTTCAAAGACAGCAGGAAATCGAAACACAGCTTCAGCAGGCAGAATCGTAAGATCCGGAGCTTTCACGATACCAACAGAATCATGCCGGCGGCAAATTGCCGGTTCACTATAGATTATGAATACTTATTTTTATACACCAAGCAAATGGAACATCAATACCCTGGAAATTACCGGTGTCCGGACGGAAAGTGAAACTCTGATGATACCTTCCCGAATCAACGGATACCCGGTATCTTCCATTGCAAAATCTGCATTCCGAAACAAGCAGCACATCCGCCATGTAATATTGGAAAACGGCATCGAAATCATTGACGCAGATGCCTTTTTGGACTGCCGTTTTCTGGAAACTGTTGTTCTTCCAAAAACGCTTTCCCTGATCGCTTCCCACGCATTTCAGCGATGCTTTCGATTAAAAGAGCTTACCCTTCCCTCTTCTTTACGAAGAATTGGAACCGGAGCTTTTGAGGACTGTAAAAGTCTGAAAACAATAACCATTACAAATACTCTGTCCGGCAAAGAATTACCTCTTTCCATAGGCGATTGCGCTTTTCATAATTGTCATCGGTTAGATCAATTTTCATTTTTCAATACTCCGCACTTTATAGGTGCAGGCTGTTTTTCTCACACGGAGCTGCCCGTCGTATCAGAGGACGGATTTATTCATGTAGCCAAAAAAATACTGCTTGGATATGAGGGGAAATCTCCCGTTGTAAAAATCCCGGACGGCATCATTACGATTGCGGCGGAGGCTTTCTGCGGGAAGCACTTCATGACTCAGGTATTCTTTCCGCCCTCGATAAAAATCATCGGCAAAAAAGCTTTCTACAAGTGCTCTTCCCTGAGAATGGTAACCGGTCATGAAAACGTCACGGAGATCCACGCTCATGCTTTTGAAGACTGTACCTCCCTGTCTGTACTCCCTGTCTGCTCCGCTTTAACATACCTGGGCGATTATTCCTTTGCGGGCTGTATAGGAATAAGACAGATCCATCTGCCGCCAAATCTGTTTACGGTCCATGCCGGAAGCTTTAAGGACTGTGTTCACGCAGAACACATTTATTTTCCCTCCACGCTAAGAGAGATCCGCACATCCGCCTTTGAAAATTGCAGCGGCATCTATCATCTGCATCTGCCGGATTCCATTACCTTTATTGGAAAATCTGCCTTTTTCGGATGCAGCAATCTGAAATCATTCACATTACCGGATTCCTTACAAACCTTGGAGGATGATGCCTTTGGAAAATGCACCTCTCTCATGAGCGTTACCGCCCGACGCTGGAATTTTCATCAGGGATTTTTGGGCAATGAGATTCATATTGATCTGATTTTTCGGAATGAAACCGACGGCAGAACAGCTACTCTTTTTTATTCGGATGACTGGCAGCGCTTTTCACAGGGCGGGCGCGCCCGACTGATGCTGTCTCTTTTTGATGCGCCGGAAAAGATTGATTTTATCGAATATGATACCTGTCTGCCCTTATTAAAATACCCGGAAGATCAGGCGCATTTTGCTCTGGACAGGCTGCTCTATCCTACCGGTCTTTCAGAAGAAAAAAGGCTGGAATATGAAACGTTTGTGAAAAATCATCCGAAAGATACACTGGAAGTCATATTAAAACGCGACATGGAAAATGCCGCGTTGCTGCTGTGCGATCATGATCTGCTGTCAGAAGAAAGTCTGGAGCTTGCCGTTGACCTGGCAAATCATCGTCACAAAACTTCTATTCTTTTGATATTCATGAACCATAAACATAAGATTACTGATTGTAATCCTGTATCTTCAGCCGAAAATATTTTAGACCGGCTATTTCATATATGACAGGTCACACATATCTTCAAAGCTTATGAGCCTGATATTTTCGCTACTCTCTGCCAACTCATAACATGATTTTGCAAACCCGCTTTTAGAAAAAAGATACAGATATTTTTCTCGATAAGTAAAAATTTCACTGCGCTCTATCAGTTTATTTAATACAGATACATCTGTAAGCTCATTTTTCCATTTACATTCAGCCAGAATTGCCTGTTCGGAGGCAATTGCCATCAAATCAATTTCCTCCTGCTTTTTCGTTTTAGGATTTCCGCCCCACCATCTTCCTATTTTAGAAAAGAAAAATGGTAACCGGCCAGAGGATCCCAACTGTCTGAAAAACCAATCCCGGCAAATAATTTCAAAAACCTCTCCCATAAAATCTGATAATTGTTCTTTTATCTGGTTGTCATACAATTGCACTCCATATCCGGCAGTAATAATACTTGTATTTGGTTTTACAAAACGGAAACTGAACCGAAACATCTGGTCTGCAAAAGAATAAATGGTTTTCTTTCCCCCATCCTCGGTAACAGGATAATCCTTTTTGACCACTCCCAGCTCCGACAACGTTACTAATAAATTACTGCATGCACTGGTAGTAATACCAACCGTAACCGCAATATCATTTAGCTTACTATGTCCATTAGCAATTGCTGCTAACACTGCATAATAGGTGGAGGGATCCCGCAATTCCTGTTTTAGTAAATTAGACGGCTCTTCATATAAACGCCCCGATGCTTCAAAAAACAGCCCCTTCAAATTCTCGTCTACACTTTTTGTTACGGAAACGTGAGATAAATATTCCGGAATACCTCCACAGATTCCATAAAGAATTGCAGCTTCTTCCGGTTGAAAACCACTTAACATCTGACAGGAATCCCAAAAGTCAAAGGGCAATACTTTAAATTGTGCGGTCCTGCGTCCATAAAGAGGACTTTTATAACCTAATACCTGATGCTCCATAAAACTCATAGAAGAGCCGCACAAAATCAAAAACAAATGCCCTTTTTTCATCTTATGGTCAATACATGCCTGCAAAACAGAAGAAACTGCGGAATAAGCCTCTGCCAAATAGGGATATTCATCGATTACCAACACGATTCTTTCTTTTTCTGCCAATTTGGCAATATATTCAAACAGCGATGCGAAATCTGAAAATGCCGGCATCAAATTCCCCTGCTCTGCCACATCCCATACCGCTTTAGAAAAACTCTCCAGATTTTCTTTTATTGTTGATTCCAGGCCTACAAAATAAATTGTTTTTTTGCCTTTACAAAACTCATTGATCAAAGTAGTTTTTCCTACACGCCGACGTCCATAAAACACCGCCATTTCAAAGCTGTCACTTTCATACATATTCTGCAGTTTTTCCAACTCTTTTTTTCTTCCTACAAACATATTACCTTACGCTTTCATAAACTCATTTATAAATAACTTATTTTACACTAAGTATATCATATTCTATTCCCAAATGAAACCATGAGAATAAAAAATGTACTTTAATACAGGAAAGCAAAACTTTACTATATCAAAGTAAAAGCTCCCGAACCTGCACCGCCGCGAAGTCCGAAAGCTTTATTAGCTTATTATTACCTTTTCTCTTACTCGTTATACAAGCAATATTTTAAAATTATGATCATGTCCTTTCCGGCGTTTTTGTTACTGCCGCTTATATTTCTATCTTTTCATTGGACCCTGCCTCCACCGGAATACCATATTCCTCCGACAGCATATCCCGGATACGAAGCAGATTTGCTTCCCATACGGATCGTTCCGGCATCTTATAGTCCTCTCCCATAGGATATGGAATACCCAAAGATGCATATTTTTCGGTTCCCATTTTTCGATAGGGAAGAAGCTGAACCTGTACCACACTGTCCCCCAAACGATCCCGGATGAATGCCGCCGTCCTTCTCAGATTTTCATCACTGTCATTGATCTGAGGAATAACAGGGATTCTGATAACCATCTTCATTCCTGCCCTGGCTGTCTGCTCCATATTTTTTAAGATCAGCTCGTTGCCTGCCCCTGACCACCGTCTATGAACCTCGCTGTCCATGTTTTTAATGTCGGTAAGAATCAGATCCGTATATTCATAAAATTTTGCCAGAATATCAGGCGCGCACTGCATACTTGTCTCCACACAGGTGTGAATGCCTTTTTGCTTGCAGGCTTTCAGGATTTCCAGTGCAAACTCCCACTGGACCGCCACTTCGCCTCCGTTTAACGTTACGCCGCCTCCGGATTTTTTAAAATATATCTCATCTGTCATAATCTCCTTCATAACATCTTCAACGGTCATGATCTCGCCCCAGGATTTAATGGCATGTGTAAAGCAGGCTTCCGTACATTTCATACAGGAAAGACATTGCGTATTGCTGCCAATGATAATGCCATCCTCGGAGAATTCCAGTGGTTTTCCTCCTTTCGGGCATGCTTTGAGACACATCCCGCATGTATCCTTTCCGATACATTTTGCCGGATAAATTCCAAGCTGTCTTTTCGGGTTGATGCTTTCCGGATTGCTGCACCATTTACAGCTCATAGGACAGCCTTTTAAAAATATTTCCGTACGGATTCCCGGTCCGTCATGTATGGTAAACCTCTGAATATTGAATACGATTCCCTTTTTATCTGACATGTTCCACCTGCCTTAAAAAATACCTCCGGGGCATTATATAATGTCCCGGAGATATCTCGTGCGTTGTTTCTAATTGCCTTTTAATAAATATCTTCAGGGAAACGCTGATCAAATCAGCATTTCATCAGAAGGATAATTCCGTTCTTCCGATCAGGTCGCTCTGAAGCTCCGGACTTAACTCCGTAAAGAATGCGGAATATCCAGCCACGCGGACCATAAGATCTTTATACTTGTCAGGTTCTTTCTGAGCCCTTTGCAGAATTTCCTTGTTCGTGATATTGAACTGGCTCTGCATACCGCCCTTTTCAAAATAGCCTTCCATCAGATTCATGAAATTATCCAGTCCAGTATCTCCCGTAACTGTATCCGGAGTAAACTTCCAGTTCAGAATAACGCCGTTTGCGATACGAGCCTGATCCAGCTTTGCCAGAGAATCTGCCACAGCCAACGGTCCCTTTACATCGTGGGAAATTCCACCCGGATGAGCAGGCCCAAGGCAATCGGATACCGGCTCGCCGTTTACGCGGCCGTCCGGTGTCGCCATACATCCCATGCCGCAAGGTACGTTGATAGATACGGAATAAACGCCTGGCCGGAACTCGCCGCCCCGGGCATTTGGTCTGTGCTCTACAAATTCACAATATTTATTCATGACATACTGTGCAATATCATCTGCGTAGTCATCGTCATTTCCATAGTGATGTACCTGATCACTGTTGATATATGCCCGAAGAGCCTCATGTCCTTCCCAGTTATCCTGAAGAGCCTTCATCAGTTCTTCGCCGGTTACCTTCTTCTCTTCAAATACAAGCTGCTTGATAGTGGTTAAACCATCTGCTACAGTGCCAAGACCTACGCACTGCGGACCCGTATAGTTATAGTGAGCGCCGCCGCAGCTGATATCCTGACCTTTGTCGATACAATCATGTACCAGCAATGACAGATACGGCAATGGTTTATTACGCTGATGAACAAGATCCATCGTCGTAATCGTTGAAACCATGCAGTCGATCCAGTATTTCAGCTGAGTTTCAAATGCTTCTATCACTTCATCAAAGGACTTAAATGTCGCAAGCGTACCGTTATCAGGACCTGCCTGCTCGCCTGTCGCTGGATCCCGGCCACCGTTTAATGCGAAGGACAATACTTTTGCGGTATTGAAGTAATCAGCGTCATGCCATCCGTATGTATATCCCGGAACTTCAGGCTCTACACATCCGACGCCAACCCAGTTGCGCGCTTCTTCAAGCGGAACACCGAATCTCGTCATGGACTCAATGACTTTTTCATCATTATAAATCTTGGGCTCGCCCGTTCCAATACGGATAACGTTAAATGCCTTTGTCCAGAACTCTTTTGGATTATTCTGTGCAAGTCTGACGCCCATCCATGGATTTGTGATTCTGGTATGCGCATGAGCATCCAGCACCATATAAGATACATCGTTTACCGCGTCCTCGCCGTTTGCGTCTACGCCGCCGACGTTCAATGCTGTGCCGCCCCAGCCGATACCGGAAGCAATAATTGTTTCTCCAAATCCTCTGATCTTTCTCAGCTGATCCATCTTAATAAAGGAGCATTCGATCAGTTCCTGCATCAATTCGCGGGTCAGGATACCTTCATCTATACTCTTCTTATAATATGGTCCCATAATCTGATCAAAACGTCCATAAGTTACAGAATGTCCGTTGGACTCAATGAGGATCAGGTTTGTAGCCAGATGCCATAACTGAATTGCCTCCCAGAAATCTCTTGCGGGATTCTCTGCTACCCATCCGCAGTTAGAAGCGATACGTTCAAGCTCTGCTTTTCTGTCAGCATCTTTACAGGTTGCAGCCATTTCTGCAGCCAGAGCCGCATATCTCTTGAAATAAGTAATAGCTCCCTCCAGAGAGATCAGCTGCGCCTGCCAGAACCATCTCTGATTTATAGACTGCGGTCCGCTTCCAAGCTCAAGTTCTGCAAGCTTTGCTTCTACTTTTTTCTTTAATCCGCCGAAACCTGTCTTTAAAAGCATTGGATAATCTACGCTGATATGTCCGATTCCATTGAAAGAATACAGATCATTCGCATAAATACCATTACCACACAGCGTGCTTCCTTTTGCTTCCTCAGCGGAAAGCGCCTGTCTGATACAATCTACGTTGGAAACGCCTTCCCATTTGGGCGCGATCTCCCGCACAACTTTACGGACCTCATCCGTAACCACATATTTGTCATTGGCTCTCTCTGAGAAGTCCGGGATAGACGTGTCGTCCATTTCCTGTACCAGCCACTGGATAGAAAAATCCGGATACAATGGCGCATGCCATGCGGGCGCCGCGATTTCTCCTACGATCAATTCCTCATCATCAATATGTATTGTTACCTGGGAAAGAATATCCCGGAAAGCTTTTGCTACTTTGATGATTTGAGGATCGCCCTTATACTTTTCATAAGCATTTGTTAAAATAACTGCTCTCTCCGTATCTACCATGCTGGTGGCATTTTTTGTTTTCTCCAGCATAGAGTTGATCCTCGGAAACGGAGAAATGTTTTCATCCAATCCGGAGACTCCAATTCCCCAGACCTTGTCATAAGGTTCAATTGCCTCAGGCCTGTTTTTGTTCGTAATACCTTCTGCTACCATAGAATTTCCTCCTTTATTTATTTTTATGCTGTTTTCTTGCTCCTCATATTAATAATCATAAATACGATCGCCAAGATAACTACTATAATAACCGCAAAGATCATGGACCACTGGTTTGGAATCAGCTTGCTTCCCGTAGCAGCTGCCAGCGCAACGCCTGCCGGAGTTACAATATACGGGCAGATCGCCATACCTGCATTCTGCAGACAGGTCGCGATTGAAGTTGCCATTTCAGATGACGACTGATCTACGGAGCTGCCGGCGCCTGTTAAAATACACGGCATGCAGATCGAGAACGCAAGACCACAAATAAATGCTCCCACATAAGATAACGCAAGATTCGGAGCATATGTCATGATCAGATAAGAAACTGCCAGTAAAAGGCATCCTATTGTCAATGTCATACGCTTGCACGCGCTTAAGATCTTGCCAAAGATAAATCCCATGATCAGACCGCCCAGGGCAAACAGCGCCAGAGAATAACCTGCAGCAGCAGAGCCTCCGAGATTTAATTCTGTAATAATTGAAGACGCTGAATTTGAATAGGTCTGTCCTGCGATCATATATACGAAGAACGCGATACACCATACCCACATCATGCCCGTAGGTTTGAATTTAATCTTTTCTCCGGTCTCCGTTACCTTTTCAGGCTTTTTATATGGAATACATACAATCGTTGCAATCAAAGAAATAACAGCCATCAAATGAACCAGGAAAGCCACATTCCAGCTGATCGTTCCCAGATTTCCGGCTACAAGTGAAAAGATGATCGCTCCAAGCATCTGGAAAGCCGTCATATTTCCCATTACTTTACCGCGTTCACTTGGTTCTTCAAAGTTCTCCACTACCAGAGCGGCACACAGAGACTGTACCATGCCAAGTCCGATACCAAATATAATTCTCATAATCAGTATCATATTCAGGCTGTCCATAAAGAATGGTATGATGCCGCCTACCAGCCATAAGAGAACGCCGATAAGCATTAATGTCTTTTTCGGAATGCTTCGCATCAGCCTGCCGGTAATGATCGTCATTGGAATTACGATCAGGCAGGGGATGGAAATCAGATATGTGATTACCATCGTCTGATTTGCTTCCGGGAAAGCAGCAATGATGTTTGCAATATTACTGGAAACTGCAATTACACCCATCATAAGGATTGCGCAGAGATAAATGCCAACCTTTACTCTACCGTTACCTTTAGTTTTTTCCATAAGTTTCTTCTCCTTTCATTTTGCCCTTGTCGGTATGGCATTCTATTTTTATTGACATACCCAGGCGCTTTAAGTTTCTATACGGTAACCATGTTGCATCGTTATTATAACCTGCTGATTTTCTTTTGTGTTTGTATCTTTATGCTAAATCAATTTCATTTTTTGTTTATTTTGCATATTTTCTGTTTTTCATAATATATATCAACAATATGCTTTTTGTAATTACAGACAATCGATCTCATCCTCTGTAAGTATGATCTTCATCGCCCAGGCAGGGAAATCATCCATTTGCTCCAGACTGTCATCTGTGAAAACAAATGCAGTCTTATAATCTGTCGGATGTTTCGGATAGATGCCGAGTCCGTCTGTGAAATAAAGTAATCCTTCCAGATGCGTAAGCTGCCGTTCCTCCAAAAGCTTATCTACATATTCAAAGACAGGGCGGAAATCCGTGCCTCCGTATCCATAGATCATCAGTTCCTTCATGTAACGGTCCAGATCTTCCGCAGACTCTATCAGGGCGACATGCTGGATCTTTGCA
>CAZLZX010000031.1:7424-19049 GCA_964564095.1 uncultured Eubacterium sp. | reverse complement strand
AGCAAGGGCTTATAGCCCGCGCCTCGAGCCACCCGTTTTACGGGTGGCGGCGACTATTTCAGCCTAAACGAAAGAAAACTTAAATGTATTTTTAATTTCTGATTTAAATCGCGAACCAGAAGTTGATCTTGCAATCAAATAAAATTAATCTTTTGTGATATTTTGACATTCTAAAACGTTCATATATTGAAAGGGCCTTTTCAATTGACTGGTAAATGGCACGGATGGAATATTCGTTATGTAGTAAGATACAAGGTCCGTGTTTTTCATTTATCAGATGAAACCAGAACAGGAGGGATAGTTTGGAGGATAGGGAATATGACCGAATTGTACATATGTATTTGGACCCGGTTTACCGGACGGCATTGAGCTGTTGTAAAAATCCGTATGATGCGGAAGACGCAGTACAAAACACCTTCTTAAAGCTTTTGAGGACAAAGACAGAGTTTTCGGATGATGAACATATCAGAAAATGGCTGATACGCGTAGCTGTGAACGAATCTAATTCCATGTGGCGTTCTGCATGGAAAAAAAAAGTTTCATCTCTGGAAGAACTGAAATGCGAACCGGAATTTTCACTGCCGGAGAATAGTGATCTGTACGAGGCGGTGCAAAGCCTTTCTTTGAAATATCGGGAAGTTGTACATTTGTATTATTATGAAGAATATAGTGTCAGAGAAATTGCTCAGATTCTAAATATCTCAGAAACTGCCATTCAAACCCGACTGTTACGGGCACGCAAAAAATTGAAACAACAACTTAAGGAGGCGTGGAAATGAATCAGGAATTTAAAAATAAAGAATATTATCAGAATACCTTTGACGAAGTGCATGCTTCTGAGGAATTGTTGAGAAAGGTCAAAGATATGAAGAATGAAGACAACAGAAAAGTGGTTAGAAGAAAAATAAAAATGCGCTACGCTGTCGTAGCGGCAGCGCTTGTGGCAGTGATTTCCAGCAATATTGTATCCTTTGCTGCCAGCGGGACTACCTGGGTGGAAAAAGTTATTGTTAAGGTAACTGTGGACGGAGAAAAGCGGGATATAGAAATGAAAAAATCCGTTGATGAGTTTGGAAATGAAAGCTACGAGATGGAAGTACCGGAAGGTGCCGGTTCCGTGTCTATGGATTATGAGGACACACTGAATGCAAGTAAAATAAATTGATAAGGTAAAGCATATCAGAAGCTGCCAGATCTCTTCTGATATGCTTTTCATTTATTCTAAGAATGTGATACAATGCATGAATAGAAAGTGAAAAGGGTATCTGATGAAGGAAGGCAATGATACGGATCGATAATTATAGAGACTGCGGAGGATGACATGGGATCAAAAATTTATGTAATGTCGGATATTCATGGAGAATATGAAAAATATTTAAAAATGTTAGATTTGATTCCATTTAAAGATGAAGATTTGATGTTTATTCTGGGAGATCTGGTGGATCGGGGACCAGAGCCCATGAAGCTGTTGCTGGACTTATCCATGCGTTCCAATATCATATGTCTTTTAGGAAATCATGATTATATAGCCTTGAAAATGTGGAAGGCATTGAATGTGGAGATTACAGAAGAGAATTATAACAAACAGGTAACGCCTGAGATTATGCAGGGCTATATGGACTGGATGGAAAACGGCGGAGCAGTGACAGCAAAGCAGTTCCGGGATTTGTCTGCGGATGATAAAGCATGTGTCATGGATTTTCTGGAAGATCTGTCACTGTATGAGCTTGTGACTGTTGGAGAAAAGAAATATGCCATGGTTCATGGTGGATTTATGAATTTTCGGCGGAACAGGACAATTGATTCCTATGCTGCGGAGGAACTGATTTTCTGCAGAACAGATTATACGAAACCGTATTTTACAAATGTGGTTACGATCACAGGGCATACGCCGACATTGAAGATTACTGGAAAACCGGAAATCTATAAGGCAAATAATCACATTGATATTGATTGCGGGGCATCATGGCCGGGGGGAAGGCTGGCATGTCTATGTCTGAATACGATGGAAGAATTTTATGTATAATACGGTAAAATATGGTACAATGCCGGTAGCAGTTAATTTATATGAAGGGAAACTGTCAGTGATGCTCATTGGCAAGTAAGTGTAAAAAATGAAGATCATTATTTCTCCTGCAAAAAAAATGAATGTAGATACGGATACCTTTTCAATCGGTGGGGAACCATATTTCCTTGATGAGACAGCTCAGCTATTGGACTATTTGAAAAGTCTTACTTATGAACAGGCGAAAGCACTGTGGAAATGTAATGACAAGCTGGCAGAACTGAATTTTGAACGGATACGGCATATGGACTTGAAACATCAGTTGACTCCGGCTATTATATCCTATGAGGGCATCCAGTATCAATATATGGCGCCGGACGTTTTGGAGGAACATGCGCTTGCCTATATTCAGGAGCATCTGAGGATTTTGTCCGGATTTTACGGCGTGTTAAAGCCCTTTGACGGGGTAACGCCCTATCGTCTGGAAATGCAGGCAAAAGCAGCCGTTTCCGAACATAAAGATCTGTATGATTTTTGGGGACGAAAGCTTTATGATAAAATCACAGAAAATACGAATTGTATTTTAAATCTTGCATCCAAAGAGTACAGTAAGTGCATTGAAAAATATTTAGAGCCAAAGATACGGTTTGTAACGGTAATTTTTGGCCAATTGCAGAAAGATAAGGTGGTTCAGAAAGGAACCCTGGCAAAGATGGCACGAGGCGAGATGGTTCGCTTTATGGCACAGAATGAGATCGAGGATGTAGAACAGATAAAAGAGTTTCAAGGATTGGATTTCCACTTTTGTGAAGAAAAATCAGACGAAAAAAACTTTGTTTTTCTGCAACAAGGTAAATTTGAGAGATAAAGGATACAAATACTCTGGCGTATGGAAGCAGGGACACATGCGCCATGAAGGTTATATACTAAAAAATCAGGAAATAGAAAAGGAGAAATCATATGTTAGAGACAGGAATCAAAGCACCGGATTTTACATTATGCAATCAGGATGGAGAGGAAGTCAGTCTTTCCGATTTTCGTGGGAAAAAAGTGGTTTTATATTTTTACAGCAAGGATAATACTGCCGGCTGCAACAAGCAGGCATGCGGCTTTGGGGAACTGTATCCGCAGTTTACGGAGTGTGGCGCAGAAGTGATCGGCATCAGCAAGGACACCGCCGCATCCCATAGAAAGTTTGCGGATAAATTTGAATTACCCTTTACTTTATTAGCAGACACGGAAAAAGAGGTTTTGCAGTTGTATGATGTATGGAAAGAAAAGATGATGTATGGCAAAAAAGTATGGGGAACAGTCAGAACAACGTATCTGATTGATGAGGAAGGTATCATTGTAAAAGCTTTTGGAAAAGTAAAAGCAGCAGAGAATCCGGCAAATATGCTGGAAGAGTTAAAAACGCTCTAAGTCGTATTGACATTGAAGGAAGCTGTCACATCGGGAAGGATTCCCGATGTGGCAGTTTTTTTGCTGCTAAGCATCCGGAGGGGGCTGCCAGTGGCAGGGCCTGTAGGCGCCGGAATTTTTATATGCCGGAAGAGAGGGCAGGTTTATGAATGTTCCTTGTTAAATTGGGAATATATGAAATAAATGTGAAATTTTATTATTTAGGGTTGAATATTTGAGTGAGTAATGTTATATTCTAATACATGTCACTGATAATAATTAACATTGTTAAATAAAAAAGCGGGGAGGTGGAATTATGAAGCTGGATGGTAGTGAGGAGCTTTTACCAGATGGCTGGAAGGCGGAATTGTTAGAGGCATTTCAAAGATTTCACAAATTAAATTTTTCCTGTGTGCTTCCGGAAATGACACATTCTGAATTTTGTACGCTGAAATCGATTCAGATGTGCGGGAGAAAAAATCGGGAGAACGGGCACGGTACAAGGATTTCCGATGTGGTAAAGCATATGCAGGTGCCTCCGCCTGCAGTGTCCAGAACACTGAGAACGCTGGAAGAAAAGGAAATGATTCTTCGTTCAGTCAACAAAATGGACCGAAGGAATACAATGGTAGAGTTGACAGAACAGGGAGAGCAGATTTTATGTGAAGCAGAGAAGAGGATTGAGGAATTTCAGTATCGGATCTTTGTGCAGACTGGTCAGGAGGAGATTGATCAGTTCATCAGAATATTGAATCATATTTACGACATTGCGAGATCAGAGCTGGAATTGTATAAAGAAGATTTAAAAAATAAGCGGCGTGACGAAAAGCTCTGAGAAACATGTCATGTGTGCGGAAAGGAAATTGTTATGGTTAAGATTTTTAAGAATATGGTTCCATACTGGAAATCCGTAATTTTAATTCTGCTGCTGTTGATCGTACAGGCATTTTGCGATCTGTCTTTACCTACTTATACGGCGGACATTATCGACGTGGGCATTCAGAATAAGGGTGTGGAACATGTTCTTCCTGAGAAGATCACAACGGAGGAATATGAATATGCCCGAATGTTTATGACAGAGGATGAAATATCTGACTGGGATAGCTGCTATGAGGCGTCAGAGGGCGTTTATGTCCTGACACAGACAGAAGAAGAGAAGCTGGATGAGCTAGATGGAGAACTGTCTATTCCGCTTATTTTGAACTATCAGATGTCTGCAGTGGATGAGGCGACCTTTAAGACATATATTGCCAATGCACAGGGCATAGATCCGTCTGCGCTGGAACCCTTAAGTATCGAGGAGATCGGCGCTCAGATGGGGATGCAGCTTGAGACTTTTGAGGCAGAAAAGGAAAATGCGGATGGAGATTCTGTCATGACTGCCTGTGTAGATATGCGTCAGATCCTGGCGGCCATGCTGCAGGCAGGGGCAGCGGATAAATCCGTAGTCATGGAAATGCGTAGTTCTCTGGAAAAAATGGTAGACGCTATGGGCGATTCATTGATGAAATCTACTGGCATAGCATATGCGATCCATTGCGATGAGCTGGCTGGTGTAAATGTGGAGCAGATTCAGAAAAGCTACCTGTGGAGAGAAGGATTTACAATGGCCGGATTTGCAGTAGTCATTGTAATATGTGCGATCACAGTATCTTATCTGGCTGCAAGAATAGGAGCAGGCGTAGGTCAGACGCTTCGTGGAAACGCATTTAAGCGGGTTTTAAGCTTTTCCAATGCGGAGATGAATCAGTTTTCTACTGCATCTTTGATTACAAGAACTACCAATGATGTACAGCAGATTCAGCTTGTGTCAGCGTTGCTGCTTCGTATGATTTTGTATGCACCGGTTATAGGAATCGGCGGTGTCATTAAGGTAATCCAGACCGGCGCCAATATGGGATGGGTCATTGTGCTCTCAGTGCTGGTCATTGTAGGATTTGTATTTCTGCTGGTATCCATCGCGATGCCGAAATTTAAGATCATGCAGAAATTGGTGGACAATATCAATCTGGTTTCCAGAGAAATATTGACAGGACTTCCGGTTATTCGTGCTTTCAGACGGGAAGAGAAAGAGGAAGAGCGGTTTGGCGTGGCGAATACGGAGCTTACGAAAACCACATTGTTTACGAACCGTGTTATGACCTGTATGATGCCGGGTATGATGGCTTTGATGAATGGCGTTACGCTGCTGATCATATGGGTGGCAGCAGGGAGAATCGATGATGGCGTGATGCAGGTTGGTTCTATGACAGCATTTATTACCTATGCAATGATGATTGTTATGGCGTTTTTGATGCTTACAATGATGTCCATTATGCTTCCAAGAGCAGGTGTGGCAGCAGAGCGTATTGATGAGGTACTTCACACAGAGTCCTCCATTCAAGAAATCCCGGAGGTTAAAACGA
The DNA here is from genome assembly GCA_964564095.1 of uncultured Eubacterium sp. GTDB lineage: Bacteria > Bacillota > Clostridia > Lachnospirales > Lachnospiraceae > Brotonthovivens. The sequence continues at coordinate 13,238 of CAZLZX010000031.1, read as the reverse complement.
TTTCTGAGAAAAAAGGTGTCCTTTCCTTTGAACATGTTTCCTTCTGTTATCCGGGAGGAAATGAAAACGCACTGGACGATATTCATTTTGTGGCGGAACCAGGAAAGACAACAGCTATTATCGGAAGTACCGGATGCGGCAAGTCCACCATCGTAAATCTGATACCAAGACTTTATGATGTGACAGAGGGACAGATCACAATGGATGGCGTAGATATCAGAGAACTCTCAATGAAAGAGCTTCGCGATTCCATTGGTTTTGTACCGCAAAAAGCAGTATTATTCTCAGGAACCATTGCCACGAACCTCCGGTTCGGAAATGCGGATGCCACCGATGCACAGGTACAGGAGGCAGCAGAAATCGCACAGGCAACGGAGTTTATCGAAAGCAAGAGTCAACGGTATGACAGCAGTATTGCACAGGGCGGTACGAATGTATCCGGCGGACAGAAGCAGCGTCTTGCCATTGCCCGTGCCATAGCAAAGAATCCTCAGATCTATGTGTTTGATGACAGCTTTTCGGCGTTGGATTTAAAGACGGATGCTGCGCTGAGAAAAGCATTGGCGGATAAGGTACAGGATAAAACGGTCATTATCGTGGCACAGCGAATCAGCACCATCATGAATGCAGATCAGATTCTGGTGCTGGATGAAGGGCGGATAGCCGGAATCGGCACGCATAGAGAGCTGATGAAAAATTGTGAAGTATATCAGCAGATCGCTACATCTCAGCTTTCGGAAAAAGAAATTGAAAAAAGTCTTGCAGATGGAAAGGAGGAAGCATAAATGAGTGAAGAGAATAAACAGTTTAAAACTCCTCCGAAGCGTTCTATGGGCGGTCCGGGAAGCGGAATGGCTCCTGGAGAGAAAGCCAAGGATTTTAAAGGAACGCTAAAGAAAATCATACAGTATATCGGGAAATACAGGATCGGCGTCATTATCGTAATGATTTTTGCGGTATGTTCAACCATTTTTAACGTAGTTGGACCAAAGATCATGGGGCGTGCCACTACAGAGCTTGCTTCTGGTCTGATGGCAAAGATTCAGGGAACCGGAAGTATTGATTTCCATAAGATAGGAACCATTTTGATATTTGTACTGGTGCTTTACTGTATCAGCGCTCTGTTCAGTCTGGTTCAGGGATTTGTTATGACCGGCATCACGCAGAAGATCTGTTTCAGAATGCGCCGTGAGATCGTGGAAAAGATCAACCGTATGCCGATGAAATATTTTGAGAGCCGTACTTACGGCGAGGTGCTTTCAAGGATTACGAATGATGTGGATACTTTGGGCGTAGGATTAAACCAGAGTATTACCCAGATCATTACTTCCGTAGCTACCATGGTCGGTGTGCTGGTTATGATGCTCAGCATTTCTCCTTTGATGACATTGATTGCAGTCATTATATTGCCGATATCGGTTACACTGGTCATGATGGTCGTGAAACATTCACAGAAGCATTTTAAGACCCAGCAGGAGTATCTGGGACACATTAATGGACTGGTAGAAGAAACTTACGGTGGTCATACGGTTATCAAGGCATATAATAAAGAAGAGGAAATGATAAAGACCTTTGATGATACGAATGCCGTGTTGTATAGATCCGCATGGAAATCTCAGTTCCTGTCCGGTATGATGATGCCTTTGATGCAGCTGGTAAGTAATCTCGGATATGCGGCAGTAGCCATTTCCGGAGGATTTCTGTGTATTGCGGGCGTCATTACCGTAGGCGAGATTCAGGCGTTTACACAGTACGTTAGAAGCTTTACACAGCCGATCCAGCAGATCGCCCAGGTTGTCAATCAGCTGCAGTCCATGGCTGCGGCAGCGGAACGTGTCTTTGAATTTCTGGAAGAAGAGGAAGAGGATCAGTTTGCGGAACATCCGGTTTCACTGGAGGGACTGCAGGGCGCTGTGGATTTCAACCATGTACAATTCGGATATAAAGAGGATCAGATCATCATCAAAGATTTCAGCGCGCATGTAGAGCCGGGACAGAAGATCGCCATTGTAGGTCCGACAGGCGCCGGAAAGACAACGATGGTAAAATTACTGATGCGTTTCTATGATGTAAACAGCGGAAGTATTCTGGTGGATGGAAATAATGTCAAAGATTACAATCGAAGAGAGCTTCGGGATGCCTTTGGCATGGTATTGCAGGATACCTGGCTGTTTAAGGGAACGATCATGGAAAATATCCGTTATGGACGGCTAGATGCGACGGATGAGGAAGTCATTGCGGCTGCAAAGGCAGCGCATGCACATCACTTTATCCAGACCCTGCCGGGTGGTTATCAGATGGAATTGAATGAGGATGCAAGCAATGTATCTCAGGGGCAGAAGCAGCTTCTTACGATTGCCAGAGCCATTTTGGCTGACAACCGTATCCTGATTCTGGATGAGGCTACGTCTTCTGTAGATACCCGTACTGAAATATTGATTCAGAGCGCCATGGATAACTTGATGCGGGGAAGAACCAGCTTTATTATTGCACATCGTCTCTCCACGATACGAAATGCGGATCTGATACTGGTCATGAAGGATGGCGATATTATAGAGCAGGGAAATCATGATGAACTGATTGCGAAAAACGGGTTCTATGCAGATCTGTATAATGCACAGTTTGAGGAAGCTTCTTGATCAAATAATTTCTAGTATATTCTTCGGCATGTGCATGGAGCAGACGTTGCGCAGTCAGGGATGATTTCTTAGCTGGATTTTAACCAGGGATATGTTGACAGCCTTGTACGGGCTTTGCGATAATAATGTGAACAAGGAGGAAAGAAGGGTTTTTGATGTCTAAAAAGACCGTAAAGACGATCATCGGGATTATTACGTTTGGCGTTATATTGTCGGCGGTTGTATTTAATCTCAATCATGTGGCGGTTACAATTGCAAAGGCAGTCAGTATCTTTTCGCCATTGTTTATCGGAGCTGCATTGGCGTTTATTCTGAATGTTCCAATGAAGTTTGTGGAAAAACGGATTTTAAAAAACGTAAGCAGACAGAAGTGGAAGAGAGCGTGTTCCATTTTGATTACATTGGCGGTGTGTGCAGTAGTCATTATGATTGTTGCGTTTGCCATTGTACCGGAGATCGTAAAGACCGTACAGTCTATTGTTGATAATCTGCCGGAGATGTCAAAACAGATACAGGATGCCATGCATACGATCAGCGCTTATGGCGCCCGGTTTGACAAGGTGTTGGAGGATACGGAGTTTAAAACTTCTGAGATATTGGATTATGTGATCCGGTGGGTGCAGGATTGTATGTCAAAGGAGGGCGGATCTGTTTTCACGATTGTGGCAGATACCGTAGGCAAGATTGTCAACTTTGTCATTGGCTTTGTATTTTCCATTTATATACTGGCGATGAAGGAAAGGCTGATACGTCAGTTGAAGATGATTCTAAACGCTTACTTAAAAGAATCATATGCCAAAAAGATATGGAGTGTTCTTTTGATGGCAAACCGTACCTTTCAGAGATTCATTTCCGGGCAGTGTCTGGAAGCCTGTATTCTGGCATGTATGTTTTTGATCACGATGTCTGTTTTCAAAATGCCTTATGCTGTTTTGATCAGTGTGGTAATCGGCGTTATGTCTCTGATACCGATTTTTGGAGCATTTGTAGGGTGCCTGGTTGGATTTTTGCTGATCTTGTTCGTGAACCCGGTACAGGCGTTTTGGTTTTTGATCCTGTTTATCGTATTGCAGCAGATAGAGGGACACTGCATATATCCGTTTGTCATTGGCAATTCTGTGGGATTGCCGTCGATTTGGGTACTGCTTGCCGTAGTTGTCGGCGGTAAGCTGTTCGGAGTGACAGGTATGCTGGTATTTATTCCGCTTTGCTCCGTGCTGTATGCTTTGTTTTCTATGAATGTAAAGAAACGTTTAAAACGGAAAAAGATCGCGGTATAGCAGGAATGATAAAAGAGAGATTATAGAAAATATGATAGAAGAGAAATATTTATAGAAGAAATATCTATCAGAAGAAATATGAAAAGCCTTATGGCTATGGGATAGTTTAGCAAATGCTGGAATCCCATGCCGTAAGGCTTTTGTGTTGTATGGTATACCCTCTGGGGGCACCTCATTATGCCCTGCGATTGTTTTATCTCTGCTTCAGATCCAGATAATCCTTGTGAACACCGACAAATTTGTAGGCCGGACGAATGATCTTTCCCTGATTGACCAGCTCTTCCAGACGGTGTGCGCTCCATCCGGAAATTCGTGCAATGGCGAATAACGGAGTGTAAAGCTCATCCGGGATGCCGAGCATTGTATATACAAATCCACTGTAGAAATCCACATTTGCACAGACCGGTTTGAAAATTTTATGTTGTTCTGTCAGCAGGCGGGTAGCAATGGTTTCGATACGGTCAAGCAGTGCAAACTCATCCTGTTTTCCCTTTGCTTCGGAAAGCTTTCTGGCATAGTCCTTTAAGATAACCTCTCTTGGATCGGAATAAGTATAGACGGCATGGCCCATACCGTAGATCAGACCGGAGTGATCAAAGGCTTCTTTATTTAAGATCTTGGTCAGATATGCTGTAATCTCATTTTCATCCTCCCAGTGGGTCAGATGTTCTTTGATATCTGTCATCATCTGTTTTACTTTTAAATTTGCACCGCCATGGCGAGGCCCCTTCAGAGATGCCATGGAAGCAGCCATTGCTGAGTAGGTGTCCGTGCCGGATGAAGTAACGACATGGTTGGTAAAGGTGGAGTTGTTACCACCGCCATGCTCCGCATGAAGTACAAGGGCACAGTCCAGTACCCGGGCCTCCAGTGCTGTAAACTGTCCGTTTGGACGGAGCATCTGCAGGATATTTTCTGCAATAGACAGATTTGGGTCCGGATTTCGGATCAACAGATTATCATCTAATCTAAAATGCCGGTAGGCATGGTATGCATATACTGCAATGACTGGCAGTTTTGCGATTAATTGCAAAGATTGTAAAAGTACATTATCAATAGAAATATCATCTGGCTTCTGATCATAAGAGTATAAGGTCAGGATACAACGCTGCAGACTGTTCATGAGATTAGAAGAAGTCGCCTTCATGATAACATCCCTTACAAAACGTCCCGATAATTCTGTGGAGCTGCTCAGTATATGTATAAAATCATCGAGCTGTTTGCTGGTCGGAAGAGCTCCGAATAAGAGCAAATAAGTAGCTTCTTCAAATGCAAAACGTCTGTTGGCATTTCCTTTTAACAGTTCTGACACATTGTAGCCCTGGAAATAAAGTTCGCCGTCCGCAGGAACCTTTCTTCCGTGTTCTGTTTTGTAGGCGTTTACATCTGCGATCTCGGTCAGACCGGTCAGCACACCGGCGCCATTAGAATCGCGGAGTCCACGTTTTACATCATACTCTGTATATAGATCAAGGTCGATACTTCCGGATTTCATGCAGGCTTCAACTAACTGCTGAAAATTGTCCTGATACGCTTCGTTCAGGTCCATCATACGCTCGCCGCTCATATTGTTACACATCCTTTCTGAGTTTTCTTAAAAAAGCATCGATTACGATACGTCTTTGTAATCGATGCTGCATAAAATATGAATTTATTCTACATCAAAATTGTAAATAATACAAGGATTTTCCAATAAATAGTGGGAAAAAGTGTGAAAAATGCAATTTTGAGGTTGTAAAAATGCAAATGTTATAAAATAGAGGTATGCTCCAGAGCCAGCCCGATCAATCATTCCATAGATGATACTCTCTCTCACCCTTTTATTGGGGGTTATGTGGCATGTTATCACACTTTTATTGAGGTTTATGTGTCTTGTTATCACACTTTTATTGAGG
>CAZLZX010000031.1:0-7324 GCA_964564095.1 uncultured Eubacterium sp. | reverse complement strand
TGTTATCACACTTTTATTGAGGTTTATGTGTCTTGTTATCACACTTTTATTGAGGCTTATGTGTCTGGCGATCACATTTTTATGACTATTTTGGCGTAATGAGAATGAAACTCCCCCCTGTTTTTAAAATAATAGATATTTTTTGAAAAGTTATTCCGAGTCAAGTATTGTTGTTACATCCTCAAACATGACCTGACGCTGGGTTGCAGCAATTATACATAAAGTACCTAAAATGGCGATAATAAGGAGTGTACATATCCATAAAGTTAATTTTAATTTTTTCTTCTGTGCTTTAGTTCTAGGCGAATCCGTATCAGCATTGCTCAAAAAATCTCTAGCAACCATTTCAGGAGTTCCAAATTGTTCTATCAGATCATCAAAATTACATTCAGGAAATTGTGTGGTGTACTCTTCCAGGTCGCTCCGCAGAGCGGATAAAAAATCATCTGCCGGATAAAGGTTGTAAATGTTATGACGGACCTGCTCAATATATTCTTTTATTAATTCAGTTTTACTCACAGATAGATTTCTCCTTAAAAATTATTTCAGATACGGAATCTGATAATCTTTTGTATGATGTTTTTAATAAATCTAGATATTCTTTTCCTCGTTCTGTTATTGCATAATAAATTCTTACTCTGTTGTCTTCGGAAATTTCCTGTCTGGATTCTACTACGTACCCTTGTTCCTTCAATTTGTTTAAAGAAGTGTAAAGAAGAGGCATTTTATAAACACCATCACTTAGTTGTAATGTTTTCTGTATAATCTCATATGCATACATATCTTCTTCTGAAAGTAATTGAAGGACTAACAATGGAATCGTAGAACGTTTAAATTGTGCTTCGAAATTTGATAAATTGTTTTGCACGTGATTTTCCTTCCTGCAGTGTATGTGTTTACTGCAATTATTTTAATATATTCTATATTATGTCGTCAATAGATAAGGGTCATTAAACTATAAAAAATAAAACAATATATATTTTGTTGAAATATATGAGCTGATGTGATAGTATTTAGATAGGGATTTAATAATGAAATAAAACGATATAATGTTAGAAAGAAATTAGCAATTATTTTGGGCAGAGGAGGAAAAGAAAATGAAAAAAGCATTAATAATTCTTTTGTGTGTCGTTATTTTCTGGCTTGTTTTTTGGGGTATATGCGATATCAAAGCAGGGATGACATAAATATTGTTACGAATAGAGGATCTGTTTCTTCGGATAGGATATCTGCCGAAATCACAAATATAAGTTATGAGGATGGCTGGCTATCGGGAACGATCAATATTTATGATGAATCCATATCCACTTATTATAATGCAAAAGCGGATAAATCTGGTGATTTTGAGTCTTATTTGTCAGCCAAATATGATCTTACAATAGAAATAGATGACAGGGAACAGGCTCTTGCAGGAGATTCCGGCGGTTTTACTGTCACAGATTCTGGATATGGCTTTTACACAAAATCATTTACGCATTATCTGAAAGATCCTGCTAACAGGGAGACCATTCGTATTCATATTTGTGGGATAGATGAGCCGCTGGAAATTATGCTGAAAGTTTCAGGGCGTAAATGGCTTAATTCATCCAAAAATATATATGAAAATTTATACTATTCGATTTCTTTGCCAAAGGATTGGGAAGTAAAGGATCAGACGGACTTTTCAGCCAAACTGGTTCATTCCGGACAGGATGCAGCCATTATTGAAGTGGCGGATTCATTTCAATATGGCGGTTCGACAGAAGAAATAGTGGATAATTATATTGGAATGCGGGCGAATATCATATCCGAAGATGAAGTGAAAACCGATACTAAAATCTGGAGCAAAGTGACAGTAAATATAGAGGAATCCGCAGCACAGGAAATAAAAGGAGAAGTCAATCCGGATGAAATACATTACTTTTATCTTTCCGAGAAAAATCTGTTTATTGACGTATATGTTTTGGATGAAAATTCAATTCCCGATATTGAAAATGTCATAGGCAGCATTGAATTCTGAAATGTCAATAATATAAAGAATAGTAGTAGCGGGAGGTAAATGATTGTGAAAAATGGAGCAAAAAAGATGGCGGATTTAGAGGCATTTATTGAAGAACAGGAAACTCAATGATTTGGTAGGGAGAGTGTCAATGAAGAAAATATTTTGCAGTGTTCTGCTTGTTGCCTGTTCCATGTGCATGTCGTGCAGCCCGTCGAATGAAACGGATAGTTTTTCTTCCAATCAAAGCACTGTAGTAGAGCAAGGTAAGGCCGGACGAGAAGAAACAATCCTTGTCGAAAATTATAATATACCAGTAAATGAAGAAGTGATGGAGTTTTCGTTTCCTTCGGAATATAAGAATTATACTTATTTTGTTGCAGTAGATGATGACTGGTATTACTATGCAGATTATGATGATCGGAATCAGTATATAAAGATCAACAGGGCTGACCTGGGAGATATTATAGAACTGCAGGGACTTGAACAGGGCTATGATTTTACTATTGAATATGCATACAAGGGCAAGCTTTATATCAATATATTTTATTATGAAGGGCAAGTATGCCGGTATGAACTAGTGGAAATTAGCGAAGATCAATTACCAAAGACAGTTTTATCGGGCGAAGGCGTCGGATATCCGGAAATGAATTTCAGTGGAAAATATTTAACGATTCTTAGCGTTACCCAGAAATATCAAAATAATTTGGACGTCTATGATATGGAGAACCAGGAATTGAAACATGTGTACGATTGCATAGGGAAGCAAAATGGAGAGTCAACTGTGACAGGAGAAGTTATTAATGGGCTAAAATGGCGTGGTATGCTTCCTTCGGATGCGGGTTTTTGTTTTATGGTATCAGAAATGAACGGACAAAGCTTTGAAAATCGTGAAGACGGAAAAGACCATATTTATTATTATTCTTTTGAAACAGACAAGCTGCAGGAGTTGTTAGAAGTAAAGTGTCTGGCAGATTATGTTGGCGGAACAGAAGAGGTAGTACTTGTTTCCGGAGGATATTTAGGAGATGTTAGTGGACCAAAGCTGTATGTAAAAAATGGTGTGAATTATGATGTGTATCCGCTGGCGCTCGATGATCCTGAATTTATAGGTTATATTGGAACCGGAATGCTGGAAGATGATCGTTTTATAGCATATGACGGTAATTATTATGTGGTGGTGGATCTGCAAGATAAGAGCGTTATGCAGAAACGTTTTATGAATCAGGATAACAGCGGTAATATGTCAGGTAGTGATATGGAGAATACTGTAAATGGAATTTACTGCTATGAGAAGTGCTTTTTCTTTTCGATAATTGAAAAGGATGTGGTCAAGCTGCATGTTGTCAAATAAAGAAATGGGCAGAGGCACATATATTGTTCGCAACATTGGAACGTCATAGGAGACATTGATTAAAAGAGGAATTTGATTCGGAGTCCTGAGTGTTGTATACTTTAGATAGAATGACGCTAAAAATGGAGAACCAATCATTCAATCTATAGGGGAGGTATCCGAGCTATGAAATATGCGGAAGAAGGTATGCAGTACCATCTTGGAATCAAGAATGGAGACATAGGAAAATATGTGATTCTGCCGGGAGATCCGAAGCGGTGTGAAAAGATCGCAGCGTTTTTTGATGATCCGGTTTTAATGGCGGACAGCCGGGAATTTGTTACCTATACAGGGTATCTGAATGGAGAGCGCGTCAGCGTTACCTCCACTGGAATCGGCGGCCCTTCGGCATCTATTGCCATGGAAGAGCTGGTAAAAGCCGGGGCAGATACCTTTATACGGGTGGGCACCTGCGGCGGTATGCAGCCTGAGGTAAAAAGCGGGGATCTGGTTATCGCTACAGGCGCGATTCGTATGGAAGGAACCAGTCGGGAATATGCGCCATTGGAGTTTCCGGCGGTGGCGGATTTTGAACTGGCGGGAGCTTTGAAGGCAGCAGCCGATAAGCTGGGATTTGTCAGCCATACGGGAGTGGTGCAGTGTAAAGATTCCTTTTATGGACAGCATGAACCGGAGAAGATGCCGGTAAGCTATGAATTACAGCAGAAATGGGAGGCATGGAAACGGCTGGGCTGTCTGGCATCAGAGATGGAGTCGGCAGCATTGTTTGTAGTAGGAAGCTACTTACATGTGCGGGTGGCATCCGTATTTTTGACAGTTGCCAATCAGGAACGGGAAAAACTGGGCCTGGAAAATCCTGTGGTGCATGACACGGAGTCAGCGATACGGACAGCAGTGGAAGCAATACGGAGCCTGTTATAAGGTAACGCGGCAGACAGGAATAGAGCCTATGAAAATCAAGTTCAGGAGGTACAGTCATGGCAAGTGTAACCATAAGAATGAAGGGTCACAATGCAGCGGGCATTGAAACATTGGCAGATACTTTAAAAAAAGAAATCGATGCAGAATTAATTTCCGAAGTTTGGCGAAACACGGATGAGATGAGGGTTGTATTGCTCTCCTTTGAAAGGTACTATTTGCGTAACGGAAGCTATGCCAGCCTTACTGTTATGCTCACGGAAAACTATTATATGCAGACGGCAGATATTGTCGGTTCCGGCGGCGGAGAGGGAATTTTTAATATCAGTTGGGGAGCAAATTCAAATTTTGCAAATATGGCGGCGGATGTATTACAAAAATATGGTTTTTCAGAAGAATAAGTAAGAATATATAGTATGAAAGCGGGCTTGCGATCATTTCACGATGCAGACCCGCTTTCATAATTTAAGACAACAGGAAAGTCTACGAGAAGAGTTTCCTTTCGGGATCGGATATCAGAAATGCGGCATTTTCAGTGTACTTTCTCTACACTGAACCACAGAATAACGGCGCCAGCTACAGAGCAGAAGAAGAGAAGCAGCAGCATGGCGTGAACCGATACATAGTTGATCAACATGCCGCCGATCAGGCTGGCAAAGATACCGCTTACCGTGTACATGCAGGTCAGAAGGGACTGACCTTTTACAAGATCTGCCTGGGGAAGCAGCCGGCTGGTATAGGAGGCAGAAGCCGGATAATAAATGGCATAGCTGCCTGCCTGGAATAGCTGGGCGACATAGAACAGAGGTATGTTGCCTGCTATGAGAATCAGGAAATATTTAATGACGAAAAAGATGCCGGAGACACGCAGCAGTGTCTGCAGCGAAAATCTTTTGTTTAACTTATTGAAAAGCCCCATAAATGGGAGTTCGATTGCGGCTGCAAGAGCCATGGCGATTCCCATTTCTGTGGTGTCTCCTCCTATGGGGGAAACGATCTGGATCACATAATAATTACCTGCTGCAAAAAACATAAAATATATGAGACAACTGCCTGCCAAAAAAAGCATGAAACGTTTATAGGTACGGACAAACTCAAGCAGGGACAGGGAAGTTTCGATTTCCGTGTCGTTATGAGCGTGATCTAAAGCCTCAGCATTGTCGGCAGAGGTCACAGCGGACAGGGATAGTGATTTTGTCCGCAGGGAAAGAAAACAGATGCCCATTGCGGCGAAAACGGCAATATAAAAAATCGGAAGCAATGATGCATCAAATACGGCGATCAATTTTCCCAGGATGGCAGCCAGAACGGCATAGGTCATAGAGCCGATACCGCGGCAAAGTCCGAAGTTGATGGAGATTCCCATACTTTCAAGTAAGAAACAAAGGGAATTTACCAGCGGCTGGATCGAAAACTCCAGGGAAAAGATGAGAATCACAAGTATGGACAGCGGAAGCTGTCCCATATGTGTGACCAGTAAAATGACTGCCAGTGCAACCATGATAAATTGCATGCAGGCAGAAAAAATCTGCAGGGAGATATTCTTTTTCCTGTCCAACAGGCTTCCAATCGCCGGCTGCAAGACGGCGGCGATTGTATTCGATATGGCAAGGATAATGCCAATCAGCGCATCCGAGTATCCGCGGGAAAGGAGATAGACGGAGGAATAGCCGATGACCAGTGTAGAAGATGCCTGATAAACAGCATGCAATGATGCATATCGAATGGAAAAAGTCGATGATTTATTCATAATCACTATCTCCTGTAACAAATAATAATTTAAAAATTTTATTAGAAAAACTGCATATAGCAGTAAATTTCATGTCTGAATGCTGTGGCAATAACCATTTGACACGCTATATTATAATCTTTTTTTTCCCAATGGCAAGTAGTAATTTTTTAAACTTTTGAGCTGATTCAAAAGGGTGCGTTATCCACCCCAATTCAGCCGATTTTCAAAGCTTAGCCGATTTTCAAAGCTTAGCCGATTTTCAAAGCTTAGCCGATTTTCGAGGCTCAGCCGATTTTCGAAGCTCAGCCGATTTTCAGAATCATGCCGGTTGGACACATTTTTGCGGAAGTGTTATGATAGTAATGATCAATACGGAGAGGTCAGGGGACTTGGATGAATACCTATCAGATGAAATACTTTTTGACAACGGTGGAATGTCTCAATATGACAGAGGCGGCAGAAAAATTGAATTTAACCCAGTCGGCATTGAGCAGGAGCATTTCTTCCATGGAAAATGAGTTGGGGGTACAGCTATTTATTCGTGACAAACGGAAGAAACTGAGGCTTACGGCGGAAGGTGCGGAGGTGTATGGACATCTTTCGCGTATTTATCAGGACTATGGAAAGATGGTCACAAAGGTTGAGAAAATGAAAAAGGGGCTGACTGGAAAGCTGACGATCGGATTCCTGGAGGGACAGCTTTTAGAAAGCGGATTCAAAGAGATTCTTGATATGTTTTCAGGAAACTATCCGAATATCGAGCTGGCGCTTACCCGTGATACGGAGAATGGCCTGATATCCAGGCTTTATGACGGCACGTTGGATGTGGCGGTCGTGCTGGAATTACAGGCGAGGAAAAAAGCGGACATTCTGTACAATGACCTGTTTTGGCTTCCCACATATATGATCATGGCAAAGAACCATCCGTTATCGTCCAGAGAGGAAATATCTCTAAAAGAGTTGAAGGATGATACCTTTGTCTATATGGAGGGCAGTGAGATTACCCATGAAATCATGAAATTGTGCCGTCAATGCGGGTTTGAACCTAAAATGAGATATGTGAAAAACATGCGGGAGCAGAGCCTGGAGCTGGAGATGGGAAAGGGAATTGCCGGATACAATGAGTTTTATTCCTGCTTCTTTAGTCCGAATGTGGCAAAGGTAAAAGTAACTGAGATCCCGGATGCTCAGTTTGTGATGGCATGGCATAAGAATAATTTTAATCCTGCGATTGCGATGCTGAATAAATTAATAACGGAATAATGTTAATGTGCTGCTGTTCAGACAGTACCTGAGCACTTAGCTGCTCAGGTACGTAAGAATGTGATTCAGGTGTGAGCAG
>CAZLZX010000030.1:0-19175 GCA_964564095.1 uncultured Eubacterium sp. | reverse complement strand
GATTTCCAAATTCTTCATACACAGCCGGCAGAATGCTTGCCAAATGAGAATACTCTTCCACATTGTGAAGCGCCAGTCCCATTGGTACAAATTCCGGAACTCTCACACCCGGAGGAAGAATTTTTACCATCTTCCCCTGAATAATACGATAGCCAAGCCAGAACCGTGTTCTGGATTCTATACCATCCTCTGTCTCCCGGAAATAATGGATCATAATAGCCGGTGTTTTTCCTTTCTCGCCTACGCGATTTTCCACCAGACCATAACCGCCAATGGCATATGCATGAGCCTCATCCAGTTCCTCCCTTGTAAATCCGATCTCTTCAACCGGATGAAAATGGATCACGATATCCTGTAAACCGGCTCCAATGTCCTCACATACAAAGTGAACGACATCTGCAATCTTATCTTCCATCGGAAGATCCGGATTCTGAATCTTCTCACGATCCACATCTGCGATCGCCGCATACGGATGACAGTACGGATTCCATATTTTGTAACGAATACTCTCCAATGGATGCCATGCAAACCACCATTTGATCATATCAAGTGTGACACCTGGAAACTTATTATTTACTGCAAGGTATCCCGCACCGTCCTCCATCGTACAATATCCGTTCTCTCCATCCATATATCCCGGCTGCAGCAGCATCTTTGCCATCTCATACGGAGGCTTTGCCAGCGCCGGGTCCATAGGACCTGCCAACAAAGCCTGCAATGCCGCCGGATTTGTCGGTGCTGCCAAGTTTGTCGTATAATATTTTGCAATAGGGCTTAATTTCTCTTCTTCTGTTAAGCCAATCGGTTTTCTATCCTGTGGATTCATTCTCATCCCTCCTGCTGATATTCTATTTGCCGTCCTGTATTGACACCGATTCCTCTTCTAATCTACGATTGGCGCCGGTTTATAAACATATTTGTCAATTGGAACGATCTCTTCTTTGCTTACTATCTGACCATCGATATTCTGCATGGTATACCATTTGATCACAGAATCATCCCGTTCCGGATAATCCTCTCTCTGAAACCAACCTCTGGTTTCTTTTCTCAATAAAGAGGAACGGAAGAATAATTCGGCACAGATGAGCATAGAATGAATCTCATTTACTCCAAATAAATTATGCGCATCCTCAGCTCTTACATTTTTAACCTCAACCTTTAACTGCTCGATACGATCGATAGCTTTTAAAATGCGATCCTCTTTACGGTATAAGCTGTTTCCTAACGGCTGCATTACTTTGTGAATCTCCGGAATAAATTCCATTACATTTACCGTACCCTTACAATTCTTCGGCTCCATAAATCTATTGTCAATGGACTTTACGTCCGCATCCCTGATGCTGCCATGAACAACGCCTTTTGCATATTGCGCAGCTTTCGGTCCGGCTATGCGGCCGGAATACTGTGCAAATGCAAGACCGGAACCTCTTACCCGGCCCGGAGGCGGCGGTACTGCGCCTGCCGTTGCTGATCCGCCATAGCAGATATCTCCTGCCGCATACAGACCCGGAACCGTTGTCGCAAAGTCATGATCTACTTTCAGACCGGAAAACTCCCCGATCAATCCGGGAATTACCACGTCACTGAGCTGCTGTGTATACGCATTAAAGAACAGTCTTCCCCAGAAATCATCCGCATACGGTCTGTTAAAATAAGAATTGCTTGCCAGGCAGGAAGACAGATATGGCATTAACGGATTTTCATTCTGACGATAGTGCATCGGACCATTCCCAGCCATAACCTGTTTGTAACACTCTGCAAGAGATCTGGCATCTACGTCCGGATGCTCGCCCTGACATAATGGAGCGCCCACATTTACTCCCTTATCGTTGTATAAAGCAAATTCTACGCCCATGTTGGACTCAAAATTATCCAGAGAAGTCCAGTTATAGAAAGAGCCAAACTCACAATTTCTGAATTGAGCGCCTGCACGCCATGCTGCTGCCAGGCCTTCTCCCCGACCCGGAGACCACATTGGCATAACACGATAATTCTGAGAACCCGTTGCCAGTATAATTGCCTTTGCAGCAAACACGATCTGCTCCTCGGTATCAATATGGTATCCAACGGCGCCACTGATACGGTCTTTATCCTTCAGAAGATCTACCACTCCTACACGATCAACGATCTTCACTCCGGCTTTCTGGGCATATCGTCTCACATTGATCAGATAATCCAGCTCCACGCATACCAGTGTCCATGGAAAATGATCTGGCTCATCAAAGGTACGTTTTCCGTTCTCATCCTCGCCGGTAATCTGTGCCAGCCATTTTAACGTCTTAAAAGAACCATCCTCATTCTTATCAATTTTTCCATTTGACCATTTATCCAATAATGCCACGCCCTCATCCAATGTATTTGCATACTGGCGAAGGGCATCCTGATCATTCAAATACTCTCCAATATAATGGGTATGGTATTTTACATAATCCTCCGGATCTGCATTGCCGATCATATCCATGATACCGGCGCCGCGGTTTGCCTTTCCGGCATAACCAGTCGTATATTTTTCTACTAAAAGTACCTCTAAGTCCGGGTTACTCTCCTTTGCAGTGATAGCTGCCGCCAATCCCGCCAGAGAACCGCCAACAACTAAAAGGTCTGTCGTATAATTAGCCATTTATGTATTTCCTCCTATATAAGTATAACTTTACAGTTTCCTTACGCCGAATAAGATCTTTCCCTCTCATCCCAGCTAATCCATGGTAAAAATATTTTCACGCGGGAACATATAATTTTCATAATCCGGTTCCATCTTGATGGCACGTTTCGGACAATTTATTTCGCAAAATCCACACTGAACACATTCTTCCGGATATTTGACGATCGGTTTTTTATTTACTGCATCCCATTTGATCACATCAATAAAACAGGACTTAAAACAGATCTGGCATCCTATGCACAAATCTTTACTTACGATAATTCTATTCATGTTCTTCCTCCCAGTCAGTATAATGTCTCCAAATCATCTGTTTGGAGAAGCTCTGTCAAAATTCAAAGTCGTTCATATGCGCTAAAATCTCTTTTGCCTGCGCAATGGCATCATCAATGATCTGCAGGGAGGTCTTCTCTTCCTTGATGAGAGCTACGATCTGTCCTGCCATGACCGCGCCGTCCTCCAGATCTCCTTCTGCCATTGCTTTTTTCAGAGAACTCTCCGCTACCGGGCGAAGCAGTTCTGCAGCCTGCTCTTTCGTATTGTCCGCCTCAATTTTTATCATTTCATCTGACAGCTTGTTGGCGATCTGACGACAAGGCTCATCCGTACTGTAACCTGTGATTACCGTCGACATATCCCCTGCCTCCAATACGGCCTGTTTTACATTTGGATGGACCGTCGTTTCTGCCGCAGCCATAAATGCAGTACCCATCTCAAAGCCCTCCGCACCCATAGCGATTCCTGCTGCAATGCCTCTGCCATCTGCGATACCGCCGCTGGCTACCACCGGAATATCAAGCAGATCCACTGCCTGAGGCGCCAGTACAGTCGTAGCTTCAAAGGTAACATGTCCGCCGCCTTCCCAGCCTTTCACGATCATAACATCCGCTCCGGCCTCCGCTGCGATCCTTGCATCGGCAATGAAGGATGCTTTTACGACAATCTTACAGCCCGCTTCATGCCAGATAGCAAAATACTTTTTGCAAAGCATTGGATCCAGACCGGCTATGGTATCCGCATACATAACAGGCGGCTTTTCCTCCACCACGATTTTTGTTACATGTTCCAAATTTGGCGGAATCATAATAACATTCATTGCAAATGGTTTATCGGTCAACGCTCTGGTGGCTGCAATCTGCTCTCGAATAAATGGTTCCGGAGCAAACCCCACACCCAGAACTCCTAATCCTCCTGCATTTGATACCGCTGCCACCAGGGGAGCGGTTGAAATCCACGCCATTGGTCCCTGAATGACCGGTTTCGTAATTCCTAAAACCTGACAGACTCTGTTCATTTTTCGTTACCTCCTTATAAAGCTCCCTTTTGCACATAATGCAAAAGGCTTCCGTCTACTTCATCTGATAATAAAATCATATCAATTTCAGCATCCTTTTTCATTTCCAAACCTTCCAAGTTTCATGAAAAATTTTCTTTTCTTTTTGTAGGAAATTACAAATTTTATATTGGTTTTTCTATTTTTATTTTTCTTCTAATATGATAAACTGATATCGTTCATACAAATCCATTTGTTATGATTTCTATGTTGATATTAAAAGGCACTTTGGATTTTATAAATCTATGATTTTAAAATAAATAAAAGTTCTATTTGGAGCAAAACTGCCTGCCGTATTCAATAGTTATGGAGGAAACTCAGATGACAATAACATTAGAAATGATATTGACCCGTTTCTTTTTAGATTACCCGGAACTTACCACCAGATATAAAAAAGCAAAGCAGCCATTATTGGGCATCCGTTTATTGCCCAAGAATTCTGATACTTTGGCAAAAGATTATCTATACATTTCCGACTGTTACAATGAAACACGCTCATGCCAACTCAGTGAGAATATCCTCATCATTTGTTTTTCCCAGGCTCCGGATCTTGTCTCCGGCTTAGACAATATTACTGTGCTTCATTCCCATATGGAACTGGCAGAAGCTTTCAACTGTCTGCAGAAGTGCTTCAATGATTTTGTGGAATGGGGACGCCAACTGGATTTTGCGGTTTTTCGTGAAGCTCCTTTCCAGGAATTTCTTTCACTCAGCGAAACGATGCTTCCCTCCCCCATTCTGGTATACGATCCGGCGCTTAAATTGCTTGCCTATTCTAAACATCAGGAATCATTAAAAGATCCTATTTTCCAGAATGCTGTCAAAAACGGTTATCTGGACATTGAATCCGTCAAATATTTTGAGCAGACCAAAACCTTTGAACAGATGAATATCAGCGGCAAGGCAGAAAGTGAAGCTGATTATTTCCGCAGTCATGCGGATTTTATTCAGGCGATCAATGTCAACAATGAACTGGCCATATACTGTATTCTGCTGTTTACGGATGACTTTTCACGCAGCTATGTTCAGCAGTTATTTTCCATTCTCTGCGATGCTTTCCGAAATTTGCTGCAAAAACAGCATTCCACCTTTCTGCGCGACCGGTCCGTAACAGATTATTTTCTGATGGATCTTTTAGACAATCCGGATACGACCAGAGAACAGATCAAAGAGCGGATCTATTTTAATGATCTTGACTATGAAGGGCACTACATTCTGCTGTCCATTCATTCTGATGTAAAAAAGAAATCAGCAGAAAAATATTT
Organism: uncultured Eubacterium sp.; assembly: GCA_964564095.1. GTDB lineage: Bacteria > Bacillota > Clostridia > Lachnospirales > Lachnospiraceae > Brotonthovivens. The sequence goes on along the minus strand of CAZLZX010000030.1, from coordinate 13,918 downwards.
TATTCAATACCTGCGCAATAATATGATCAATTGCCGCATTTTTTCTTACAAAGACTCTATCGTTATCCTGTACCACCTGCCAAAATCGGATTTTCTTTCTTATCGGGACTATCTGGTTCAGCAGTTGAAACCGGTCTTTCATGATTTTGCCAACAACAATATACAGGTATATGTCAGCAAGCCATTTTCCACGATTGGCGATTTTTCTGACGCCTATATTCAGGCAGAAAATATCAAACCGATTCTGTCAGGATATATCATCAAACAAAATGCGCAAAGAAACTCGGCCGCAGATACGCCGGTTTTCTTTTTTGAAGATTACTGGACAATCGATCTAATGTTTCAAAACCCGGTTAAAAATAAAACCTTTTTCTACTGCGAACCATGCCTGCTGGAACTATTAGAAAAAAACACAAAAAAATCCCGGCAGCAGCTTCGTATTCTGTATGAATACTTAAACTGCGACCGGAATTATACGGATGTCGCCAATAAGCTTGACATGCATCGAAACAATGTAATCTACCATATTAAAAATATGGAAGAACGGTATCATCTGGATTTGGATCAGGCTTCAACCCGCTTAAAACTGCTGCTCTCTTTTGAGCTTTTGATCCATACCCAACAGTCAGATGACATATGATTATAAAATATTTCCTAACTGTATTTCAATGTATTCTAATTTTCCTTAGCAATATTTTTTATTTTGCCATCACACCTGTTATACACTTCCGGAAGGAAAGAAGCCAGATTCGACATTTCCTGAATTGTATGTCGAAGCATTACCCAGGAAACCGCTTCAAAATCTGTGCTCTTTGGCATATCCACATTATATGGGACACCTGCATTCATACCTTTGCCAAGCCAGAAACGGCTTCTCAGTTCACACCCTCCGACTACCGGCCGAACAGTATGTAAGAAACAATTAAACGGAACCTTCGCGCCAGGATCTTTCTCGCGAATTTCTTTGGCTTTCTCTTCTCCAAACATTATCAGAGAATCTCCAAAAAACATTACGGAAGCTGCCGCATAGGACTGTACCGGAGAACTCAAAATCTTATGCATATCCAATCCAAATTCCTGTGGTGCATAAAAGCGAATACAACAATAGCCGGATTCTTCCAAACTAGTAAGACCTTCTGACGGATAATGCTCTTTGTTCCAATTTCTGGTCGCCAATGAAATACCACTCTCATCACTCATGACATATGGATCTCGCACATAAGAGCCCAGATGTGCATTTGGAAGCCACATTGCCAAACGAATATCCTCAAGAGGATGCCATGTAAACCACCAATCAAACATTTCCGGTGTTGCATTTGGGAAAAAAGTTCTGTTTGCTACAAAACCTGTCCCATCTGGCATCTTACAATATCCAATCTCTACAGATTGCTCTCCCGGCAAAAATAAATCGCTTCTCTTTTCAATCGGCATAGCAAGCTGCGGATTGCACGGTCCGTTATTCAATGCCTCCAGCTGTTCCTGAGACACCTCCGCCAAAGGACGATTAAATATATCTGCATACGGAGAATCCATCTGTTGCGACGTCAGTTCCACTTTTGGATAATTTCTTAGATCATCCATTGTAATTTTAGGAAATCTACTCATACTTTATTCCTCCACTTCAATACATTAGATTAATTTCTTCCTTTGCATTCATTTGTTACGAACATAATCATAATCGCACCAATAATATCAATTACGATAAATACAATGTATGGCAATGTAAATGAACCGCCTGAAATTCCAAGTAATACTGCAATCAGCGCAAATGAACATACACGAAACAATGACGCAATCGGCATAACCAGACTATTGGCAAATACAAAATCACGTCTTCCGTACACGGTAATTACCATCGACTGCATCAAATTTAATAATCCCCCAATACCCAAACCTACGAATACACAGCCGATCCAAACAAGTACCTGATTAAAGGATGTAATCATCAGAATCAATGCTATAACATATGATGCAGAATAAACAATCGTTGCTTTTTTAGTTCCCAGCTTTGTATCCAAAAATCCCCACAGATAGCTGCCCGGAATCGCAATGATTGCTGCAACTGTAAGCATCATCATAGCATAGACTTGTGTATATCCAACACTCATCATACGTGGGATAAACTGGCTCATAATACCTACTGTAACCATCCATAAAAGACCGAAGCCTATGATGATCAGCCACATGTCTTTATCAGACAGTAATGTCTTTACCGTAAAAATACTTTCTGTTGACGCTTCGTCTGCATGTACATTTTCATCCTCTTCCATATTATCCGGCAAGGCCCCTACATCATAAGGACTGTCAGCAGCCCAAACAAAAGTAAGACATCCGATAATGATTACCACGATACCAATAATCAAGAATGATTTTTCAATACCAAATTTCCCGAGCATAACAGAAAACATCGGAACAAATGCAGCCGTACTGATTGGAGCTCCCATAGTAGCCCATCCAAGTGCAATTCCCTTTTTTCTAGGAAACCAGTTGGCCATAAATACCGGAAAAGCTGCAAGACCAAATCCTGAAGATACAAAGCACAATGCTGCAAAAGCAATAAAATACAGTATTGCCGATGGTGCAAATCCCATAACCGCAAACATAATTCCTGTGATAATCAGCGTTATGCCACTGATTACTTTTGCTTTCACTTTAATAACCATTCTTGCAAACACAAATCCACCCACGATACCGATAATTCCCGCTGGCGTCGCATAAGCCAGCAATGCATTGGCATCCCATCCTTTTACACTCTCAAAAACTGTCGGATACAGATTTTGGCCGTCTGTTGCCAGTGCTGCATAAAAAAAGTATAAAATCATAGCATATATGATAATACTCCAGCCTCTGCTGCCAAAACGACTATCTGTTAAACTTGTTGATCGTTTACTCATACTTTTCTCTCCTTTTCTTTTGATAAAATCATCTTACTAAAAATGTACTTTTTTGGAGAGCACAGGTACTTTATAATTGTTAATCAGATTTACAGTTCCTGAGCTTCTTACGCATTTGTTTACACTTTCATCAAAACTGTAAATTTTGTGAATACCGCTTTTATGATAAAATAGGGATACGAAACAGATGAAATTTTATATTCAGGAAAGGGGGAAATTGAAAAATGAAACGCACTGAATTCAATCGTAACCAAACGATTACGGCAATTCGCCAGTGTTTCATAGAATTATACGCTGTAAATGGAATCGAAAAAATATCCGTCCAACAAATCTGCCAACATTGCAATATTTCAAGAACTATATTTTATAAATATTTTGATGATAAATACAGTATTTTGGAAGAAATTGAGCAAGATTTATTAGATGGTATTACAGAATTAAACCGTAATCTTCCACAGACCCCGTTACAAAATTACAAACCCGGAATGCCTTTTCCAGTTTTTTATGAAACAGTAAATTTTATTAAAGAAAATGAGATATATTTCAAACCTCTGCTTGGACCACACGGCGACCCGCAATTTATCTTTCGATGGAAAAAACAAATCCGAAAAGATATTAAAGCAAAATTTGAACATGATAAAATACCAACCTGCAATCTAAATGTGGTAACAGAACTATTCGCTGCAGCTATTATAGGATTATACACCTACTGGTTTTACGAGGATGCCTCCTTATCCGCACAAACCATCTCAGAAATTGCGGGAAATCAGCTCTGCGGTTCTTTTTATACATTCAAAAAATAATGATAGGAGCGCTGAAAATACGGGGTATCCTACGCTTCAGTGCTCCTGCTTTCAGTATTCTATTGTTTTTTCAACCCTATACACATTTTTTCCTCTCGAAAAAGTATATCCTCCATTTCTTTTAAATGATCAGATATTATTGGAACAAATTCCATTTTATCTAAAATGTCTCTCTGCAAATCAATACCCGGGGCAATTTCCAGTAATTCCAGTCCCTGATCTGTCAAAGAAAAAACAGCGCGTTCTGTAAAATATCTTACCCTCTGACCTGTCTGTTTCGCATATTCTGCCGAAAAGGTAATCTGCTCCACTCGATCTACAAATTTAATTTCCTTTGCATCTTCTATTATTTCCAGCCTTCCATCCGCTATATTATACTTCATTTTTCCGGCAGTAAAGGTACCTAAAAAATAGACTTCCGGCGTATTTTGTGTAATATCAATAAATCCTCCGGGACCTGTGCAATGTGTTCCAAATTTTGAAACATTCACATTTCCATACCGATCAATCTGTGCGGCGCCCAAAAATGCCATATCCAGCCCTCCTCCATCATACAGATCAAAGTTATCTGCAATATGATAAATGGCTTCCGGATTCACAGATGCCCCAAGTCCTGCACCCCCTACCGGAATACCACCAAAAGTGCCTCCTTCAATAGATAGAGTTGCGTCTATCCCTTCTTCATTGGCTACGTTCGCCACTCCGTCCGGCATTCCAATACCAATATTTATCAATGCTCCCGATTTTAACTCCATAGTTCCCCGACGTGCAATCACTTTACGTACATTTAATGGCATTGGTGTAACGGCATTAACAGGTATTTGTACAGCCCCAGTCAACTCCGGTCTATACCGTTCAGGAAAATCATACCCTTGCGGATGCTGTCCCGCATCCGCTACTATTACAAAATCCACACAGCTATGATGAATTAACACTTCCTTTGGTGGAATGCTTCCCTTCTTTACAATCTGCTTTACCTGTACAATCACAATTCCTCCCTGATTATGAACAGCAGAAGCCATTTCCCTTTGTTCACCTAAAATGGCTTCTTCTAATGCTGATATATTACCATCTTCATCGGCATAGGTTCCCCGAATGAGACAAACATCTATTGGAAATGTGTGATAAAATAAATACTCCTCTCCATTCATTTTTAATACATCAACAATTTTTCTCCTTTGCAGTCTGGCCTTTTCATTTACCCGGCATCCCTCCTGCCTGGGATCCGCAAAAGTATGCAGACCAACTTTCGTGATTACGCCTGGTCGTTTCGCAGCAGATGCCCGCAGCAGATTATCATAAACTCCCAATGGCAATGTATATCCCGCAATCTGATTTGTTCCTACTGCACGCCCGAGCACCGGGGACATACCTATATGTGCCGCCACTATAGTTCCTATCAGCCCCTCCGCTTTCATATGCGAAAGACCATATCCGTCTTCTTTTAAATCACCCGGACTGATTCCACATACTACTGTAAGATTTGAAGGTTTTTTATCCTTTTCATAGGATTTTTTTATCTCCTGCAATAAGGCTTCCGGACTTCCCCATGCTCCAAACCCACCTATTCCAACTGTACTATTACTTTGTATCAGTGCAACAGCTTCCATCGCAGATATCACATTCATCTCGCCATCCTCCTATCGTCCACTGACAGACAACGGTGGAATGCCAAGTATATCTCTTGCTTCATCTGGTGTCGCAACTTCAAATTCCAGTTCATGTATCATACGGACTGCACGTTCTACCAACTGTGCATTGCTCTTTGCAAGTTCTCCTTTGCGATACCATATATTATCTTCCAGACCTACTCGTACACCCCCACCGAGCAGCATCCCCATCGTTACCCCTTCCAATTCATGGGCTCCCACATGCATAGCTGTAAAATTGCATCCCTTTGGCAGTCTCCTCCATGTATCAATCAGATTATCATTGGAAAACCGCATGGCCCCCTGTGTGATAGACATGCCTAAAACAATCGTACAAGAAAGCGGTACTTCTATATATGATAATAAATATTGTTCCACATCCTCTAAGTTTGTCGGACTGAAAATTTCAATTTCCGGTTTAATCTTTAATTCCTTCATACGTTTCGCAGATTCAATCAAAATATCTCTTGTCCATCCATAATAGATTCCCTGATCCTGCCATTTCACATGCATCAGGGCTACATCCAAAGAGGCCATTTCCGGCAAAAACTCTGCTTCAAATATTTCCATGCTGCTTCTGCAATAATCCTGATCACATCCCGGTCTGGTAGCCGGTGCTGTGGAATCTTGTGTAATAATCGGACATTTTGCACGTACTTTGCTGTTAATCTCACTGAAAATATTTTTATCCGTTACATTTACCCCATTTTTGTCCCTCGCATGCAAATGGACAACAGATGCACCAGCGTTGTAACATTCATATGCAGCTTGGGCAATTTCATCTGGCTGCTCCGGCAATCCCGGACACTGTGTCTTCCCTTGAAATGCACCTGTTAGTGCAGCAGTTACAATAATTTTTCTTGCCATTTTTATTCTCCTTTTGTTCTCATAAGGTCATTTATCTTAGATTTTCTTTTATTTATAAAGTATCAAACAAACTAGAAATGCGTTAGATTCCTTTCTGTCTATTTGTCAACTATCTGAACAAAAGATTGGAATATGTAAACGAGCAAAAGCTTCTAATCCTGTAATATTAAAAAATTCCATGAAGGTACAAAGAATTTTTAAGAATTGTATGTTTAACCATAGTAATAAACCAAATAAAAACACCGCAGAATATACAAACTGCGGTGCAAAACTATTTAATTCCATTCCTCAGCCAGAAGAAAGTCCCGGATATTTTTATGCTTGATTCCATTCCGACTCATATCAAACTCGTCTAACGTGACAACATATTTAGGGAAATTATCACGGATTCCATCATATGCTCCAAATTCCCGCTTAACAGTATCCTCGGATGCCAAAAGATATGCCACTTGCACATAGAGTTTTTCGCCTCTCTTGTCACACACAAAATCAATCTCTTTTCTATCCAATCTGCCAACAGTGACCGTGTAACCCCTCCTGATCAGCTCCATGTAAACAATGTTCTCCAATATAAGGTTGATATCCCGCATGTTTCCACCAAAAACTGCTTCCCGTATGCCATGATCAGCAATATAATATTTCTCATTGGAAGCAAGAACCTGCTTGCCCTGCAAATCTTCACGCTTTACCTGATAAAACAGATACGCATCACAACAATATTTGATATAGTTAAGAACCGTCTCGGTTGCCACTGTTCTGTGCTCATTCCTGAAAAATTTTACCAGTGACGAAGCAGAAAAGGTCGTTCCTATATTCGCTATTACATAAGAAATAATACGCTCAAGCAAGTCAACATCGCGGACCTTGTTTCGTTTAATAATATCCTTGAGCTGCACGGAATTAAAAATATCGGTAAGATACTGTTTTGACGGTTCTTCCTCATACCGGAGATTCGCAAGATACGGCATTCCCCCGGCTAGAAGATATTTCTGGAAACATATCTGCGCAGCAGTATCCGGACTTACCGTATGATAAAGCTCTAAAAACTCAGAAAAGGAAAATGGGTAGATAACAAATTCCACATAGCGCCCTCCGAGGTAAGTTGCCAATTCTCCCGACAATAATTTAGCATTGGAACCGGTAATATAAATATCACAATCCAGCGCCACCCTGAAAGAGTTTATGCATCTTTCCCACTCTGCCACCTCCTGAATCTCATCAAAAAAAAGATAAACCTTTCCTTCCATGGATTCTGCTTTTTTAACAATATCCTCATGCAGTGCTTTTGCTGTCAAAAGATGAGAATACCGCATATCCTCAAAGTTTATAGAAATAAATTGAGATGGTTCAACACCTGATGCAAGCAATTCCTCCTTTACAAGCTCCAGCATTACGGACTTCCCGCTACGTCGCATACCAGTCATGATCTTAACCAGCTCGCCTCCGATAAATGGTCGGATGCGCCTCATATATGTTTCCCGTTTAATCATAAAGATCCCCGTTCCTTTCCTGTAATCATTCACAGAATATATCATTTATAAAAAAAAATCAACCGCATTCATTAAATTTTGTAAGTTATAACTGAATTTTCCCAATATGAATATTTATAGTATGCCATAAGTATTTCCCGTTGGCGTTATCGGTATTTTCATCATGGATACCCACAAAGCCATTTGATATACTTTTTATAAGCAAATATGATGACAAAGGAGTATTTTCATGAATCTCAATCTGGCACTCATCGCAAACGAATTATCAGATGTTGTAAATGATGTTCATTTTTCCAAAGAGCACATATCCGCTTTCAATATCGCTTCTATGAGGATCCTCTATGATGCTCAGGATCTGCAGGAGAAAAACTGCATTTGCATCTGCCAGCCATCCAGACTGCAAAAAATTTTAATGGAATGCGATACCGTAACAGACAGAAATTTCATTATCTACGGCAATGAATATGGCGATCTTGCAGAATTACTGAAAGATAATAATTATATCTTTGTATCTGAAACTCACAGTTTTTTATATTTTATCAATCAAATACAGGATCTCTTTTTTACTTATGGAGAGTGGGAAAACCGATTGCTGTCTGCCATTACTTCTCCGGTCTCTTTACAGGAACTGCTGGATATCGCCTATGAAAAAATCAAAATACCTATGTGTATTCTCGATTTTAATTACCAGGTCATTGCCATTAATAAGCAGGTAAATACAACAGATAAACTGTATAATTCCATGAAAGAAGGCTATGGATATCCTTATGTCAAACTCATTTCAATCTGCAATCCGACACTCAAAGAAATGGAACAGGAAGATATCAGAGAAGTGATCAACTCCGTCAGCCACAACCGCCTGCGCGTATCTACGATTCGGCTTCAGGGACAGGCTGTTTTTTTCCTCGGATTGCACAAGCAGGATACACATCCCTTTGATCCTCTTGTACTGGAATTGTATGAATATTTTGTAGATATTCTGAAACAAAAGGCAAAGTTTTATCCGCTGCAGCCTGTGCGCAGCAGTCTGTTCGGACAATTTATAGCAGATATGATAAGCAAAAAGAATCTGGATCACACGACGATTCAGCAGCTTCTAAGCTATTTTCAATATAAGCAATTTGATCACTATGCGGTCTTTGCCATCCGGTTTCTTTCGCCCGCCCATCCTCAGCTAACAAAACTGATGGATTTTATGGAATTACTGGAAACCACCTTTGCGGACATTAAATGCTTCCATATCAATTCTTATATCGGTATCCTGACACGAAACCCGGATCTCTCGCAATTTTGCAGCCAACTGCAAAAATTACTGCTGAAATATCACACACACTGTGCTTTCAGTTCCTGCTTTAAAAATATCTGCGATATTGACAAAATATGGGAACAGCTCATGTTTGTACTCGATCATTGGAATGGAGATGACCGGGCTTTACAAAATTATGATCATTATATGGTCAGCCATTACACTAAGTTTCTTCGGGAAAACCTTCCCGCCGAAGCATTGATACATCCATACTTTATTACTCTGAAAGCTTTCGATCAGGAGAATCACACGGATTATACGGATACGCTGATACACTATCTGCACAACAACTGCAGTGTTTCTGCTACCGCAAATGTCCTGTATATTCATCGCAACTCGCTTCATTACAGAATTAAAAAAATAGAAGAATTATTGAATATTAAGCTTTCTGATCCAAAAGAGCAAAAGGAATTACTTCTCTCTTCTTATTTTGCCAATGAACTTTTTCAGGAGTAACAGGATGCCCCGGAGGGCATCGCTTTTAATATCATAATAAGGAGTCCCTATGTATATCAGAATGGAATTTATTCAAAAAGAACTCAAAGAGGAAATTACATGCAGTCATCTGGTCAATTCTCCCCAGCTTCTCGCCTTTAAAATGTGGGAGGCATCCATTACTGCTCTCGATGAAACCATACTATATCTATGCGATATTGCTGCTTTTACAGACATATTGCCGGAACTGATACAGGGCGCCTGTCAGAACTTTTTCATTTTCGGCAATCATGATACGATTCCATCGTGTCTCTATCACTGCAATTATTTGTTCTGTAAAGCAGATTATTCAGACTTTATTCTATATATCAATAAACTGGGTAATATTTTTCACAAATATAACGCCTGGGAACAAAAGCTCATTCAACATCTGGCCTTAGGGCATTCTTTACAAAATATGATTAACACCGGATATGAAATGTTAGAAATGCCACTCGTAATCATGGATGCCAACCATCAGCCCATTGCCTGTATAGATGTTCCCTATACCGATGATCCTTTATACTCATGTATTCAGAGCGGTTACGGGCATTCTTTCATGGATATGATATGCAAATGCAATCCTACATTGGAGGAGGTAGAACAAGAGGGGTGCATCGACACCATTAATAGTGTCAGCAATCGCCGCATTATTGTCTCTCGTCTCAAAAGCCAGAGCCACATCTCACGCTATATTGGGATGCACAAGCAGGATCATGACCCCTTTGATGCCGCTGATCTGCTGCTGTTTCATTTTCTAGCGGGATATCTCGAAAAAGCAGAAGAAATGTCTTTTCAATCTGCGCCAACAGATATATATTCAAACTTTTTGGAGGATCTGATTCTGTCCCCGGAGCCTGCAATCTCCATACTGTCCAGAAACAATTCAGACCGCAGTCTTTCAAAGGAACCATTTCGTCTGCTATGCATACAATTTACGAACCATCTGCGCTTCAGGACTACGTACCACAATGAGATAGCACGAAAAATCAGACGCCTGATACCGGATTGTCATTCAGCTCTGATTCAATCCCATATAGCCATACTTATAACCGGCAAAACGAAGCTTAAAAAATATAGCGAAAAGCTTACGCAGATTCTGGCTGCTCATGACGCCATTTGTGCCTGCAGCTGCATCTATTACAATTTGTCAGACACAAAAAAAGTATGGCATCAACTGGACTTTATATTGAATCATTGTAAAAAGAATGAGCCTCAAAAAATCTACCACTATGAAAATTTCCGTGACCGGCAATGTATTGATATGATCAGGAAACATTTTCCTGCAGAATCTATGTACCATTCTGCCCTGTATAAAATTTATGCGTTTGACCAGACCAATCATACGGATTACCTGCAGACACTCATTGACTATATTCAAAACAACTGCAGTATCAACGCTACAACCTCATTGCTGAAAATACATCGCAATTCTTTGTTGTATCGAATACATAAAATAGAAGAAATACTGGGCTTTGAAATATCTTCCTCCGAAGAACGTCCCTTTATGCTTTTTTCTTCACTTTTTATTTCCAACAGAGAACCGTGATATATTTGGAGATATCGCTATGTCTGCCAGAACTATTTAGAAAAAAACGCAAAAAAACCAGCAGCAGCTTCGTATTCTGTATGAATACTTAAACTGCTGCTGTCTTTTGATCTATACCCATAGCTTCATCATGCCATGTTCTGAATAACTATATTTTATACCGTATTCTCTGTCCGAGCAATAATATCATTCTGAAGCTGTGTGGCCAATTCTACAAAGTAAGCGGAAAATCCTGCCACACGTACTACCAGATCCCGATGTTTCTCCGGGTCTTCCTGTGCTTCGCGAAGCGTCTCTGAATCTACTACATTATACTGAACTTCCATGCCTCCCATATTGAAATAAGTTTTGATCATACTTCTCAGCTTTTCAATGGAATCATCTCTGGACAATGTACTCGGAGACAGACGCATATTTAAGGCAAAACCGTTTGTATATTGGGTATGATCGAAACAACATGCGGACTGCAATACTGCCAAAGGACCATTCGTATCAGCTCCCTGAGAAGGAGATGCCGCATCAGATAATGACTCACTGTCATATCTTCCATTCGGTGTTGCCCATGTATTTGTTCCAAAATAAACATTTGCAGATGCGGTAAAGGTCCCTACCCGGAATTTGCCTCGACGCAGCACTTTACTATCTACAATCGCAGCAATCTCATCCATGATCCACTCTGCCACTTCATCGGCATACGGATCATTATTACCGTAATGATGAGGCATATTTTTGATCTTTTGCTGTAATTCCTCATGTCCTTCCCAATTTACAATCCATGCATCATAAAACTCTCTGGATGTACACTCATGACTGTCAAAGATCATGTATTTAATGGCAATCAGACTATCAATCAGGGTTGCAATTCCCAAAAGACCGGTGCCATAGGAATTATATTTTGCACCGCCCTGAGCACAATCAATTCCCGATTCCATGCAACCATCTAACATAACAGACAGAGCCGGGACCGGATACTCTCTCATATGATAAAATTCCGTACAACTGCTGACAGTACAAAGCCAATTCATAAACAGGTCAATATTATCTCTGACAACATCCTTAACCTCCTCAAAAGACTTCATCTCATACAGATAACCCTTTTGCGGAGCGCAGACTTTATGATTCTTTGGATTAATACCATTATTAATAGAAATATTGATAATATTTCCCAGGTTCAAATATCCGCAGGAATTCGTACTGCAGGAAGCACAATAATCATTGCCGGAGGCTCCAATCTCCTGACAGCCCACAATACCAAAATCCATCGCATCCTCCGGTTCATATACTTTTCTTTCTATCAGCGCCTTTAAAATCAACGCTTCATTTTGGAAACATGGAATACCACCTGCCTGTTTAGAAGCGGCAATGGCACATTCCAACAGCTCTGCCGGCGCATCCCAGTTTACCCGCAATGACAATGGCGGATCATGGAGCAAGAGTCTTGCAGGCGCCTCTAAACACATAAAGGTTACAGGATTCGTTGCATCCTTGCCATTTCTATCACAGCCACCGATGGTCATATGATTGAATTTAGAATAAGCTCCTGTGATTCTTGTAGTATGACGGAGTCTCGCATTATAGATCATACCGCATTTTACCCAAAAACAGTCCACCAGTTCCTGAGCCTGGTCCAGAGTGATGGTTCCCTCATCCAATTCTTTTTTCAAGTAAGGATATGTATACATATCAAAACGCCCAAAGGACGGACACTGATAATCCCCATCAATGTACAGGAAATTCTGATAACTATAAGTAGCCTGAATCGCCTCCCGGAAAGTACGGGCAGGATTTTCTGCCAGCCAATCCATGGAATCCGCAATTTCCAACAACTCTTTCTTACATACAGCATCTGCTGATTCTGCCGTTTCCCGACACTTGTCTGCATAACGATGCATCAGCAGAATATATGCATCACAGACTACGACAATCGATTTATAAAAGAAATATTTATCGCCATCCTGCACTGGTTTTTCTCCGCATTCTCAAGCATCCAGCTTCTCCAATGCTTCCGCACGAACAGCGCCAAACCCTTTATCAATGACCTTTTTATAGTTCGGAATCAAGTGGTTTGTTGCCACCACACGATTTGGTGTAGAACCTGTTATAGTAAGAACACCGGAATCTACAGCAGTAGATATGGTCTCCGGCATGGAATACCCCATACCATTCCACATGGTATGCTCCGCCCAAAATTCCCGAATCGACATCAGCTTTTCTTTTTCTTCGTCAGGCAAGATCAAAGGCTCATCCTGCTGCTTACGGGTGTAAAAAGACCCATCGTCCAGTTCCCCGTATAACCAGCCGATCCCTGCTGTCTCCGGCCATAGGGGAGATCCTTTATAATATTTCCCCAGGTTTCCGATGATCAGTTCATCCTCTTCAACCCTTAGAGTCATTTTTGCACAGACCTCATAAAGGGTTTTTGCCCGTTTCATCGGTGCGGGCATATACAGATTGTTCTTTATAAACTCTGTTACAATCAATGCTCTTTCCGCATCTACGGTAAAATTAGTGTCACGGTATTTCTTTCTCATCCTTGCAATTCGTTCAGTTACTGGTCGAAATTGATACATATTACTTCTCCTTTCTAGGTATTCAGCTATTTTCAAAAATATGTAACTTTCAAGTAACACATCTTAACCTTTTCGTCTTCATGTTATATATCCCTGATAAATTTGTCCAATAGGTAATCAAAGGGACATCATAAGCATTTACCGATACTTTTATGTGATCCGCACCATATATGACATTTGCTTTTTCTAATACCCTCAATTAAATAAGCTATTAGACAAACTTTTCTCTTCAACTTATGATAAAAATGAAACTATATTTTTTTAGGTAATTGCGAAACGCCTTGATAGTTATCTGAAAATTGGCGGTTTTATCGAA
>CAZLZX010000029.1:7927-20454 GCA_964564095.1 uncultured Eubacterium sp. | reverse complement strand
ATATATCCCTTATAAAACGCCGAATGGCATAATGGGGTGCCCCAGAGGGTATCCCTTATAAAACGCTAGTAGTTCAATAAGCATGCCTTATGAAACATTAGTAGTTTCATAAGTTTGTATTCTGGGAAATTTTCATATTTTTTTAACAATATCCACCCGGCAAAAATATTGACTTTTATATCCAATCGTTGTAATATCTGTTCGATTTGAAAAGTTCATACGCCGTGTGACAGAAAAGGGAGATTAAATAATGCACTTTGGAAAAAAAGAAAAACCGATCATTATTTCTGAATACGGAAAACGACGCCGTTCTTTCTTCAGGAATTTCAATATGCCTGATACATCAGACAATAAAACGATACAGTTTTTAGAAAAATATTCATTGATTGTACATGCGATTCTTTCGCTTATTTTGATTTTTGTTATTGAATGGATATCCCGCAGATCCTTTACCTCTGCCATATCCTTTGTAGGGAACCACCCGCTGGTATTTTTGTATAATGCCCTTTTGATATTTGTAACCTTGCTGATTCCATATTTATTCCGGCACCGGGGATTTTTCCGTCTTGTTATCTCCGTGTTCTGGCTGCTCCTTGGAACCATCAACGGATTTGTCCTGGCATCCAGGGTCACTCCCTTCAATTTCACGGACCTGAAGCTGATCGGGGATCTGATGGACATGAAAAACAGCAAATATATTTCTGTCGGTCAGGAAATCATCATTATTATCGCACTGATCCTGCTGGTACTGTTTTTGATACTGTTCTTCTTTAAAGGACCATTTTACAAGAAGAAGATCCACCGGCTGCGCAATCTGATTTTTCTTGGAATTGCCATCGCTGCCATTCCATTCATCACAAAGGGCGCTATCAATACCGGCATTCTGGCAGGATACTTCGGAAATCTTGCTCAGGGATACTCAGACTATGGATTTGTCTACAGCTTTACGGCAAGCGTCGTAGATACCGGAATGAGCAAACCGGTCAACTATTCCGAATCCAGCGTCAAAATGATTCAGGATTCCATAAAAACAGATGAAACAGCCCTGGCAAAAGATGAGATGCCTAATATCATCTTTGTACAGCTTGAATCCTTTATTGACCCCACAGAAATCAACTTCCTTAAAATGTCTGATGATCCGGTGCCTAACTATCGATATTTAATGGAAAATTATACAAGCGGACATCTGACAGTACCGGTAGTTGGCGCCGGAACAGCCAACACGGAATTTGAAGTTCTGACCGGCATGGGGATCCAGTTCTTTGGACTGGGAGAGTACCCTTACAAAACTGTTTTAAAATCAACCAATTGTGAAAGCGCTGCCAGCGACCTGTCGGACATCGGTTATGGTACCCATGCGATCCACAACAACGGCGGCAACTTCTACGGCAGGGCAAATGTTTTTGCCAACATGGGATTTGATACTTATACCTGCAAGGAAATGATGAATATCAGAACCTATAATGAAATCGGTTCCTGGCCTACGGACGATATTCTCATTGGAGAGACTGCAAAAGCTCTGGACTCCACTCCGGACAAAACCGATTTTGTATATACCATTACTGTTCAAAGTCATGGCAGCTATCCGGAAGAAAAAGTTTTTGAAAACCCTGCCATTAAGGTCAGCGGTGCGGAAACGGAAGAGAAAAACAATCAATGGGAATATTTTGTAAACGAGGTTTATGAGGTAGACCAGTTTATCGGCGATCTGATCGAAGAGCTTTCACAGAGGGATGAAAAGACTATCGTTGTTCTGTTCGGCGACCATCTCCCTACCATGGGGCTGGAAGATGAAGATATGGCAACCGGAAATCTGTATCAGACATCCTATGTTACCTGGAACAATTTTGGTCTGGAGAAAAATGATAAAGATGTAACGACCTATCAGCTTATGTCATACATTACCGAACAGATCGGCATCCATGAGGGAACAATTTTTAAATACCATCAGTCCTGTATGGGATTGGAAAGCCTGAAAGAGAAAACATATCTGCAAAGTCTGAAAATGCTGCAGTATGATATGCTCTATGGCGAGCGTTATATCTATAACGGCGAAGATCCATATCCCCGCACAGAGCTGGAAATGGGTGTAGAAAATGTTACGATCGACAGAACCTATATCAACTATGACAACTCAAAGCTAAACATTGCAGGAGAAAACTTCACTCCGTGGAGTAAAGTCTATGTCAATGGGGAAAAGGTAACAACCAAATTTCTGACGGATAAACTCCTTCAGATAACCTTAAAAGATTTGGAGGATGGAGATTCCATTGTAGTCAATCAGGTGGGCTCCAGCGAAACGATCTTCCGCTCTTCCAATGAAGTCTTTTATACAGCGCCAAGCGACCTGACAGATGATGAGATTCAGGACAGCGACCTGGAGGACACATCTGATGAAGATTTGGAATCCATTTCTCCGGAAGATCAAAAATTGCCGGATGCCATACATGACACCTTAAAAAATGTAGATGAAGATCATATTAATGATTAAAAAAGTCGGGATCATTCCCGACTTTTTCCTTTCATATGGATAATGATAAAAAGAACTGCCGCAAATACCGCAACAAAGATGGAAATAAACTGCGAGGTAGATAATACTCCTACCGCTCCCCTCTCAAGATCGCCTCTGAAGAACTCGATAATAAAACGTCCTACACTGTAAAACAGCAGGTAACATGCACTGACCTTTCCCGGTTTTACTTTCCTCGATGCGATCAGACACAGCACTGCAAAATTAGCAAAATTGAATATGCTGGATATCGGCTGTGTGGGCACCAGCGGGACGCCGTTGGGAGCAAATGCCGACTCCGTAAATGTGATCGCGCATGCCGTATGGGACTCCACTCCATAACAGCAGCCTGCCAGCAGACACCCCAAACGTCCAAATCCCTGCGCCAGAGCCACAGATGGGACGATCAGGTCCAGATACCGCAAGAAACTGATCTTCTTGATCCGGCAATAAACATAACCTGCAAGGATACCCGCAATAATTCCGCCGTATACGACAAATCCGTCCGCTATATTCAGCATGATTCGGGGATTCTTTATAATTTCATCCAGAATCGTAATATAATACAGTACCTTGGCGCCCACCAGTCCGAATCCAACGCCGAAGATCAGCAATGGAAAGATATGATTACTGTCCAGTTCCTGCTTTCTGGCGCGATATTCTGCCAGCAGATAAGCCGCTATGATACCGATCGCTATCATCAGTCCATAGCCATGTACCGTAAATTTTCCTATTGTGAATAATTCATTTTTCATCGTACTTCCTCAACTCATATAATATCTTTCAGATCCATCCATGTACTCTCGTTAACATTATGTGAAAATGCGCAGCGTTTCCCTTGTGCTATATTATATTGCTTTACATCGTTTTCGTCCAGCTTTAATAAGATTCCAAATCATCATCATAAGGATGTGAGGAAATATATTTCAAATAGTCAATGGCCTCCATGACTGGCGGAACGCACAAAATAACAAATGTAATAATCGTTTCCACGCCGATATAACCGCCGCAATAAACCAGTCCATATTTCAAATTCCACCAAAAGCTCATGTCCGTCCGGTAATAGAAAAAAATACAATTCCATACGCTTTCAACATAACGCAGCGCTGCAGCTAACAGAAATGCGTTCCGAAATAGTTTTATCTTTTCTTTTTTTATGAAAAATCCGCAGACACCGAGCAGTCCGAATCCAGCCAGATCATCGATCAGTTCGGCAATATTATCCGGATATGGATACTGAACCAGGAAACGCAATGCGCCAAATCCAATCCCTGCGATCACACCCGGAACTCCGCCAAAAAAGTAACCGATCATGCAAAGCGCCAGCATGCTGAGACAAGTCAGCTCTCCCCCCTCGTCCAAACGCAGGGGAGTAACAAAAGAAAGCAAAAATGCAACGCCAAACAAAATCAAAAACCACAGCCATTTTTTATTCCAGAGAAATTCATGGGTTATCATCGTTTTTATCCTTTCCTTTGTTTTTTCTTTTGTTTTCTGTCTGTACACTCCTGCCGTAAATATCCTTCTGGAAGCTCTTTTTCTCCATATACAGACCCTTGCGGTACAGCAGATACCAAACTAAAAGAATAAACAGAATTCCGCTGATCAGCATCATATTGATACTGTCCTCCGCAGAGGAGACTCCGATGCCAAACCAGCCATACACTTTACTTATGATGGCAACAAGGAAGCTCTGTACCTGCACAACTGCCAGAATGATCGCCACGATATTGATCACATTATTGCTCCGCTTCTCATCCTGCGCATTTTTCAGTTCTACGATATGCTCCAGAAATTCCTGCTGCTCATAGTAATCCCGTCTCAGATTTTCATTGCCAAAGGCTTCTCTTACCCGGTCCGCCTCCCGCTGTGTACCAAAATACTTAAAATTACTTCGCTGCCAGAATTTAACCGTTCTGGCATAGTCCTGATACAGCTGCTGAATATACTGAAAAGATACCTCTCCATCCTGTGCCAGAGCCCTTGTGACTTTCCGGGTCATTTTATTTAAGGATGTGTTCTGGAACACCACCATTTCTACAATAAAAATATACGTAGCGATCAATGACAGTCTCTCTTCCAGGCCTTCATCATATCCCTTCAGGATCAGTGCATCCACGATCTCCGTCAGATACGTCTCATAATAATCATAAATTGCCTTATTGTCTTCTGCACATTCCTTCAATGTCTGATAGTCAATATGAAAGCTCTGATGTACGCTATTATACACTTCTCCGGTCAATATATTATAAAATTCATGTTCGTTTTTCGGCTTATTTGACATACATATCAAATTTTTGCCCTGCCCGCATCGAATCAGACCATATTTCTCCCGAAGATAGTCATTTAACGAGACATATTGATAGAATCCATTTTCATCAATATCACTCTTTTTACGAATCTTGATATATTCCTGGCTGTTCTGATCCTCTACCTGTGTCGTTGAATACTGACAATCCGGAATGAACAGCATTACCACATACATATGGGAGGACTCATGGGCAAGGATTGAAATATGCACCGTCTCCTCTCCTATGATCACAGGACGTTCCTTCGGATCATCAGCGTCCGGATAATCATCCATCGTATGCAAAAACAAAAATTCGCCCAGATAGGTGCGTGTCAGTTCCTGAACAACGTCATTCTGGCACTCGTACTTCAGACAGGCTTCCAGCTCCTGCAGGATCAGCCGCGCCTCATCTGCCATTTCAAATTCCGGATCATTATAATTGCATCCGTTTTCGTAAATCCATTCGCTCTTCGGATTCTTATGATTATCTGCATACGGCAAAAACAGATAGACGTCGTCCCTGTAAGTTTTTATATAAAAATCTTTATTCAGAAGCTTTCTCAAATAAATATCGTCGCAGACATAAACCTTATTTCCATCTTCAATCTCACGGTATAAATGAAAGTTCCGCATTCGCAAAAATTTCATGCCATCCTCAGATACGGCCGTTGCCGAGATTGCATCGATCTCATATCCTTCTGCTTCCAAGCGATTTAAATAGTCGGCGAAACCATCCGTCAGCGTAATCACTGCATTTTTATCATTTCTGTAATCCGGCGATATCACGACTGAAATAATGAACAGACGATTCGGCTCCTCCGTAGAATAATCCGCCAGCTCGTCTCCCCGAATGTCATCATCCCGAATATGTTTCCCCGTCTCAACGATTTCATCCCAAAGGGCGGCCTTTACCGGGAAGAAATTCATATATCCCACCAGACGTATTCCATCCATCACACAGACAAATGTCCGGGGATTTCTCAGATAGCGTTCCTCCATCATTGCAAGCTCCCCGACATATTCATCCGCATAACACTGTGCGTCTAAATCCATTA
Organism: uncultured Eubacterium sp.; assembly: GCA_964564095.1. GTDB lineage: Bacteria > Bacillota > Clostridia > Lachnospirales > Lachnospiraceae > Brotonthovivens. The sequence goes on along the minus strand of CAZLZX010000029.1, from coordinate 14,600 downwards.
TCCGGGGAAGGAAGTCAATATTAAATTCTTCGCCAGTTAAAATGTGATATCCCATATTTACACCGCCATTTTTTTAGTTCGCCTTCAACTCTTTCCACAGATCACTCATCATATTCGTAACATCCTGATCGATCATGGTACATACTTCGCAGTTCTCTGTTGCATCATCCGCAGGAACAAGCGCCTCATTCGCACGATCTTCCTCAGACAGATTGTTAATTACGGCTTCATTTGGAGTGGAAAAATAAATATACTCAAAATTTTTCTGAGCCACATCTTCTCTGCAAAGGAAATCTAAAAATTTCTCTGCAGCCTCCAGGTTGGTACAGTTTTTAGATACACACCAGGAATCCATCCATACATTGGAGCCTTCCTTCGGAATCACATAAGCCAGATTCTCATTATACTGATTTGCCAGATAGGCTTCTCCGGAATAGATTACTGCCATTGTCGCATTGCCTGCCACGACCTCATCTCTTGCCTCATCTACCAGATAAGCCTGAACATCCGGTTTCTGATCAATGAGCAGCTGCTGTGCATCATTGATCTCCCCCTCATCTGTCGTATTCAGGGAGTAACCCAGATATTTTAATGCAACCATATAAGTATCGCGCATACTGTTCTGCATAATCACTTCGCCTGCATATTTACCATTAAATAATGCTCCCCAGCTGTCTATGGGCTCATCTACCTTTGTTGTATCATACAAAATGCCAAGTGTTCCCCAGAAGTATGGAACGGAGTATTTATTTTCCGGATCAAATGCATGTGAAAATTCCCAATATTTGTCGCCGATATTATCTTTATATTCCATGCCGTCAATATTGATTTCCTGCACTTCATCTTCCTGAATCAGTCTCTGCAGCATATAATCAGAAGTGCAAATGAGATCGTACTGGATGGCGCCGGATTTGTATTTCGTATACATTTCCTCCGGCGTCAGAGACTCCTCATATTTAATCTCGATTCCGGTCTCGTCCTCAAACATATCGATCACATCCGGATCTATATATTCACTGTAATTGATGACCGTCAGCGTTTCTCCCGTGGACTTGGCCGCTTCTCCTTTTTCACTTCCGCAGGCGCCAAATGCTCCGCAAAGTCCAACAGCCATTGCAATCGTTACGATCTGAACAAATCTTTTTTTCATAATCTTTCTCCTCTAACTTTGTTTCTTCTTGCAGGTATAAAATTGACCAACAGCAAAATGACCAGCACTACTACAAAGATCAACGTAGATAACGCATACATTTCCGGCTTGATTCCCTTCCGGATCTCGCCGTAGATCATCGTAGACAACGTATTGACCCCGGCGCCTTTTGTAAAATATGTGATCACAAAATCATCCATGGACATAGTAAATGCCATGAAAAAGCCGGAAAGTATCCCTCCCATAAGCTGGGGCAGCATGATTCTGAAAAAGCCGGTCACAGCGCTTGCCCCCAAATCCCTGGACGCCTCATAGGTGCTGATATTCATCTGCCGTATCTTAGGAAGGACCGTCAATATGACATAAGGTATATTAAATGTAATATGCGCCAGCAAAACACTGGAAAATCCCAACGGCATAAACCGTACAAACCAGAGCATCAGTGCGATACCCGTCACGATATCCGCATTCAGCATCGGAATATTGGTAAATGCCATCGTAACACGAAAATTGTATTTGCGCATCGCCGAAATGCCTACGGCTCCCGTCACACCGATGACCGTCGCTATCAGAGAAGACAGCAGCGCCAGGAGGATCGTAGTCACAAGCGCTTCCATAATCTGTTTATTGGAAAACAGCCGGACATACCAGTCCAGTGTAAACCCGCCCCAGACCACCCGGGATCTGGAGGAATTAAAGGAAAGCACGATCAGCACCGCAATGGGCGCATACATAAATATCATGACTAACACAAAATAAAACTTTGAAAAGAAGTTCCCTACTCTCTCTACCATATCGCCGAACTCCTTCCATCCGTATCATTTTTCATCGTAAATGCCGTAGTGATCAGAACAAAGATCATCAACATGACGGACAGACCGGAGCCCAAATGCCAATCCATACTTGTGATAAATTCCTGCTCAATAATATTACCGATCAGCTGCAGCTTTCCGCCGCCCAGAATATCTGACACAACAAAGGATGTCATGGAAGGCACAAAGACCATCACGATTCCGCTCATCAGTCCCGGAAGAGACAATGGAAAGATGACCTTTCCAAATACGGCTCCGGAACCGGCCCCTAAATCTCTGGATGCTTCTATCACATCCTCATCAATTTCCATAATTGAGTTATAGATCGGCAATACCATGTAAGGAAGATAATCATACACGACGCCGATCAGGATAGCGATCCATGTATTGGCAATGGACAGTGGCTGCAAACCGATCTTCGTCAGCAGCAGATTCAGGATACCATTGGATGAAAGGATCATCTGCCATGCAAGAATCCTCAAAATAAAATTCATCCACATGGGAAGAATCAGTATAAAAAACACAAATCCTTTTCTACCCAGATTCAATCTCTTTAAAACCATTACAAGCGGATACGCAATCGCAATGCAGATTACCGTACAGAGCACTGCGATTTCCAGTGAAAAAATCAACGCTTTCAAATGGATCGTATCGAACATCGCCAGTACATTCGACCATGTAAATCCGCCCTCCGCATCTGTCAGTGCATACTGAAATATGATCCAAAGCGGAATAATCGTAAACCCTACCATCCAAACGAGATAAGGCGCCGATATAAATGTTCTTTTTTTAACACCCTGCTTCTTCATTCTCACTGGCTATCTCCTCATCTTTTGACTGTGGTTTATGCATGATCTGAATATTCTCCGGTCTCACATAAATACCGATCCGGGTTCCCGGCTCATATGATTCTGTGCTGTGCGCCAGAAATTCATACTGCTCCGTCTGTATCTTCATCTCATAGTGGACACCCTTGAAAAGGATAGACTTTACAATACCGTCTAAGGCCCCTTCTCCGGACTCTTTAAACTCAATATCCTCAGGCCGTATTACCACGTCAACCAGTTCCCCCGGCTCAAACCCGGCATCCGCACAGACAAAGGGAACTCCCAGCATCTTTACCAGATAATCCTTTGTCATAACTCCGTCTATAATATTGCTCTCGCCAATAAAGTCCGCCACAAATGCATTCTGCGGTTCATTATAAATATCTACGGGCGTCCCAATCTGCTGGATCAATCCCTGATTCATAACAATGATACGGTCAGACATGGTCAGCGCTTCTTCCTGATCGTGAGTGACATAGACAAAGGTAATACCAACCTCATTTTTGATCTTGATCAGTTCCTTCTGCATCTCCTTGCGCAGCTTCAGATCCAATGCCCCCAGCGGTTCATCCAAAAGCAGAATCTCCGGCTCGTTTACGATGGCTCTGGCAATGGCGATACGCTGCTGCTGGCCGCCGGATAAAGACGAGGGCTTTCTGCGCTCATATCCTTCCAGATTTACTAATTTCAACGCATATTTAATTTTATCATCTATGTAAGTTTTGCTTTTCTTTTTTAATTTCAACCCGAAAGCAATATTCTCCGCCACATTCATATGCGGAAACAGAGAATACCGCTGAAAAATCGTATTAATATTCCTTTTTTCCGGCGGCTGCTGCGTAATGTCCTTCCCCTCAAAAATAACCTGACCTTCATCCGGTTCCTCGAATCCACCGATGATCCGGAGCGTCGTCGTTTTCCCGCATCCGGAAGGGCCAAGCAACGTCACAAACTCATTTTTTCCGATCTCTATACTTAAATCATCTAAAATTTTCTTTCCCGAAAATGATTTTGATAAATGCTTTAACTCCAAAATAGCATGATCCATTCTTCTCCTCCTAGAACGACGGCGGGGTACTTACCCAAACAAATTTCGCCGGCTGCGCACTCGTATTTTCAATAAAGTGTTTCCTGTTTGCAGGATAATAAAAACTTTCTCCCGCTTTTACGGGATATACCCGGTCTCCCAGATGAAGCTTTATCTTTCCCCGGATGACATACCCATACTCTTCCCCATCATGAGGTTTATCCTCCGCAAGACTTTTGTGAGGCTGAATCTCTATCAGCAGTGGTTCCATCTGGTTTTTCTGGGCTGTAGGTACAGTCCATTGGATGCTGTTGCCATCCTCATCTATCTTTTCAAAATAATCCTGGCTTTTGAATACATACTGCTCGTTTTCTGTTTCCTTGAAAAAATCCGATGCATTCGTCCCCAGACATTCAATGAGGTCTAAAAGTGTTGCCACCGACGGCGCCACCTGACCTCTCTCAAGCTGTGAAATGTAGCCCTTCGTCAGTTCCGTCCTGTCCGCCAGTTCCTGCTGTGTCAAGCCATTCTGGTTTCTCAGATCTTTGATTTTCTGTCCAATATTTACATTTACATCCATTTGTATGGTTCCTTCTTTTCTGCGCACTGTTTAGATGTGTATTTTCATCGCATGGAAACGCTGACACTAAACAAAATGATTATTATTTTCAAACACATCCAATTATACGTATATTAAACAAAAAGTCAATTATTATTGTTATTTTTACCGTGCGGATTTTGTACTTTATTTTATACAAGAAGTCAATGCTTATCGTTATTTTTACCGTGCGGATTTTGTACCTTATTTTATAAAAAAGCCGGATGCAAAATTGCACCCGGCTTTTATCTTTTCCTGATATTATTATCTTATTCTTTCGGCTTCATAACCGCATTGATAATCAATGCAATCCATGAAAAGAAAACGCTTAATACTACCCATACGGCAACATTACGATTTTTCTGCTGTGCCAGTTTGATGTTTCCAATTAAGCATAAAATCCAGATAATCAAACCAATGATACCAGCTACCATAACTCATTCCTCCTGTGTTTTAATATTATTTACAAGTCACTATTAACGAGTTCATTGTATCACTTTTCTACAGGATTATCAATTTTTATTTTTAAAAAAAATATACTTTTTTAACATAGTATTGTTCCATCATTTAGTATGTACGTACTATTTCCCGTCAACTCCATAACATAACCTGTTAAAAGCCCTCTTTGTGACTCATAATCGTTTCTTTCGCATCCGGTATCTGCATTCCATTTGTGTCCATATGATAATTCTCCCGAATGATCAATTCCGAAATCGGTACGATCTGAAATCCCTTTTGCTCCAGTGTAGTCAGCATCTCATCCAGCGCTTCCGCCGTATACTTTGCTCCATTGTGACAAAGTATGATAGCTCCGCCCTCCAAATGATCACTTTCGCAGACCTGATGTATCACATCACTGACTCCGTAATTTTTCCAGTCCAGGCTGTCGATGGACCACTGGATCGGATAATATCCGCAGGATTTTGCCACGGTAATAACTTCATTATCATAATCTCCATAAGGAGGACGAAACAGAAACATATCATATCCCGTTAATTCCTTGACCCTGTCATGTACTGTCATCAGCTCTGATTTTATTTCTTCGTCCGAAAGCTGGCTCATATTTTTATGATTTTCACTGTGATTTCCCAGATCATGACCATCAGCTAAAATGGCCTTTACATCATCCGGGTAGGACTCCACCCAGCCTCCCGTCATAAAAAAAGTTGCATGAACGTTATGTTTTTTCAGAATTTCCAAAAGTTTTGATGTATCCTCATTTCCCCATGCCGCATCGAAGGAAATAGATATTTTCGGTTCTTCCGTCTGAACACAGTAAATCGGAAGCTCTCTTCCATTTACCGTACTGTTTACCGATATCATATCCGGATTACTTTTCCAATACAGGCAAAATGCAAAAATTCCTGCTATTACCACAGGCGTTATCCACAAACGCCTTAATTTTATTTTTTTCATGCAAAGCCCCATGAAAGTATTTTTAATCTATTCTATGAAAAAGGAACCTTTATCATTCCTTGTTTATAGAAATCTTATGTGATACAAATTCCTCTTTCACACGGGCATTATTTACGAACGGATTACCTTTGTCCTGTTACAGATAATACTCTATATTCTGGTTTTTACCGAAAAATTCGCACATGATCTGCCGCCGCACTTCCAAAAAATCATAGCTACTCCGGTCCCTGGGCCGCTCCTGCTTTACTTCAATGATCTTCTGAATGGTTGAGGGCCGCTCTGACAGCACAACGATCCTGTCGCTTAGAAAAATCGCCTCGTCAATATCATGAGTGATCAGGATCATTGTCCGTTTCTCCATTTCCCATATTCTGAGAAGCTCCTTCTGCATAGACATTCTTGTAAATGCATCCAGGGCGCTAAAGGGCTCATCAAGAAGCAGGATCTCCGGATTTTCTATGAGAGTTCTCGCAATACTGGCACGCTGCTTCATGCCTCCGGAAAGCTGGTTGGGATAAGCTTCCGCAAAATCAGACAGATCCACAAGCTGCAGATAGCGGTCTACCAGCTCATTGATCCTTTTTTTATCTTTTCTTTTTTGACGGCTGCTGAAAGAAAATGCCACATTGTCCCGAATAGAGAGCCACGGGAAAAGTCTCGGCTCCTGAAAGATCATTCCTATATTTTTACTGATCCCATTTATCTCTCTGCCCCGGTTTTCTACTTTTCCGGAAGTAGCCGTATCAAGCCCCGCCATGATACGGAGCAATGTGCTTTTTCCGCATCCGCTTGGTCCCACAATGCTTACAAATTCGCCTTCCCTTACATCCAGATTAATGTCGT
>CAZLZX010000029.1:0-7917 GCA_964564095.1 uncultured Eubacterium sp. | reverse complement strand
ACACATGCACGGTGGATCCGTCAACTTCATAATCCTTATTCAGATGTTTTATGTTCAATATATAATCTTTATGATCTGACATTTATATACCTCAGCTGTTCCACCTCAGCGACTTTCTTTCTATGAGCTTTAATACCGCATTGATCAGATATCCGATGATTCCTATGATGAGAACGGATACATACATATTGGCAGGCTGCGCCATTTCTCTGGAATATGAGATCATATATCCAAGACCGGCGGAGGATGCGATCAACTCCGCGCCTATGACGCTGATCCATGCCGAGCCGATTCCGATCCGAAGCCCTGTAAATATGCTTGGAAGCGTTGCCGGCACGATGACCCTGAATATGGTTTCATATTTTGTTTTCATAAACATATTTGCCACTTCCAGATATTTCCCGTCCACATTTTGTATGCCGTCATAGGTATTCAAAAATATGGACCAGAAGCTTCCGATGAGTATGGCTATGATTTTAGACATTTCCCCTATACCAAAAATCATGATCAGTACCGGCACCCATGCGATGATCGGAATGGGCCTTAAGATTTCCAGTAAAAAGGAAAACAGTCTGTAGGTCTTTTTGGACAATCCCAGGATGACTCCCACGCTAATGCCCAGAGCCGCCCCGTATACATATCCTATGATGACTCTTCTCAGACTTATCAGGATATTTATTTGAAGCTTTCCATTTTCAACAGAATTCAAAAATGCCTGCCAGATCCTTGCCGGAGACGGAAATAGCTGTACATTGATGGTCCCGTGATTTGCTGCTAACTGCCACAGCACAATAAATATGATCGGTATGATAAGAGAAGCCAGGAACCTATCCTCCCACTTTTTCTTCTTTATCATAACTGTCCCCCGTAGCTTTGCAGTATTTCCTGAGCCAAATCTGCTGCGCTGACAGCCGCTCCCAATGCGCCCGCATAGGTCGGATCAAGGGCAGTGGCCGTGATGGGCGCTCCAATGGTCTCCTCTAACGCTTTTACCATTCCGGGATTCTGGCTTACGCCGCCGGTAAACACGATATCCTGCTCAAATCCCACACGCCGCAGCAGGCTTTTTATCCGTCTTGCCGTAGCAAAATGAATGCCTGCAGCAATATTTTCCTTTGAAACGCCCTGTACCTTTAAGGAGATTACTTCAGACTCCGCAAATACGACACATTGACTGCTGATCTCCGCCGGTGCATCCGCCCGCACGGCATATTCGCCCAGCACCTTCAAACTAAGGTCCAAAAGCTGCGCTACCTTTTCCAGAAACCGTCCCGTTCCCGCCGCACATTTATCATTCATTATAAAGTCCAGCACATTTCCGTTTTCCGTATCCACCTTGATTGCTTTGGAATCCTGACCGCCGATATCAACGATGGTTCTCGTCTCGGCATTCATATAATGGGCCCCCATTGCATGACAGGTTATCTCCGTCAGTCCTTGAAAGGGAATGTCTCCGAAATCCATCGCCACCCTTCCGTAGCCGGTTCCTACAATATACTGGATCTCTTTTGTCGGTATCTTCGCCTCCTCTGACAATGTTTTCAGCAGCTCCTTGGCTGTTTCTATACTGGAAACCCCGGAGGGCTGTATGGCTGTGTACAGCGCGCCGTCATAAAGAAGCGCTGCCTTCGCTGCTCTGGAACCGATATCGATTCCCGCTGACCGGGCATGACGGATTCCTTCTGCAAGTTTTTCATCTAAAACCTTGTTTATATCATATTTCATATTATTTCTATTCCTTTCCATGCGCAAATAGTGCTGAAACCGGGTGCTCCGTCTGTTCAAAGCTTCCTCATTTTTAAACCAATTTTTACTGACGATCTGCTTCTTACATCTTGGAAAGCATCTCAATAAACGCCCGGACTCTGGTCGTGAACTGCCCGGTAACGCTTCCCACGTCATAGGAACCGATCAACGACAAGCCCTGGATTCCATGCTCATTAAAATATTTTCGTTTCAGCTCAACATCGATCGTAGCGAAAGAACATCCCAAATAGCTGTAAAAGACAACGCCCTTCGCATGATACCGCTTCATTTCCTTCATAAGACTTCTGCAGGCCCTCTCACTTGTTCCGCCCTGAATCTCACGCATTTCAAAATCCACCAGCGCCTCAAGAGGATCCAATTCGGTTTTAAATAAATGAACCGTGTTGTTTGGTATCTGCCAGGAAAGGATCGAGCCTCCTGCTTCATCTATGGCTTCATAAATATTAAATTCCTGTCCTCTGGCACCCGACCAGGCAAGTATGGCATTCACATCGCTGTAGCTTCCCGGCTCTAAGGCTGCCAATTCTTCTATTAACGCATCCAGCGTCTCTTCATATTCTGCGGGCTTTGCAAAAAAGTGATCATTTGCCAAAAGCATAAGCACCGTTGGAAGGCTTCCCATATACATCGGATGATAAACCCTTAAATTTAAGACCGTCCGGATCTTCCGCTGGATGCGGTTGTAATACACCTGTTCTTCATGCAGCCGGTCAAGGTCCAATTTCTTTCCCGATATCCATTCCGCCGTTTTTTCCAGCTCTTTCCCATAATGGATCCTCATCTGCTTTTTCCTGTCCTCGTTACCGCCCACAGGATTAAAGCCTACATCCACGACGTGCACATCATAACCATAATCCTTCAGCAGCTCAAAACACTGATTGTAAGGTTCACATGCCTTGCTGGCATAAAAAATCCGGTTTGAAATATTGCCCCGTTCCATATAGAACAGACCCAGATCGCTTTTTACCATTGCACAGGTTTCATTGGGCACCTGAAAATAATTTTCCGAAACTTCGATGGCCTCCAAAGGACTCAGCCTGCCAAGCTCCGTAATGGATGCCGGCAGTGCGCCGCAGGCGTAGGTAAGCGTTGGGTCTATCCCCAGCGCCTCCTGCCATATTACGTTTTCTCCCTCTTTATACTTGCGGTTCACATAGGGAATATAGTCCAAAAACAAATCTATCATCTTCTGTATGGCAGGAGAATAGGCGTGAACAACATTCCGGCTGTACAGCACATGATCTCTTTGTGTTCTGTTTTCAAATTCTGCATTATTTTGTACCATGATCTTAAACCTCTCTATTCTGACCGAGCATTTCCAAAAATGCCTCTATACGGATCTTAATCTGACCTTCATCGCCTTTGGAATAGTCGCTTCCCACTACAAGCACCGGGAAACCTGCTGCCTCAAATGCATCGGTAACCTTTCTGAGTATCATGCTGTAGCACGGGCAGAACTTCAGATAATAAAGCACTACCGCCTCAGCCTCATATTCCTGCGCCAGTTTTACTGCGTGCTCCACCATGTCATTCAACGGTTTCATTTTTGCACATGGAGCCTGCCCCAAGTATCCGTCAGCTGAGCTTAAATCCAGAGAAAAATCATTGCTGCCGGCTTCCTGTTCCTGCGCTCTTTCCCCAAGATACTGTCCTGCCAGGACAGCGGCTCCCAATGCTCCTGCATATACCGTATCCAGCTTTGCGGTTGAAACCGGAAAGCCAAGCAGGTCCTCAAATGCTTTTACGATTCCCGGATTGTTGGAAACCCCGCCTGTGAAAAGAACGTTTTTCTCGATTCCCACTCTGTTCAACAGGCTATACACCCTTCTGGCAACGGAAGCATGGATCCCTGCCGCAATATCTGCCACATTGCGTCCCTGCGCCCGGTCGGATACTACCTCTGACTCTGCAAAAACGATACACTGGGCGCTGATGTCCACCGGATTTTCCGCCTTAAGGGATACCGGACCGATGGTTGTCGTATCCATTTCCAGAACCTTTGCTATTCGCTCCAAAAACCGCCCCGTTCCTGCGGCGCACTTATCATTCATGGCAAAGTCGGTAACCTTTCCCGTCTCCGGATCGATGCGGATCGCCTTTGAATCCTGACCGCCTATATCGATGATCGTATGTATGTCATGCCCTAAAAAGTGAGCTCCCATACCATGACAGGCGATCTCCGTTACGACCTTGCTGGGCGTGCTGCCGAAATCCAGAGCCACCCGGCCATATCCGGTACTTACGATGCAGTCTATATCCTCTCTTGTAATCCCCGCTTCTTTTACAAGCTTATGTAAAAGCTCATCTGCAGCCTCCTGCATAACGTAACCGGTGGGCATGATAGCGACAAAAAGCTGTCCCTCATGCAGCATTGCCGCCTTGGACTGTCTTGATCCTATATCGATACCAGCCAAAGTTGCTTTCGGTATCTTGTTAATCTTTGATTCATCAATTACGTTTAATAAATCCATAATTCTATGTCTCCCATTTTATTCTTCTTCTAAAATTTTTAACGCTTCATCCCAGTATGACTGATCAAATATTTCGTAATAATCATAATCATTTTGTATGGAGTCCGTTTTTACCAGAAATTCTTTCGCCAGCCTTGCCGTCTCATAGGTATTCTCTGTGAAACCGGAAGCTTTGCTGAGTCCGTACACATACTCCCATGCCTCGGCGTCATCTCCCGTGCGCTTTAATATCCCTTCCACGCTTTTCTCCGGATCAGCGATCATATGATCTTCTACCTGTATCAGCCCTGCCACAAAATATTGTGCCATTTCCGGATTGTCATTCAGAAAACGCTCCGTCGCAACAGCAAAGGTCTGATCCTCCATGACAGCCTTCGATGTGGCGATCAGCGTTCCCCCTGACCGAAGGATCGCTTTTGTGAGATTGGTTTCCCATAGCGCAGCCGCATCAATGTCATTGTGGGATAAGGAAGTCGCTATATCCGCAGAAGCAATATTTACCAGATTCACATCATCCAGAGTCAGATCCGCCGTGTTGAGGATAAGCTCCAATGCCAGATGAGCCGCCGTTCCCACCGGAACGCCTACATTTTTTCCCTTTAGATCAGCTATGGTCTCTATGCCGCTGTCCGGCGCCGCTATTACTCCGTTCAGACCATTTTCTGTCAGAAGAGTAAGATAAATGGCTTTCAGATCTGTGCCGTTCGATACGCCCGTGAAAAGGGGAAGATTTCCCATTACGGCAATATCGATATCCCCGGACGCCAAAGACTCTACCATCGTAGGTCCTGACGTAAACTCTATATATTGAAGTTCTATTTCCTTTTCAGCCAGATAGTCCTCCAATATTCCTGTATATTGGCTAACCTCTGTGACTGCCACGCCGGGCTGCACGCCTAAACGGATCACGGCGCTGTCAGCTTTAGAAGCAGATTTCCCGCATCCTGTAAGACCTAAAATTAATCCCGGCAAAAGCAGCATGAATAATAGTCTTTTTATTTTTTCCATAAATTCCTCCTTGCCTTGGATCATCTGTTCCAAATTATAGTTTCCGATTACAGAAATTACAAAGCAAATTATTGTAAACGTTTACAGACTTTTTCAATAATATTTGCTTTTAACATAAAAAAAGAGCCATTTCCTGACTCTTTTTTTGCATAAAAGTAAGTTTTTTTGAAAACGTTTACACTATTTAAATATAATATTCAATACTATCTTCCGAATCCAATACCCTTTTACAGCTGTCTCTGATCACGAGTTTCCCATCCACCACAATTCTCGCCGACCCTTTATGGCCTTTTTCCAGCCTGTTAAGCAAAAGCAGAACAGCAAGTCTTGCCATATCCTCTTTCGGACTTTCCACCGTAGTCAGCATAGGCTCGGTATATTTACCTTCCTCAATTCCATCACTGCCTATGATAGATGGCATATAAAATTTATTTTTTCTCTTGTTAAGCCTCTTTATTGCACCTATGGCTATGGCATCCACCAGACAGAATATCGCAGTGGGCCGGTCTGACATGTTAAGAATCTGTTCCATGGCATCGTAACCGCCAGCTTCACTTCTCGGCGCTTCCATGACATGATCCATATTTATGGAAAGCTGATGAAGCCTCATTGTATTCATATAACCGTTAAAGCATTCGTCAAATCTGGAATCCCCTATATATCCAATCTTCTTATGTCCCATGGATATAAGGTACTCTAATGCCGTAGATGCCACCTGATTTCCGTCTAACAGCACTTCATCCACACCGTAATCGGCGTGATTTCTTACGATCATGACAATCCCCATAAACTTATCCTTCAGAGTCTCCAATACTTCCCTTTTACACTTTCCCATGATAATAAGCCCATCCATCTTTTCCTGCGGTTGGGCTAAGATTGTCTCCAGATTTTCACGGATCTCTTTTTTGCCATATTTTTTATCCGGGGCAAAATACGGCATATACCATAAATTGCTCATCACACACAAGTGCCGGTGCAATTCTGTGGACACCATACCCAGCAATTCATTATAGAAAGGATCTGTCTCATCCGCTCCGATTCTGGTCAGTATAATATTGATATGATATACTTTTTCCGCTCCGGATTTTTTCATCTTCAGATTTCTGGCAGCTTCATTGGGAACATAATCATATTTTCCCGCGATCATCCATATTTTTTCCTTCAGCTTGGGATCTGCGCATTTGTAATCCGGATTATTTAATACTCTGGAAACGGTTGCAATGGATGTGCCGCTCATCCTTGCAATCTCCTTAATTGACATCATAATTTTTACTCCCTCATATTAAATCGACAATTATCAAATATTATTCTGATACTTTTCCGGAGCAATATATCGCTGTTTTAATACTCTTCCAGATTTATGTATCATTTATCACATATTTTTATATCTCGGATTATAATATATCATATTTTTATTGTAACTTCAACAATTACATCTTTTTCCTAACAGCTGCAGCTGTAAAAATGCACGCAATGTATATATACTATCACGAAATTACCCAGCTCAAATTTGCCATATCATTCAGGCCATGATATGATAATATATCTAATAATGCTTTTTAACACTATTAAAATGTTTTATTACATTTTGGAGGTTTGTCATGCACACACTAACCATTATACTGCTGATCATTATATTAATTGTCTTTCTATTATGGCTTGCAGCAGGATATTTCGGTTTTCATGTAGCTATGTCCAGAGGAAAACAGTTGGACTTAAATGATAAAGAACGTATCCGCGGCACGGCATGGGAACGCTATTATAAAGAAATTACCAATGGCATTGCCTGGATCACAGCTCAGGAACATGAAATTGTTACCATTGAATCCCATGATAATCTGACATTATATGGAAATCTGATCTCCAATCCCGACGCCACCGGAACCGTCATTCTGTTTCACGGTTACCGAACTTTCGGCAACTGCGATTTCAGCGCTGATGCAGACCATTACTATGGACTGGGATATCATCTTCTCATTGTAGATCAACGGGGATGCGGAAGAAGCGGCGGAAAATATATTACCTTTGGAATCAAAGAACGGCTGGACTGTTTTCAGTGGATCGACTATATAACGGAAAGATTCGGAACGGAGCATCACATTTTCCTTGGCGGACTTTCACTGGGCGCCAGCACTGTTTTAATGGCCTCCGGGAAACCTTTGCCGGCTCATGTAAAAGGGATCGTGGCCGACAGCGGATTTACTTCTCCAAAAGAAATCATTGCCCGCACAATTAAAAATAAATACCATTGTCCTTCCGGATTTTTGATGCCTGTTATCGGATTTTGGAGCAGATTATTAGCCGGATGTTCACTGAATGAATATTCCACCCTTGAAGCTATGGAAACCAATCAGACTCCTATTTTATTTGTTCACGGTAAGGAGGATGACTATGTTCCATGGGAAATGTCTGTAAGAGTACATGAGGCATGTCGGCCTTATAAGCAGCTTTTTCTTGTAGATGGCGCTGACCATGGCACCGGATATATGGTGGAACCAACACTGTATCGGCAGAAATTAACCGACTTTTTTATTACATGCGTAAAAGAGTGATAAATACCGATGCCTCTGTTAGTATCGGCCCAAACATAGCAAAAAACCCGTTCAATCTAGATTGAAGTCGCCGCCACCCGTAAAACGGGTGGCTCGAGGCGCGGGCTATAAGCCCTTGC
>CAZLZX010000028.1:0-20476 GCA_964564095.1 uncultured Eubacterium sp. | reverse complement strand
TATCATATAATCACAAAAAAAGCAAGGAAAACCTTGCAAAATAAGGGAAAATTTGATATTTACTTAGTCATACAAGTGGCAAACTCGGGAAGCTATCAACATGGTCTCTCTACCCATCTTGTTTTATCTACGTAAATAAAAAAATAAATTTCGTCACTTTTCACAATACGCTAAATAGCAGGAGTGAACACCTTAGTATTCATAAAAAAAGAAAATATACCAAATAGAACTTGGAATATTAATAGAAATGTGGTATTCTGATAATAGAACATATGTACGAAAAAAGTTTTTTGGCAGATAAATTTGTTTCAGATATTGCTGATAATCAAGTGCTTTTATTGAATGCGATTGATGAATTACGACAAGCGGGTAATAAATACTTAACATTTCGTGGGAGGCATCCAGCGGTGCATAAGATTTGGAGGGAATAGTGGAAATTATTAAAACAGGGGGATGTTAACATGGCAGGAAGGTTTTCATTAAAAAATTTGCAGACATTAATCTTAATGACGAGTTTTTTGATTCACTGAAGGCGGATTATCCCGGTACGGAAAATAGTACAGGCTTTATTGAATGGTTTGCCAAAAAAGCAAAGGATGGGGCTACAGCACTTGTTTTTGAGGATGAGATAGGTGTCGGAGCATTTGTTGTATTAAAAATTGAAGAAGAGGAAATTGAATTGCAAGGCGCTGTTTTACCCCAAATGGAAAGGTTGAAAATTAGTACATTTCGGATTTCTGAAAGATATCGCAGACAGCGTATTGGAGAAGGAGCAATAGGGTTGCTTTTATGGAAATGGGTACAATTAAACTATGATGAAGTTTATGTGACGGTTTTTAATAAACATACCACATTGATTTCACAGTTTGAGAGATTTGGTTTTCAGAAATGTGGTGTGAATTTGAATGGTGAGAATGTTTTAATAAAAAACCGTAAAAAGATTGACTTTAGCAATCCGTATAAAGCTTTTCTGTTTATAAAAGATAATTTTGACTATGCTGGGTATATTATTATTGATGATTCTTATCATGATACAATGTTCGCATATTCAGAGCTTGCAAATACGGCATCGTTACAATCGGAAATTAGTAGCAGTGTCAGTAATGGACTTAGTAAAATATATGTGGGGCAGGCATCGAAAATAAACTATAAAGTTGGAGAACCTGTTTTAGTTTATCGCCGTTATACGAAAGGCACAGGAAAGCGATACCGTTCTTGCATTACTTCATACTGTGTCGTGACAGATGTTATTCAGGCTAAAGTTAATAATCAATATTTGATGAGTTTTGATGCGTTGAAACAACGTATTGGAAATAAGTCAGTGTTTGATGAAAGTGAATTAAAAATGCAATATTACAAATACAGGAATGTGAGTGTAGTTGAAATGCTTTATTATGGCTATTTTGGCGCTGGAAACAATGTAAATATGGATTGGCTTGATCGGCAGGGATGTTGGGCGGATCAGAACCAATATCCAACGGAGGTTCATCTGACAACAGAGCAATTTAAAAAAGTTCTAATGGAGGGAAATGTCAATGTGTCAAATGTTATTGTCAATTAATCCGGAATATGTAGCAAATATTTTGCAAGGCAAAAAAGTATATGAATACCGGAAATTTCGTTGTCGGGATGATGTTGATAAGATTATAATATACGCAACAGCCCCCCAACAGCAAGTTGTAGCGGAAGCGGAAATTGCTGATATTATTGAAGATGATGTATTGAGTGTTTGGCGGCAAACCAAGAATTATTCGGGTATTACATATGCTTTTTTTAGAAAATATTATAAAGGAAAGAAAAAGGCGGTTGCCTATCATCTGAAAAATATAGTTGCATATGATAAACCACTTGCGCTAGAGGATATTGGGGTATCCTGTGCCCCACAGTCATATAGATATATTTCGCTGGAGAAATAAAGATGAAGATGGTATTGGATCTTATTAAAATGTTTAGAACATATTTGGCCTTAGATGTGATGTTGGCTTTTATGGATGCAGAGATAGCACAGGTGCTGCAGGCCGGAAATGGGCGATAATAAAAGATTAAAAGATTCAATTTACGGTTACATTTATATACCAATAGAATTTATGAAGTGGGTTATTGATACGGCAGTTTTTCATCGGTTGCGTAGCATATAATTAATCGGGCTAACCGTCTATCGGTAGCTCCTGTTGGGCATCTGTTAGCGCAGATGTCCTTCTTTATGTTTAAAATACTATAATATGCAGAGTGTGGCAAGTGTTTATTAGCGAGTATCCGATTTGCCTAAAATAAGCACCTGACATATTGACATCAGAAAAAACATATAAAATAATTAACTCGAAAGTAAATAACTTTGAATTCTGATTATTCAATTGAGGAGAAGCATGTTTATAGGAAGAGAAAAGAGCTTGCGGATTTAAACGCAATGTATTTTGACGATCGTTTTCAATTGTTTATACTGTATGGGCGAAGACGTGTTGGAAAAACCACACTGTTAAACGAATTTTGCAAGGAAAAACCGGCGATTTTCTATTCCGCCGAGCAAAGTACCAGCAAATTGAAAAATCCTGTTTGGAGAGAAAGAAACTTCACAATTTTGTTTATATCAATCGGCAGATGGTGGGCACCGATCCGGTAAGCCATTCACAGGTCGAAATTGATTTGGTCGAGAATGATGGTGCGGATTATCTCATTTGCGAGTGTAAGTGGCGCAACGAAAAGCTTGATTTGGGCGTGGTAAAAAAGTTGAAGGAGAAAGCGGATATATTTTCCAGCAACCGAAATCAGACTTGGTTTGTGCTTTTCTCGAAAAGTGGGTTTACAGATAATAGTTCCTTTATATCAGCTACAAACGGTTAGTATAAGCCAATGTCATTTCCTAATGTACCACCTGATTCAGTACAGTTTTTTCATTATACTTCTATTAAAAAATATCCTATGAAATATTCCCCGGTCCAGATAAGTATAAATAGCAGAAATTTTGGAATAATAAAAGATTATTTCGCTGTAAAAAGTGGAAAGCTAAGGATAAGGTTTCAAAAAATAGTAATAAATGGTATACTGTTACTTAGACAGGGGTTTTTTACTTCTGGTTAACGGAGGAAAAACTATGAACTATGGAAAGAACGGTACGAGGAAAAAGAGGCAGGAGCTTTTAAAACGCGGCGTCAGAAAAAGACGTGTGGGAGTTTTTTTCGCAAAATTATTCGTGGCCTGCTTTCTTCTGGCTGTGGCTGGTGTTTGCTGTGCGGGCGCCTATTTTGTAAAAGGCATTATTGAAGAAGCGCCGGATATTTCAACAATTGATGCCACGCCTTCCGGATATATGTCCACGGTTCTTAATACGGATGGAACTGTGACGGCTGAGCTGGTGGCGTCCGGCTCAAACCGGGTATATGTGACGCTGGACGAGGTTCCGAAGGATTTACAGCATGCTTTTGTGGCTGTTGAAGATGCCAGATTTTATGAACATAACGGAATTGATATGCAGGGAATTGTAAGGGCAGGAATCAAGGGCATTACTACGGGACATTTCACGGAGGGAGCCAGTACATTGACACAGCAGTTGCTGAAAAATAATGTGTTTGATGGCTGGACGTCTGAGACAGATGAACAGCGTGTAAAAAGGAAATTGCAGGAGCAGTACTTGGCTGTTCAGTTGGAAAAGCGGGTATCTAAGGAATGGATCATGGAAAATTACCTGAATACCATCAATCTGGGACAGAACACGTTGGGAGTTCAGGCAGCTTCAAGACGTTATTTTGGGAAAGATGTTTCAGAACTGAATCTATCCGAGTGTGCGGTACTTGCGGCGATTACGAAAAGTCCGGAGGGATATAATCCGATTACCAATCCTCAGAAAAATCAGGAACGTCGTGAAAAGGTGCTGAGTGATATGTTGGAACAGGAATATATCACGCAGGAACAATATGATGAAGCAATACAGGATGACGTATATGATCGGATTCAAAAGGTAGATACGGAAGTACAGGAAAGTAAAAGGAATGTAACGTCATATTTTGTAGATGCGCTTACAGATCAGGTTATTGTAGATTTGCAGGAAAAGCTCGGATATTCAGAGGAGCAGGCATATAAGGCTCTTTACAGCGGCGGTTTGACCATTTATTCCACACAGGATGCCTATGTTCAGCAGATCTGTGACGAAGAGGTAAACCTTGACGAGAATTATTCTGAAGAGGCAAAGGTTTCCTTTGACTATCAGTTATCGATTGAGCGGGAAGACGGCACTCTGGAGCATTTCAGTCAGCAGAAAATGCAGCAATATTATAAAGAAAAAACAGGAGACGAGGAATATTCTATAAATTATGCAGATGAGGAGGCTGCACAGCAGGCAATTGATGAATATCGGGAGGCTATGCTGGCAGATGGCGGAAAAGTCATTGGCGAAAATATTACGTTTCTTTTAGAGCCCCAGTCGTCGGTTACTGTTATAGATCAGCATACGGGAGAAGTAAAAGCGCTGGTAGGAGGAAGAGGGGAGAAGACCGCCAGCAAGACGCTGAATCGTGCCTCTGACACCATGCGTCAGCCGGGATCTACCTTCAAACCACTGGCTGCTTATGCGGCTGCCCTGGAAGAGGGAGGCTATACGCTGGGAACGACGGTACTGGATGAGCCTTATTCCTATGATAATGGAAAGAAGGTAAATAATTACGATTACAAATATGACGGATGGGTAACGATCCGTGATGCCATCCGCAGATCCAAGAATATTGTAGCCGTAAAAACTTTTACGGATATTACGCCGGAACTTGGATTCAATTATCTGCTGAAATTTGGTTTTACAACGCTGGATAAAGTGGACGACAAGGGGCAGGCTACGGTACTGGGAGGCATTACGAATGGCGTGACCAATCTGGAGCTTACCGGAGCCTATGCGGCCATTGCCAATCAGGGCGTATATACAGAGCCGATTCTTTACACGAAGATCGTAGATCATGATGGAAATGTTCTTTTGGAGAATGAACCTGAGACCCATACGGTAATTTCCGAAACAACAGCATATCTGCTGACTTCGGCTATGCAGGATGTAGTATCCACCGGCACAGGCGTGGCGGTAAAGTTCCAGGGAATGTCTATTGCGGGAAAGACCGGAACCACATCTGATAATCGTGATACATGGTTTGCAGGATTTACGCCATACTATACCTGCGCAGTGTGGGGCGGCAGTGATGATAATTCCATATTATCCTCTACCCGGTTTTCCAGAACCATCTGGAAAGGAATCATGTCCCGTTTGAGTGAGGGACAGGAGGATGTTGGATTTGAGATGCCGGATGATATTGTTAAAGTAACTGTCTGCAAGGCTTCCGGCCTGCTGCCGATCCAAGACGTATGTGAGGATACTTATACGGAATATTTTGCGAAGGGAACAGAGCCGAAGAAAACCTGTGATCTGCATGAGGAAGCAACGATTTGTACGGAGTCCGGTAAGCTGGCAGGAAAATATTGTCCGGAAGAGTCTAAAGAAACCAGAGGGTTTTTGAAGAAATCAAGTAAGGTATCATCGGACAAAGATGACATTTTGCCAACGGAAACATGTGATATTCATACGGAAGAATCGCAAAAGGGACTATTGGATGATCTAAAGGATCTGATAGAAAATGATAAGAAAGAGGATTCGGATAAACATTCCGATGATTAGATGAATGGGCGATAATCAGTAAGGAGGAACGTATGGATGTATTTCAGTATAAATACATCCATACAAAAGAAATATGTATGATTTGATTATAATAGGAAGCGGGCCTGCCGGTATGACAGCAGCTATTTATGCGCAGAGAGCCAGGCTTAGCTGTGTTGTAGTAGAAAAGATGCCCATGGGAGGCGGGCAGATATTGAATACCTATGAGGTGGATAACTATCCGGGACTTCCCGCCAGCAGTGGATTCGAGATAGGAATGCAGCTTCGAAAGCACGCAGAGGCAGTGGGGACGGAGTTTGTACAGGCAGAAGTGCTGGAAATAGAAGACATGGGGAATTATAAACGTTTAAAGACCCAAAAAGGTATGATGGAAGCCCGTACTGTCATCGCTGCCAATGGCGCCCGTCACAGAAAGCTGGGCGTTCCGGGAGAAGAAGAGTTTACTGGAAGAGGTGTGTCATATTGTGCCACTTGCGATGGGGCATTTTTCAGAAATCGAACCGTGGCGGTAGTAGGAGGGGGAAATGTTGCACTTGAGGACGCGGTGTTTTTAGCCCGTGCGTGTAAAAAAGTATATTTGATCCATCGAAGGGACGAGCTGCGTGGAGAGAAGATCTTACAGGAGCGTATCGCAGAAGCAGAAAATATAGAAGTGCTTTACAGTTGTCAGGTAACACGGATCAAGGGCGGGGGACAGGTCACAACACTGGATGTATATCATAAGAAAAGTGATGAAACGTCGGAACTGGCGGTTGACGGTGTATTTATTGCTGTGGGCATTGATCCGAACACAGAGTTGTACGCCGGATTGGCAGATCAGGATGCAAATGGTTTTTTGGTTGCATCGGAAAATGGAGTAACCAGCTGCCAGGGCTTGTTTGCAGCAGGAGATTTGAGGACAAAGGAGCTTCGCCAGGTTGTTACCGCGGCATCCGATGGGGCAAATGCGGTTAAGAGCGTGGAACGCTATCTGGTAGAAAAATAAGGAATATTATTAATTGCTGAAGTGGAAATATGCTTTTTACTTCAGCAATTAATTTTTTTGCAGGACTAAAATCTACTCTGCATCCCCCTCAAAGTGAAAAGTTTATTTTCACTTTGGGAATTAAATTCTGGAATTAAATTTTTATAGCATTAATTTTTTACAGTGGTTGACAAGGATATGACATTTTGCTATAATGGCTTCGTAATAAATGTAACAAATTTGTAATAATTAAAAATAAATTTGAAACTTTTGGAGGAATTACAGCAATGCACAAGTCATATAGAACAGTGTCCTGTCTCCTTGCAGGCGCAGTGTTGCTGACAGGTTCTGCGATTACTTCTAATGCTATGGGAATGACAAAAACGGTCAAGGCGCCGGCTTATCAGCTTTCCCAGAATTTAGTCGCAGAGACGATTCAGCAGAAAGTAGCCGTTAGTCAGGAGATTACACCGGAAAAAGCTGAGGCAGTGAAAATGATCACAACGGTGGAGGAATCTGTTGGGGCAGAGATAGAAAATACAGCAGTGTCAAATGTCAATGACTATGTAAATATCAGACAGAGCGCAGATGAGAACAGTGAAGCAGTAGGTAAGCTTTACAGCGAGTCAGTGGCAACTGTCGAAGGAGAGGAAAACGGCTGGTATAAAATTCAGTCCGGTTCCGTAGAAGGTTATGTGAAAGCCGATTATCTGATCGTAGGAGATGCAGAGGCGATCCAGTCAGCATCTCAGACCGTAGCGACAGTAAATACATCTACATTAAAGGTTCGTGAGCAGGCATCCACAGATGCGGCAGTCGTAACTTTGGTAGGCGAAGGTCAGGATCTTGAGATTACACAGGAAGAGGAAAACGGCTGGATTGCAGTATCCACTTCCGAGGGCGACGGTTACGTTTCAGCAGAGTATGTAGAGGTTTCCACAAAATATAAGGAAGCTGTCAGCAAAGAAGAGGAAGAGGCGGCTGCAGCGGCAGAGGAAGCAAACAGGGGACTCTCAGTTGCAGCATATGCAGGACAGTTTGTCGGCAACCCATATGTATGGGGCGGTACAAGTCTGACAAATGGAGCAGATTGTTCAGGATTCGTTATGAGCGTATATGCCCATTTTGGTATATCATTGCCACATTCATCTGCTGCCATGAGAGGTGTTGGACGAGCTGTTGACCGCTCTGAGATCCAGCCGGGAGATATTGTATGTTATAGCGGACATGTAGGTATTTATGCCGGAAATAACACATTAGTACATGCGGCAAATGAAAGATCCGGTATCAAATATACATCAGGTATTGATTATCGTCCGATCTTGGCTATCAGACGAGTATTATAATAAGAATGAGTGAATAGGGGAGCTGTAGAGTAGGACAGCTCCCTTTTTTAATAGGGAATCAATATTTGAAGATAAATATCCACATGGGGAGACAGTGTTATGTAACCTTGAAATTGACTGACAATTTGCGACAAATTTTGACATAATTTCACTATTAAAAAGTCAATGGGTTTTTTGCTTTTTTTGATTTTAAACTTAAATTTGGGGTTTTTCACAAAACGTTTGTTTGGAAAAAACTGTTCACAAAAGCAAAATTTTGAGGGTTTTTCTGTGGATAATGTGAATAACTCTGTGTATAACTCAAGAAATGGCGGAAAATCAAGATTTTTCATTGTGGATAACTTTTTTGAAAAAAATGATTTTTTAACAATATTTTGTATTGATTTTTTTTGCTTTGGACAATTTGTATATATTGGCATAAAAACCTGGAAAAACACAGTAATAGAATTGAAAAAAGAGGAGGAAAAAAAGAAGGAATATTAAAAAAGTATGAAAGTTACATAACATATGTTAGAAAAAATTGAAAAACTGAACATTGTTTGCTATACTAAGGCGTAGTTGAATGTTGTATTCCTTTGGAATGCATCATAAAACAAAGAATCGCAGACAGGAAACAGCAATATGTGTAAAAGAGTTGATTTAGCCGGTGTCCGGATCGATGATTGTACGGTTCAGGAGGCAATACAAAGCGCTGACATTTATTTAAATAATGAATGTATGAATACGATTGAAACCGTTACTATGAAAACGGTGGTAGCCGCCGCAGAAGATGAAAAGGTCAGAGTCTGTCTGGAGGAGGCAGATATGGTATTGGCCGGAGACAAGGAAATTCTGGAAATGGCAGAGATCACTTCTGAGGACAGGATTGCCGAGGTGGAGGATCGTCAGTTCTTTCAGGAATTTATGAGTCTCGCGATCCGGTATGGAAAGACCTTTTTTCTGCTGGCTCAGACGGAGGAAGAAATCGATGACCTGGAGTCATTCCTTCAGGATCTTTATGATAATCAGGTTAAGGTATGCGGCAGATATGCGCTGGATTGCTGCATCGGAGATGAAGCGGATGTGATCAATGAGATTAACAGCGTATCTCCCGGAGTGATCCTGTCCACATTGCCCACACCGAAACAGGAGCATTTTCTTCGCAGACATCTGGGCAAGTTTCATGCAAGCGTCTGGTATGGCATAAGTGCAGAGTACGATGTGACAGAGAGTCGAAGGGGTTTGAAAGTGTGGCTGAAGAAGATGCAGGTTCGTTATAAAATGCGCCAGCAGATTCAGTCAAGCAGGCAAAACAGTGAAAAAAGAGGAAATGCATAAAAAGTGAGCATTTCCTCTTTACAATTTTGGGTGTTTTGTCTTAGAATGTAAATAAGTAACGAAAAAATCAAATAAATTCGGGTAAATTTATTGTGAAAGTTGCATAGGGATTCGTTTTTCAGCTAATAGAACACTCGAAGAAGGGAGAAGCGCATGATTTCAAACCAGATATTGCAGAATACGATTGAGGGTCTAAAGAATATTACTAGGATTGATTTGTGTATTATAGATACGGAGGGAAAGATCCTTGCCAGTACCTTTGCGGAAGCAGATCGCTATGTGAGCCACGCTCTTACATTTGTTGATTCGCCTGCTGACAGTCAGGTTGTCAATGGCTGCCAGTTTTTTAAGGTTTTTGATGAACATCAGATGGAGTATGTCCTTTTGGTAAACGGGGACAGTGAAGATGTTTATATGATAGGAAAAATTGCCAGTTTCCAGATTCAAAATCTTCTGGTAGCATATAAGGAGCGATTTGACAAAGATAATTTTATCAAGAATCTTCTTTTGGATAATCTGTTGCTTGTAGATATATACAACCGTGCGAAAAAACTTCATATTGAGACAGAAGTGAAACGGGTAGTATATATTATTGAGACGAACAAAGACAAAGATGGAAATGATCTTGAGAAGGTTCGCAGCCTGTTTGAGGGCAAAAACCGTGATTTTGTCACGGCAGTAGATGAGAAAAATATCATCGTTGTAAAAGAGGTAGCGGACAATGACGCTGCTGTGGATATTGGTAAGACCGCAGAAGTGATTTTGTCCCTGTTCAAAAGTGAAAATAGTGATGTCCATATCGCTTATGGCACGGTTGTAAATGAGATCAAGGAAGTGTCACGTTCTTATAAAGAAGCGAGAATGGCGTTGGACGTTGGAAAGATTTTCTTTGAAGAGCGCAGAATTATTGCATATTCTGCGTTGGGAATCGGCCGGTTGATCTATCAGCTTCCGATTCCGTTATGCAAAATGTTTATCCGCGAAATCTTTGACGGCAAATCGCCGGATGATTTTGACGAGGAGACATTGACGACCATCAATAAATTTTTTGAAAACAGCTTGAACGTATCTGAGACGTCAAGACAGCTTTATATTCACCGAAACACTTTGGTGTATCGGCTGGACAAATTACAGAAGAGTACAGGGTTGGACCTGCGTGTGTTTGAAGATGCGATCACATTCAAGATTGCGCTGATGGTTGTGAAGTACATGAAGTATATGGAATCATTGGATTATTAACAGGAGGAACATATGATTACATTTGAGCACGTCAGCAAAGAGTACGTAGAAGGTGTGCCGGCATTGCATGACATAAGTCTGCATATTAATGCCGGGGAGTTTGTGTTTATTATGGGAGATAGTGGTTCAGGTAAGTCTACTTTGATCAAGCTGTTGACCAAGGAGCTGGAGCCTACCAAAGGAAGGATTATCGTAAATAAAAAGGAGCTGGCAAAGGTCAGTCACAGAAATATTCCCTATTATCGCAGAAACATCGGATGCGTATTCCAGGATTTCCGTCTTTTGAAAGACCGGGATGTCTATGAGAATGTTGCTTTTGCGCAGCGTGTCGTATCAGCGTCAAACCGCTCCATCAAGAAAAATGTGCCGAGGATTTTGTCTTTGGTAGGACTTGCGGCGAAATATAAATCAAGACCGACGCAGCTTTCCGGCGGAGAGCAGCAGCGTGTGGCGATTGCCAGAGCTTTAGTCAATCAGCCAAAGATACTGCTGGCAGATGAGCCTACCGGTAATCTGGATGTGAATAATGCCTGGGAGATCATGAATCTGCTGGAGGAGATCAATGCCAGGGGAACCACCGTTCTTGTTGTAACCCACAATGTAGATATTGTGAATCAAATGAAAAAACGTGTGATTACCATTAAACAGGGCGAAGTGGTAAGCGACGGACAGATGGGCGGTGAAGAGTAATGAAAGTCGGTACATTTTTTTATACATTGAAACAGGGCTGTAAAAATATATTGAGAAATAAGATGTTTTCTATTGCCTCTATCGCTACTATGGCAGCATGTATTTTTATGTTTGGTATTTTTTATGCCGTAGTTATGAATTTTCAGAGTGTGGTAAAGAATGTGGAATCCGGCGTTGCCGTTACTGCATTTCTGGATAGTGAGCTTACGGAGGATCAGATAGAAGCAATTGGCGATAAGATCGCAGCGAGTGATATTGTTACGGATGTAGAGTATATTTCTGCTGAACAGGCATGGGAAGAATATAAAGACATTTATTTTGAGGGCAAGGAGGAAGCTGCAGAAGGCTTTGCCAATGACAATCCCCTTGCTGAGTCTGCTCATTATGATATCTACATGGAAGATGTCTCTCTTCAGAGCGATCTGGTAGCTGAACTGGAGGAGATGGATGGTATCCGTCAGGTAAATCAGTCAGAGCAGGCTGCAAACGTACTTACGGACTTTAACAGGCTGATCGGATATGTGTCTGTGGCGATCATTGCCATACTGATCTGTGTGGCAGTATTTTTGATCAGTAATACGGTCAATACCGGTATCACAGTTCGTAAGGAAGAGATTAAGATCATGAAGCTGATCGGAGCAACAGACTTTTTCGTCAGAGCGCCGTTTATTGTGGAAGGTGTGCTGATCGGTCTGATTGGTTCTATCATACCATTGGCTGTGCTTTATGGAATGTATGGAAAGATTATTATGTATGTGGGAGATAAATTTAATTTCCTGAATAATATGCTTACCTTCATTTCGGCTAATTCTATTTTTAAGGTATTGCTTCCGGTTGGTTTGATCCTGGGTGTAGGTATCGGTTTCGTTGGAAGCCGTGTGACGCTTCATCGTCATTTACACGTGTAAACTATTTGTTGCAAAAGATGGTAAGCAGCGCAAAACAGGTAATAGTTTGTTTTGCGTTGCTTTTCGACTATTCGGGATCATAGAGTATTGATAACCGATATTATATGGAATAAAGAGGAATTATGAAGAATCAAAGGAGAATGACATGTCTGCGCGGTATGGCAATTGCAGTGGCAATTGCAGTAGTATTTTCTTCGGCAGGAAGTGTGTATGCCGGCAGCATGAGCAATGCACAGAAGGAAAAGGAGTCGCTGCAGGGAGATCTGGATGAAGCAAAAGAACTAATAAACAGCCTGAAAGACAGCAAACAGGATGCCGAGAGCGCTATCAGTGCGTTAGATCAGAAGCTTACCGACATTTCAGGCAGGATCGAAGATCTTAAAACTGAACTTGAACAAAAGGAAATTGAACTTGAGGAGACGCAGGAGCAGTTATCACAGGCGGAGCAGGAAGAATCGCAGCAGTTTGAAAATATGAAAATACGTATTAAATATATGTATGAATCATATGGGAGCATGAACGCCATTACAATGCTGTTGTCCTGTTCGTCTTTTTCAGAGTTTTTAAATCAGGCACAGTACATGTATATGATCAATCAGTATGACCGGCAGCAGTTGGAAAAATATCAGGAGACGGTAGCCTTTGTGACAGAAGCAAAAGAAACTCTGGAGCAGGATAAAGCGCAGATAGAGACTATGGAGCAGCAGTTGGAAGAGGAAAAGAATGCGGTTGATCTGCTTATGAAAGAAAAAGAACAGCAGCTGAACAGCATCAATGCTGATCTGTCCGAAGCTGAAATCGAGGCAAAGGAGATCGAGGCTGAGATTGCAGCTCAAAATGAGATTATTGCACAGATTCAGGCTGCAGAGCAAAAGCGTAAGGAAGAAGAGGCAAAAAAGGCAGAAGAAGCGAAGAAGCAACAGGAGAATGAGGCATCCACCGGAAATACGGCTTCCGGCAGTTCTTCATCGTCCTCCGGAAATTCTTCATCTGCCTCCGGCAGCTCTTCGTCTGCGTCCGGAAGCTCGTCATCAGGAGGCTTATCCGGTAATATACATAACAGCAATGCCTACACAGGCGGTGTGTTTACCTGGCCATGTCCTGCCAGCCAGAGGATAACCAGCGATTTTGGGTATCGAACCTCGCCCACAGCCGGAGCATCATCCTATCATAAGGGAATTGATATAGGAGCTCCCTATGGCTCTAATATTGTAGCTGCGGCGGACGGTACGGTATTTAATGTGGCATATCAGCCAAACGGCGCCGGAAATTATGTGGTAGTCAGTCATGGAGGCGGTATTTATACGGTTTATATGCATTGTTCTTCCGTGGCCGTGTCGGCAGGACAGAAAGTAAGCAAGGGTCAGGTTATTGCCTATGTGGGAAGTACCGGTATTTCAACCGGTAACCATTTACATTTTGGAGTACAGGTAAATGGAAGCTATGTAAGCCCATGGGATTATTTGAAATAAAATGATTAGGCGCTCTGCGGGCAACCTGTCGTCATGAATAAAAAACTGGTTTTGAAAGGCAAAGTGTATGGAAGAAAAGGATATTCAAAAAAAGATGTATCAAAAAGGCGTTTGTCATGGGGTGCTGGCGGCGGTTGTTATATGTGCGATTCTGGTATTTGCGGGAAGTATGTTAAACAATAACCGCCATCAGAAAACGCAAGTCAGGGTAACTGTCACAGAGGATGGAGAACAGGTTAGTAAAGTACAATCTTATGATTCTGTTTTGGATCAGGATACTGTGGATAAGATCAATTATCTGGCGGCGAATATTCAGGCCGGTTACTATGAAGAGGTAGATGCTGAGGCATTAAAAGAGGGGATTTATCAGGGATTGTTTAATGCTTTGGATGAATATTCCCAGTATTATACAAAGGATGAATACGAAGAAATGTTCAACAGCAGTATTGCAGGAAGTTATTCTGGTATTGGTGCGACTTTACAGCAGGATCAGGAAACAAAGCAGATTACCGTTATCAAGGTGCAGGAGGGATCTCCTGCGGCTGAAGCCGGACTGATGGTGGGCGATATTATTGTGAAAGCAGATGATTATAAGGCCGCCAGTATGGAACTCAGTGAATTTGTTACGCATTTAAAGGGCGAAGAGGGAACAAAAGTAAATGTCAATGTTTACCGGGAGTCAGAGAATCGCTATCTGGATATGGAGATTACAAGAGCGAAGCTGGATATTGCTACCGTGGAGTATACAATGTTGGCGGATAAGACGGGATATATTCAGATTACGGAGTTTGTAGAAAATACGACAGGTCAGTTTGAGGCTGCGCTGGATGATCTGAAACAGCAGGGGATGACGGGCCTGATCGTGGATCTGCGAAATAATCCGGGAGGAATGCTTTCGTCTGTGACAGATATTCTCCAGGATATTGTACCGGAAGGAATGATCGTATATACCGAGGATAAATATCATAACCGGCAGGAATATGTTTCCACAGGAGAAAAGACGCTGCAGGTGCCTCTGGTAGTGTTGGTAAACGAGAACAGCGCCAGCGCATCCGAGATATTTGCAGGTGCGGTCAAGGATCGGGAATGCGGTACTCTGATCGGAACGACGACCTTTGGAAAGGGAATTGTTCAGGGATTGCAGGAATTGAAGGATGGCAGCGCCATGAAGATGACTACCAGCAGATATTATACGCCGAATGGTATTTGTATTCAGGGAACCGGCATTGATCCGGATATTGAACTGGAATATGAATTTTTAGGAAATGAAGACCAGAGTTATGATTACAGTTTGGATAATCAGATACAAAAAGCCTTGGAGGTGTTAAAGGCTCAGTAAAATAAAAAAATTGTGAAAATTGCATGAAAATTTGTGGAAAATAAAGAAAAACTAGAATTATATTCATTAAATTAGACTAACAATTATACTGGTAGTTGAAATTTTTACGGAAAGGTGCTACAATAAGATTACTGTAAACAAGGCATCATAAAATGAACAGGTACATGGGAGTAAGTTCCGCGGGATTCATTTAAGATGGCGTTTTTGATCAATACTTTTAATATGAGTTGTTGAAAAAAATGCGCCGACATGCTATGATGCTCTTATGTAAAACGAAAATTTTCTATGCATAGAGAGGATGACAAAAATGCTTAAGAATGAATTGACCAATGCCGAATTATTAGTAATGAAATGTATCTGGGATACTCCACAGGATTTAGTGTTATCAGAGGTTGTTTCACTGGTAAACGATCGGTATCACAAAGACTGGAGACCGCAGACAGTGTCCACATATCTGGCACATCTGGTACAGAAGGATTTCCTGAAAATGACAAGAAACGGAAAGATTTATACTTACCATCCGTTAGTAAAGGAAAGCGACTACAGAGCAAAAGAGATGACCAATTTTGTTGAATTTTGGGGCAATGGCTCTCCATCTGCTTTCCTGACAGCCTTTTTCAAGGGTAAAAAAGTTGATCCTGAAGAATTGGAACAGATTCAGAAACTGATTGACGATATGGCGAAATAAGATTTGGGCATTAAATGGCATATAACAATGCCGTTTCGGTTTGGACATCGGGAGAGAACCGCAGGAAGAGGCGGTATCGTAAGTATTGCAGGTTTAAAACCTGCAATATGCCCTGATGACTTTATGTGCTTGTTTGCAGAAAAGTACATAAGAGAAGGGGTTGTGTGAACAGGAAAAAATCTAAAGTATGAAAAGATTGTAACAGCTTATGCGAAAACAATCTGGTTAAAAGAAATTTGTAAAGAAAAAGTATATTGAATGTCAAAAGCCAATTATTGAAACAAACTAGGTATTGTGGTAAATTATTTAGACACATACTTAAAAGAACATTATGTGTAAAACACTGGATCCTCTATCCTGATTATGCAGGATAGGGGATTTGTTCCTGAAAGGGAATCTTTTTTTGAATTTCATAAAAAATTAATGAAAAGATAGTTGTTCTTTTACAAATCTTGCTGTATTATAAAGTGTCGACAGCAATTTTTAATTGGAATATGGAGATGCTTAGATGGCAGGACGTAAGAGAAAAAGGACAAGCAGACAGAGAAGAAAAAGAAAACTAATATTATTTATTGTTGAAATTTTAATACTGGTTATATTATTAGGCGGATTGTATGTGACATCCAAACTGAATTTGATAGACAGAACAGAGCTGGACGCTGCGAAGGTAGAGAAGAGCGAACTGGATGAAGAAACAAAGGAAAAGCTTACTGGTTATACGGATATTGCATTGTTTGGCCTGGACAATCGTTCGGAAGGGAATTACGAAGGCGGAAACAGCGATGTTATCATGATTGTCAGCATCAACAATGATACGAAAGAGATTCGTATGGTTTCCGTATATCGAGATACATTTTTGGATGTATCCAGCAAAGATGAAAGCACGAATTTGCAGAAAGCCAATTCCGCATACGCCAGAGGCGGCCCGGAACGTGCGATCAGTATGCTGAATAAAAATCTGGATCTGGATATTGATAATTATGTGGCATTTGATTTCTCAGCAGTGGCAGATGTCATTGATCTTCTTGGAGGAGTGGAAGTTGAGATTGAAGAAGACGAGATTGAATATATCAATGAGTACATTGATCACACAGGCGAGATAATCGGTAAAACGTCGGAGCATATACAGACCACCGGTGTGCATACTTTGGATGGTGTACAGGCTGTGGCTTACTCCCGAATCAGATATACGGCGGGCGGGGATTTCAAACGTGCGGAGCGTCAGAGAATTGTTCTTTCACAGGCATTCCAGAAAATAAAGACAGCCGACCTGAAGACCTTAAACGCAGTGATCACTGAGATTTTCCCGGAGATCAAGACAGATATGTCTACCGGAACGATGATTACACTGGCATCTTCTATTTTGGGATATGATATGTCTGAAAGCCGAGGCTTCCCGTTTGAGAGAACTACGTTGACCGTATCAAAGTCAAAAGGAAATTGTGTTATTCCATGTGATCTGATAACAAATGTAGAGGAGCTGCATGAGCTGTTATATGGCAGTGAAGAGTACACGCCGTCTGAGAAAGTGCAGAAATATAACGATTTAATTATCAATGAGACTGGCAAAACACGGGACAGCGCCGTAAGGGATCAGTATTCATTGGATGATGGTTCGGATGATGACCAGGATGATGATACAATTGAGTAAACAATTTGGGGCATAGTTTTCTATGTCCCTTTTTTATCATAGATATGTAAGATGTTAAAGGGATTATGTGTGATAAAAAGAGAAATGCAGCAGATTTCTCATTGAGGAGAGGAAAATAAAGGATGAAATTATATATTTGCCCGGATTGCGGCTGGATACGGACTGTATCCAGAAGAGTGGATGTGGAGTGCTTCAAATGTGGAAGGATACAAATGGAGCCTGTAAAGCTGACATATGAACGTTATGTGAAAATGACGCAGAAAGAGCGGGAGGACTATGCGGATAGCTGGCTCTATATCCATAGTAGGACAAAAAACAAACTTTTTTAAAATATTGAACACAGAACGAACACAAATAACAGATAGACTATACCTGTAATAAAAAATCAGATATCGAAAGGATGAAAGGAGTAATAATTATGGATAATACATTTAATCCAAACGAAGGCTATGATTCAGATCGGATGAATGATTCTAATGAAAATATGGAGCAGCCTTCTAAATCTTCTGATTCCTTGTATTCATACAATTACAGGGATAAAGAACAAAACAGTGCGGCACATGAGGGCGACTATGATGCCAGACGGGATGATGTCACAAAACGTCAGGAGAATATATATCGGAATGCCCAGACGTATACCCAGGGAACATCACAGAATTATACCCAGGGAGCATCGCAGAATTATACCCAGGGAACATCGCAGAGCTATACTCAGGGAGCATCGCAGAGCTATACTCAGGGAGCATCACAGAATTATACCCAGGGAGCATCGCAGAGCTATGCCCAGGGAACATCATATAAGAATCCACAGGATACTTATTATAGAGCTGCTTCAGAAACAGAACCTTCTGACGGCAAAAAGAAACGTGGCATTCGTTTTAAAGCCCATAGGGGCGGCAGCACCTCAGGAAAGAAAAAATCCTTTGGTATGGCAGTAGTAAAATGTGCGGTTCTGGCAGCAGTGTTCGGACTTGTGGCAGGTGGTATTTTTCAGGGAGTGGCTCACATTGGAGGCGGCAGCACTCAAAATGCAATCACAGGAACACCTACCAGTACGGGAAGCGGTTCCGTAGATAAGACCCAGGTCAGCACAGCGGTTACGGTAAAGGACGTTTCCGATATTGTTGAAAATGTTATGCCATCTATCGTATCCATTACGAGTATGAGTCAGACTGAATATTATAATATGTTCGGACAGTCACAGACCTATGAAGGCGAAAGTGCAGGATCCGGCATTATCGTAGCAGAAGACGATGAGAACCTATACATTGCGACAAATAATCATGTTGTGCAGGGAAGCTCTTCTCTGACCGTTTGCTTTGTGGATAATGAGACCGTATCTGCTCAGATTAAGGGAACTGACCCAAGCTCAGATCTGGCGGTTGTGTCGGTATCCAAATCTTCCATGAAATCGGATACGCTTTCTTCTATTAAAATTGCAACCTTGGGAGATTCCTCTGACTTGGAGGTTGGAGAATCCGCAGTGGCGATTGGTAATGCGCTTGGTTACGGACAGTCTGTAACAACAGGTGTTATCAGTGCCTTAAATCGTGAAGTGTCTACAACAGATTCCAGCACAGGAACGACTGTTACAAATGAGCTGATTCAGACAGATGCAGCTATCAATCCGGGAAACAGTGGCGGAGCGCTTCTGAATATGAATGGCGAAGTGATCGGTATTAATTCTGTAAAATATTCCGATACTACAGTAGAGGGAATGGGATATGCGATTCCGATTTCCAATGCACAGCCGATTATTGATGAGTTGATCACAAGAGAAAAAGTAGATGCGTCAAAGAGCGCATATCTTGGTATCAGCGGCGTAGATGTAAGCAGTGACGTGGCACAGACTTACAATATGCCGGAAGGCGTATATGTGGCCCAGGTGTCTGAGGGCAGCGCTGCACAGCAGGCTGGTATCGTAAAAGGCGACATTATAACCGAGTTCGACGGTCACAAGGTTGCTTCCATGGAAACTTTAAAGGAACGCCTGGAATACTATGAAGCAGGAACTGAAGTTGAAGTAAAAGTTCAGCGGACGAATAATGGAGCCTATGAAGAAATGACGATAAATGTAACACTGGGCAGTAAAACACAGTAAATTGCATGTAATTTTTTAAAAAGTATGCGGCAGGGGACATATAGCCAAGCTCTGAGCGCCAGACGGCAATCGGGTATGCGAAGAGTTTGGGAAATATGTCTCCTGTTTGCATTTTGGTTAGGTTAACAGGAAATGTGTGAGATATCCTTTTCTGGTTTTGCATTGCTCATAATTGTATATCAATGAAAAATGTGGTAAAATATCTCTATCTATTTTTAAAAATGAGAAGGAATATCAGAGCATGAAAGTATCTGATTGTTGAATATGGATGGAGGCATATAGTATGAAGAAAAGAAAAGTCGTAATTGCTTTGGGACACGATGCGTTAGGCGTTACACTTCCAAAACAGAAAAAAGCAACGAAGGAAGCTGCAAAGGCAATTGCAGACCTGATTCAGAATGATTGTCAGGTCGTTGTTACACATAGCAACGGTCCCCAGGTGGGAATGATTCATACAGCTATGGCAGAATTTCATCGGTTATATCCGGAATACACATCTACACCGATGTCTGTGTGCTCGGCTATGAGTCAGGGCTATATCGGATACGATTTACAGAATGCAATCCGTACGGAACTGATGGGGCGGGGAATTTATAAAACCGTGTCCACAATATTGACCCAGGTAACAGTAGATCCTTATGATGATGCATTTTATGCGCCAACAAAGATTATCGGGCGTGTTATGACAGAGGAAGAAGCAGAAACAGAAGAGAAAAAAGGAAATCATGTTACAAAGGTAGAGGATGGATATCGCCGTATCGTAGCTGCGCCGAAGCCCCATGAAATTATAGAATTGGATGCAGTGAAGGCTTTGCTGGATGCGGATCAGATCGTAATTGCTGCCGGCGGCGGCGGTATTCCTGTTCTGGAGCAGGGACATTCGCTGAAAGGGGCAAGCGCAGTAATTGAGAAGGACCTCATTGCGGGAGCCCTGGCAAAGGGGATTGATGCAGATATGCTGGTAATCCTCACAGGGGAGGAATGTGTCTGCCTGAATTATGGAGAAGACAATGAAACTCCGATCACAAAAATGAATTGTCAGCAGGCTGAACAATATATTGCCGAAGGTCAGTTCGGAGCAGGCACGATGCAGCCGAAGATTGAAACTGCAATC
>CAZLZX010000027.1:0-20743 GCA_964564095.1 uncultured Eubacterium sp. | reverse complement strand
TCTACCGTGATATGGTCGTTTCGATATACGCGGATATCACTCCGGATACTTCCGATCAACTGATACAGGTTATATACAAAGCTGTCATAATTATCGATCAATACTATCATTCCAGTCCCTCCTCTGCCATTTTCAATGCATTTGTTACTGCTCTCGCTTTGTTCTGGCATTCCATGAACTCATTTTCAGGTACACTGTCAGCCACGATACCAGCACCGGACTGTACA
The DNA here is from genome assembly GCA_964564095.1 of uncultured Eubacterium sp. Lineage (GTDB taxonomy): Bacteria > Bacillota > Clostridia > Lachnospirales > Lachnospiraceae > Brotonthovivens. The sequence continues at coordinate 20,516 of CAZLZX010000027.1, read as the reverse complement.
CATACGGTTCCATTCTTTTTGTAAGCTAAGCGGATCGCAATGCAGGTATCCATATTTCCCGCAAAATCCAGATACCCTACCGCTCCTCCGTAAATGCCGCGTTTTCTGCTCTCCAACTCATCTATGATCTCACAAGCGCGAATCTTAGGCGCACCCGAAAGGGTTCCCGCCGGCAATATAGAATCCATAGCGTCCATAGCATCACAGTCTTTGTGAATCGTTCCGCAAACAGTAGAACCGATATGCATAACATGGGAGTAACGCTCGATCTCCATATATTTTTCTACAAATACACTGCCAAGCTCACTGACTTTTCCAAGATCATTCCTTCCCAGATCCACCAGCATATTATGCTCCGCACGTTCCTTTTCATCCGCCAAAAGCTCCGCTTCAAGCTGTTGATCCTCCTCCTCTGTTTTTCCTCTTGGGCGCGTGCCCGCCAATGGAAACGTATGGAGCTTTCCATTTTCCAGATGAACCAGTGTCTCCGGAGATGCTCCTGCAATCTCAATATCATCACTGGAAAAATAGAACATATAAGGAGATGGATTTGTGGTACGGAGCACACGGTATACGTCAAAGAGACTTCCACTGGCAGCCGCCGTCATAGGATCTGACAAAACCACCTGGAAAATATCTCCCTCATGAATATAGTGTTTTGCTTTTTCCACCATACGGCAATACTGCTCCCTGGGATATTCCGGTTTCAGCTCGCCCTGCATACGGAACGGTTTGATATCCGCTCTGGCCCCGCTCTTTAAGAGACGGGCCATCTCTTCCAGCTCCTGTCCTGCTTTTTTGTAAGAAGCTTCCGGATCTTTCGTATTGACGCCGGCGATCAGGATCACTTTCTGCCTGTAATGGTCAAAAACAATGACTTTATCAAAGAGCATCAAATCCACATCTCTGAAATCTGTCTGCATCATTTTCTCATTTTTCAGTGTCGGTTCCGCATAGCGGATATAATCATAGGAAAAATATCCTACCAGACCGCCGGTAAAAGGAGGCATCCCTTCCAGCGTAGGACTTTTATATTCCTTTAAAATTTCTCTGACCGCATCCTTTGGATGATCTGTCCGGATCGTCCTTTTCTCCTGATATTCATCTTCCGCACCGGATGTGATGGTCAGCCGACCGTCCATACAGGTAATTTCCATGACCGGCGCATAGCCCATGAATGAATATCGTCCCCATTTTTGATTATTCTCCGCGCTCTCCAGCAAATAACAATGTCTGCTGGCTGCTTTCAGTGTACGCATGATTTCTACCGGTGTGAAGCGGTCCGCATAAAGCTCCATCGCCACCGGAATCCTGTTATAAGAACCACTGTTCGCTATTTCTTTTACTTTCTCTAATGTTGGATACATCGTAACCTCCTATCCTGTTGCTGCCCGGATATGATCGTTTCAATTTTATATATGATGATTCTTTCCAGATATTTCAGAACATCAAAAAACCCATCCCTGGCAGACAACTCACATTCATTGTCTGTCAAGGACGGGTATTCAATACATTTCCCGCGGTGCCACCTTGATTTGCAGCCTTTGGCTGCACGCTCTGCAAGATACTATCATATCTCTGGCAACTGACGTATGCCCTCACGTCACATCATACTAAGCTGCCGTATCATATACCTCTCTACTGCACACCAATTCTCTCAGATCTGCAAAATCTCACTGGTATATTAAAAATCAGCCGTTCCATGCGCCCTCAGCGGTCCATTTGGCAGCCTGCTTTACGACCCGGCTCTCAGCTCCCCGGACTCTCTGTGCGCGCACAACTGCTTTTATCTCCGCTTCAACGGTTTGCGTTATTACATTTTTAAAAATTTTAAAACTTATTTCCGGATATGTCAAGTTTTATATTAAAATTCTTATGATTTCAATTCTTATGACTATCACAACATTTATATCATAGAATTCCAGAATCAATACCCAAAGTATTCATCCAGCCCATCTGCAATCCCCTGAACAATTTTATTTTGATAGTCATCCGTCGCCATCTTTTGGTCCTCTTCCGGATTCGTCATATACCCCATTTCAATGATGGTTGCAGGCACATCCGCCCAGTTGATACCGGACATGGTATCTGTCTCCCATACCTTATTCCTGTGAGCTCCGGTCTGTGCTACCATATTGTCAAGAATAGCCGTTGCCAAAGCTTTACTTTCACTGTACCATTTCGCATTGTACGGATTGGAGGATGTCTGACAGATGGTCATCATTCCGTTTGTACTGCTGTTCTCCGAACCGTCCGCATGAATTCTTACAAAAGCATCCGCATTGTTATCATTGGCGATGGCGGCTCTCTCACTATTAGAAAGATTCACGTCATGAGACGTTCGCGTCATAATGACCTGATAACCCCTGGCCTCCAGCTCCTTTTGGAGCTTTAAAGAAACTGTCAGATTCAATTCATACTCTGCCGTTCCGGTGCTTACTCCACTGGTTCCGCCGGTTACTTTGTTTTTGGTCTGTGAAGCTCCCGGCCCCACAGGCTCCTGTTCACTGTTTCCTTTTCTCTGATGCCCCGGATCTATAACTACCAGCTTTTGTTTTGACTGATCCTGTCCGGCATCAGCAGCTATCTCCTGATAGCTGTCCATCTGCATTTTTACTTTTAGAATACGGGTCACAGATTCATCGATACGTTCCTGTGAAATCGTACCTTCATTTACTGCTGTCAACAAGCCTTCATAAGCGCTCTTGAAATCCGCCGGCATCAGCAGGATATCTGCCCCTGCCTTTACCGCCAGCGCTGCCGCATCCTCAGAGGAATAACTGTCGCTTACCGCCCCCATATTCAATCCGTCCGTGATAATAATGCCCTCATAGCCCATTTCATCTCGCAGTAAATCTGTCACAATGGCAGAAGACAGAGAACAGGGGGTCTGATCCCCGGTTATCTCAGGAACAGCAAAATGTCCTACCATGATAAATGAAATTCCTTCCCGGATCTGGTTTTCAAACGGCTTTAGCTCTGCCTGTTTTAATTCCTCCAGGGTTTTTGAAACGATAACCGGACCCTCGTGGGTATCTCCGCCGGCAGCCCCATGTCCCGGAAAATGCTTGATACATGCCAGCACGCCCTCTTCTTCCAGTCCTTTTACTTCCCGGGCAGTCATCTGGCTGACCAGCTCTGCGTCTGAGCCAAAGCTTCGCTGTTTTACTACCTGATTTTCACTGTTCGTCAGCACATCCGCCACCGGAGCGAAATCCAGATTAAATCCCAGATCATTTAAGTAAGAACCTATCGTTTTACCGGCTTCATAGGCTTTCGTCACATCCCCGGAAGCTCCGATAGCGCTCATATTACCAACATCTTCCACTCCAAAAGCAGTATTCGACGCCACCCTTGCTACCGTGCCGCCTTCCTCATCCACAGCTAAGAACATTGGAAGCCCTATGACCTCCTGACTGTACTGCATTGTATTAGTAAGCATCTGTCTCGTCTGATCCGGATTTTTCAGGTTTGCGCCCATATAAATGACGCCGCCCACAGGGTATTCCTCTATACATGCCCTTGTTTGAGCTCCCGCCTGCACGGCCGTACCTACACCGGTCAGGGACTCCGGGGTAATGATAAACATCTGTGCGATCTTTTGTTCAAGTGTCATTTGATCCAGCTTCTTTTGTACTTTTTCCGCCAAAAGTTCCTCTTCGGATAGCTCCTGATCCTTCACTTCATTTTCCTGCTCTGCAGGGGAACTGTCAGAAACACTCTGTCCTTTCTGCTCCTGTTCCTTTGTGCCGCAGCCGCCCAAAAGCCCTGCCGTAAGGCAGAGCATCAGGCATACGCTTATCACAGCGCTCTTATGTTTTTTCATTTTCCGGACCATTGCTCTAGTTTTCATACTCACAAATATAACCTGTCTTTCCACTGTAATACGTTGTAATATCATTCGGCGCATCATTCCATACCCATCGGTTTTCTCCTTTGTAGAAGAACATAATCATGATATTCTCTGTCGTATCGCCATCCCGATAACTGGGCTCATTCGCCATCCAGTTTCCGCTGCACCATGTGGAATCATTCCCATTTAACGCCTCCCCGGTAAACTGATTATCCTTACTGATCCAATAGTACGCATTGCTGTCGATGGAGCGGCCGCCGCCAAGATAGAACACCTTATCCTGCATATTCTGTTCCTGAATCTTATTTAAAATATAATCATACTCTTCCTGGCTGTCGATATTTATTAAGTATCCGCCCCGATCCAGGCAGTCCTGCTTTGCCTCCACCCAGGTACAATCGGCAATAATAAATTCATATTCATGAACAGCTGCTATGTCACAAGTTACCTCGCAGCAAGCGGTCAGGTCGTTCCAGGATGCCGTAATAACTGCCGTACCCGCTGCCACAGCCGTTACCTGTCCGTTCTCATCTACCGCCGCAACAGACGGATCACTGGATTCCCAATGTATTTCCGACAGATCCGGAATATTCGTATTCAGAGCAGGCATATATGCAACACCTTCGCCGGTAAGTTCAATAGACTCCTCTGCAAAGTCCAAACTATACGCTTCCTCCGTCACATCTGTGTCCGGCAAACCATTGTTTATAAACTCCTGGTCATTATCATCTTCTACGGCGGTCTCAGGTAAGGTATCATTTAATTTATTTGCTTTATGATTTTTTCCTGCAAGGATCGCAACTGCTGCCGCTGCTACACAGATCACTACGATCAACAGAAAGATCAATGTCTTGTTTTTCTCTTTTTCAGGTTTCTCTGACTTATTGATCTTCTTTTCCTCTGATTCCTGTTCCATCTTTTTTTCCGGCTTCTCATCGAACTGTTTCGGCTCATCCTTTAACGGTTCCGATTTCTCGTTGATCTGTTCCGGCTTTGACATCTTTACCGGAAATACTTTTTTACAGTTTGGACAGCTTGACTCTCCTCCCTTTAATTCATATCCGCAATAAATACAATATTTCATCCCTTGTTCCTCCCGTCTTCGTTCGCTTTTTCTTCTATCAAGCCTGCAATCTGTCGGATTTCGATGATTCCCACCTTCATCCCGCCCCGGATTTTTCTAAAGATTTACCCGGGTATGACTGAGACTGCGCCATTGGAATTGACCGCCCTGCAGCAATCCACATATACTTCTACAAACTCATATCCGCCATGAAGTGCGATTCCTCTTGCCTTCTCCAAGCCTCCCGGCATGGCATGACCTGCCTTATAGTGCTCGATGATTCCTCCTGCCAGATCCAGTGTATGCACTTCATATGGCTTTCCCAGATAACAGATCGATACGATTCCCAATAAAATTCCTTCTATCTCTACCTCCGGAAATTCCTTTCGGATACCATTTATGATCTCCTCCACCTGTCTGTGATTATGTACATGTCCTCCCGCATCCAGCTTGTGCAAAGCTTCCATATATTCTTTGGATCTTGACTTTCTCAGCAGCCGATCCAGCTTCATTTTCTCCATCTGCTGTACCTGCTGCCGGTTATCCTGCCGTTTTGTTGCTGACAATCTGTTTTCCATATGAGTTTCTGTTTTCTGAGGTGTTTCCAACATTGGTTTTGGCATAATTTTTTCCTCCCGGTTTTTTATAATGAAACGTCTCTCCACGATTCATTTTGTTATTTCATGAAATCAAAATACGAGCTTTAATATAATGATGATAGCAATGATCAAAACGACACATGGGGCAAATGCCACTGCAATAGCCGCCAGCTGCGACGCTCCGTTTGCCAGATTTCCAAAATATTTTTCCAGCAATCCGATACCGATAACATATACGATGGCCTGTAACACCGCACTTCTTAAAATTCCCATGATACGGCCGCCGGAAAACAGCAGGATTCCCGCCGCCAGGGCCACGCCACCGGCTTTCCGCTGACGAATCAGCGCGATGATTGCCAGAGGGATACTGCCCACGGATAGTACGGCAATGATTCCGCCAAGCCATGATACCACCGTCTGGTACGGACCTGATGTCTTTACTACAAAATTTAAAATAAACAGTGCAATCAATGACATAACGATTCCGGTAAACAGTCTGACCATAAATTTTCCTACTGCACTTCCGGAAGTCAGCGGCAATAAGGAAAGTACATTGATAATGACGGAAAGGATGACTACATCAAGAAACGACTTGGCCGCCTCTGCCGGAGCCTGCCTGAAACATGCGCTTAAAGAGCCATAATCCGCAATCTTATCCACAAAAGGTATCCCGCCGCATATTCCTTCAAATCCCTTTGCCAATTCGTCAAAAGAAGAAAAGCAGAGCAGAAGAAACGCATAAGTTACCAAAAGCGCCACCGCTGCTGCCACACTGGCATCGATTTCCTGCCATCCGGCAGCGCCGATCCTCCCCGCGACACCTGCCGCTACAAAACATGCGCCTATAAGAAACAATACTGCCAAAAACGTATACATACTCTGATCCTCCCATTTCATCATCTATGAGAATTATTTTTACCGAAGGGCGGCCATTTTCGATCCGCCCTCTATTTCAGGAAAACTGCATTCTGCTATACCAATACCTGTCTCGTCCTTGGCTTTGCAGATTTCTGCGCCAACGCATTGTCTCCAATGGGTTTTCCGGAAGCCGGAACCGCCCGCTCCTTCCCCCATTCCCGAATAGCTTCTATTTTCTCCGGACTTGTCTGGGATAAAGGCACCACATTGTTAAAAGCGGTAACCATATTTTCCATATCCAGTACGAACTCGCTGTTTGCAATTTTTCGATATGCCAGATCTCTGACGGTAGATTCCAGATCCGCTCCCGTAAAGCCGTCGGTCATCTCCACTACCTGATCTGCAAAAGGTCCCGTAGAATCCAGACCAAGATATTTTCTCATATACAGCGCCAGGATCTGTCTGCGCTCATCAGGTGTTGGAAGGTCAATAAAGAACAGTTCATCAAATCGTCCCCTTCTCAACAATTCCGACGGCAGCATGGATACGTCATTGGCTGTCGCAACCACAAATACCTGCTTTTTACACTCCTGAAGCCAGAACAAAAACTGTCCTACCATTCTGGTGGAAACGCCGCCGTCGCCGGTGCCGCCTGCCCCTGACAGGCCTTTTTCTATTTCGTCGATCCATAAAATACATGGCGATACATTCTCTGCTGTGGCCAACGCATCCTTGAGCTGCTGTTCCGACTGTCCCACATAGCTGCCTTGCACGGTGGCGAAATCAAGCCGATACAATGGCAGTTTCCAGTTGGCAGCAATGGATTTTGCTGACATGGACTTTCCGCAGCCCGGTACGCCGACTAACAGGATCCCTCTCGGCGGACGCAGTCCTTTAGAACGAAGCAGCGCCCGTTTTTCCGGTGTCAGCAATTCCTTTTTCTCTCTCAGCCATTTCTGTAAGCCTTCCAGTCCGCCCACATCCTTTACGCTGTCATCCACATCAATCTTTTCCAGCCCGGAAATATCTGAAAACAGCCGGTTCTTTGCGGACCGCACCTCATCCATATCGCTCTTTTTGATGCTCTTATTGGCGATCAAAGCTGCGATCACATTTTCAGCCTCAATCCGCGTTACTCCCGCAAGCAGGGATGCCGCCTCGCGGATATCCATATCATCCCACTCAATAGGGATCTCAGTCCGATACGCATCAATGTAATCTTTAATAATGGTATACATTTCATCCTCATCCGGCATATCAATCTTTACGATCAATCCCTGTCTTTGGAGCTGATTCCAGATCGGATTGTTGGTCAGCACAATGATCATGCCTCCGGACTCATTCGCCAGATTGACCAGATCTGAGATCTGTTTGGAATCGGCATTATCGCCGCTTAAATCCGGCACTTCTGTAAAGATCATCGTCAGATATTGTCTGCGGCGCATCTGCTCTGTCATATAATCAATAGCTCCCCACATGGACTTGTCATCATTCAGTGACTTGTCTGTGGTCAGGTCATAAACGCCTTTCGATAAGGTATGTACAAAAAAGGAGAGCGTCAATTCATCTGCAACTTCCTTTAAAATATCCAGTGTTCTGCTTTTTTCAATCGTATTGATCACTACCAGAGGAATCCTTGCGATAGAATATTTTTTCAATAATTCTTTGCTTTCTGCCAAATTACTCATATGCTTTTCTCCTGTCTTTTGCCAAATTGATATTGCATCTGTGGCAGGGGGAATATTCCCTGCACACTACGTGTGACGTTTGCGTCATCATTTATTTTTTATCATCCTAACACGGAATAAAAATTATTTTTTTCAGCTATTTTCAAAAATCCCCGGAAATCCTTTTACTCATGTTGAAAAATGAGACGAAGAACCTCCGGGGCCACCCTATGAAATAATTTGAAATATATCATAAAACCGTCGAAAAAAACCGCTTAACAATTGGAATATATGTTTTAAAACACATTGACTTTGTGATTATGAACCAAATAGGTCAGCTTTCCGCTTCTATCCTGCCTGGCCCAATCCTCTATAGAGGTCTGAATCGTATCCGCCTGATCCCGCACAAGCTTTTGATATTGCTGGCGCCCGCTTTCGGGAATAACAGAAATATTCATGCACTGTGCCAAAAAACCCAATTCTTTACGAAGAGCCAGTAATTCCTGTATAATGACCCTTTCCTGACCATTTGCATGATTAATATGATTCTGCATTCTGTCAGAAGCGGCATTCATTCGCGCATTTACTGCGTTGACAAGCCTTTGGGAAAACCGCTCTGCCACGCCGCTTTGCCATTCCAGTGTGCCCTGCTGCATAGCAGCCAGGACACCTTCATCATCTGTTTTTCTTTCTAACAGGTCCAGCACATCGGACCATTCCGCATATGTATGGGGAGCTTTCATAAGCGCATTCCTTTCCTTCTGATCATTACCTGCGGCGGAACCATATCCCATTCCGGAAGTCCCTTCGCAAAAGCGCTTTCCGGTTCCTGAACCGTTTCTTGTATCGGCTCCTGTACGGCTTCTTTTACCGGCTCCTGTACAGCTTTTTTTACCGGCTCCTGTACGGCTTCTTTTACCGGCTCCTGTACGGCTTCTTTTATCGGTTCTTCCGCTTTAAGCGAGGTCCCGCAGGAGGCGCAAAACATTGCCTCCTCCACGTTCTCTGCACCGCATTTCGGGCATTTCTTTTCTGTTGTACTACCTACCGAATTTATAAAATTTGCTCTTTCTCTTGCATCCATGTCTTTTCCTCCTTGTTGATCTATACCGTAATTACTCTGCTAATTTGATCCGGCGTCCGGAATCTGCCAGTTTCTTTACATATTGATCCGGACTGATCTGCTCTAAGAAATCAACTACTTTTTCACTTTCCGCATCTTTCTTCGCAAATTCAGAACGGAAATCTACAACCTCTGCCAGTATTGCGCGGATGATCTGCGCGCCGTTTGTACGTTTTTCTTCAAACTGCTTTTCGATACGCTGGCGGGTTGCCTCTATTTTTTTCTTCTTAGAAAAGTGATATATGATCATGCCAAGCCCGACGATGATTGCCAGGATGCCCAAAAATCCTGCTCCTGCAATGGCTGCCACCACGCCCAGCGCCGCCACAACGATGCCTGCATACATACTGTACTGTTCAAAAGCGCTGAGCTTATTGTTGTTCAACTGCTCCTTTTTCTCTTTATCCACCAAGGCGTGAAACCGTTCCAGCACTTCTGTCTCATTGGATCCATCCGCCGTTTTATCATTAAACGTATCCACATTGATTTCGATCTCTGTCGGAATCTTCATCCTGTTTTTAGCTGTCACGTCATTATACGCATCTGTAATCCAATCCTTGGATAATGCAATGGCAAATTTCTGTGTCGACACGCTGGAATGGGAGCTTTCCGGCTTCATAGCCACATCTGTAAGAAGCTGGGTAAAATCCTTGTGAGTCTCAAATGCAGTCTCTTCCACATCCATACTCTTCTGCGCCCTGTCCTCATCGCCAAAATAGTCGACTACAAACTGTTCAAATTTTTCTTTTTTCCGAAGAGGAAGCTCTTCATCATCAAAATCTGTTACCAGACTGTTCAATATTTCATCCAACTGCGCTTTGATCGGAGCGGTAGAACTCTGCTGTTCAAAAATCGCCGTAAAATAATCAAGAATCTCTGCATGGAGATTTGCACCCTCCATGATATCTGCCAGCTCCGGCCATGTATGACTGTATTTTTTCAAATATGTATAGGAATCTTCTGTCAGCGGTTTGCGTTTAAGATTAATCGCTTCTGACCACTGAGATGTCTGCTGTTCTACAAATCCCGGTTTTTCCGTCAGATGCTCCAGCCAATCGCCTATCTGCCTGGAGATCAGTCCTTCCGAATCCGCCCCAAAGAGTCCGCTGGCATAAGCATCTAAAATAATGATTGCCTTTCTGTCCAGATCTTCTTCATTCTGATTTGCCAGATAACGCTGCGCCCATTTAAGACACGCCGTTTTTCTGTCGGCTCTTCTGCAGACCAACGCAAAGAACAGTGATGTCTTTTCATCGTCGCGTTTAATAGCCTCCCTCAATGCTTTTTCTGCCAGCTCCGGTTTATCGCTGATCCATGCGGACAGCGCCACCAGCGCAGGCGCCAGCCAATAGTTCGGCGTGGATATCATCAGTTCTTCCGTAGCATTGGTAATCGTATCCTTTTTTACGATTCCCAGGTCATCCGCCTGTAAGATACCTGTGGTAGTCCGCCTTACCAGATCATAGTGACCATATTTTTTATCCAGTTCCTGACGGATCTGCACCAGCCTCGTCTCTGCCTGGGACAATCGATTCGCCAATAGCTGCTGATTTACAAACTGATGAAAATCCTGCGCCAGTTTCCCGACTTCATCATATATAATCTTAACATTGTCATTTACCGTGCCTACATTAGAATCAACGACTTCCAAATTTCCATGAATGGAACGAAGGTTGTTCTCGATTGCTCTTAAATCTGCGTAACTGATTGCATAATCCTGTGCCATAATCATTTCATCCCTGAGTACATTTCATATTATTGTGACCCATCGCCCGGCGCCAAATGCGCCTGATGCGATGAAGTTTCACCAGCTTTACTTATATATTTTTTTTCCAAGTTGATTTTTAATTTCTATATCCTGACTGCGGCAGCGTTTCCCGGACGGTCACGCATCTGCTGCAATATATCCTGCTGCCAGCTTCTGTAATCTGTCGATACGGGCTGAACTCTGCGGATGGCTGCTTGCCAAACTTGCGAACAAGCCCTTCGGTTTTTCATCTCCGAAAGAACCTAACAAGGAACACAGCTCATTTCCATATCCAAGACGATAGGAAAATTCATCTGCCTGAAATTCATTTTCACGGCTGGTCTTCATACAAAGAGCCACGCCAAACGCAGTCCATGCTTTCATCAGACCGCGAAGCACGATCAGTGACAGGAATGTAACAAGCGCATTGAAGATGGAGATCAGGAATCCATGTCTTGAGAAGATGCTTGCAATTGCTACACAGATGTGAGCAATTATGATTCCGATCTGAATCAGCATAAAGATGATAGATATAATGGTGTTGCCGATCGCCACGACTAAAATACGGTCGGTGTCTTTGTGAGCCAGATGTCCAAACTCATGTCCCAGTGTTGCTTTGATCTCCGCATCTGAATATTGTAACAACCCACGGGTTGCACACATGGTCTTTCTACCGGTTGCAAAAGCGTTCGGTACCATATCATCATTCATAAAAAGCCGAACATCTTCAGAAATCATTGGATTCTCTTTTCTTGCCATTTCATATACTTCATGAAATAATGGCTCCAGCCGCTGGATGTCGGCGGTATCTGTGACTGGCTTGCAGCCGGTCTGCTGTCTTAAGATCCATTCGCCGATGGGCGATAATGCCACAATAATAGACGCAAGGTATACAATGCCTCCCGCCAGCACTCCCCATCCAAAGGGAAGGGTAAACAATGCGGTAAACACAACGCCGATGATCAGCACGTTAACCCCCAGATAAATCAATACCGGGATGTTCTGTTTCTGCGTCATTCGTTTTAAGAAATCAAAAATATACATATGTGTTCCTCCTTTATCGATAACCCATTTCTTCTTCATAGGACTGGATCAAAGTTACATTCGCACGTTCACAGTCATTTAGCACATCGGCATCAAATTCATCCGGACCGACCGTGCCGCTATACCAGTCTTTTGAATCAAAATACTGCTGCAATGCTTCATCCGTAAACGACCTGCCATGTCGGGCAAAGATCTCATTTCTTGCAATCCGAAGCTGCTCCTGATTCAGATGTTCAATATCTGACCGGCTTAAATACATGGTGCTGCTGTTCGGCAATATATAATCGCCGTTTTCCTCGATAATATCAGGTTCATCAGAACTGTCATCCTGTAAAACGCTTTCGCCAAGATCCTCAGACTGCACATCGTTTCCACTGGTCTGTACCGTATTCCCAAGTCCCTGGTCATTTCCACTGGTTTCTACTGTATTCTCAAGTCCCTGGTCATTTTCACTGGTTTGTACTGTATTCCCACGCCCCCAGCCAGTTCCCATTCTTTCAGGATGCATGGCATAGCTGAAATGTGACACGATAAATACCAGACATATAATCGCAACGATGACAGAGGCAACTGCCAGCAAAATTCCTTTGGCATCGCTCTCTTTCTTCGGCGGATACAGTGGATTGTTACTTATGTTACCAGATGAATTTTTCATGAATGCTCTCCCTCCTGCATCATTCATTTTGATTGGTGCTTCATTTGATATATAAGTTATAACACGGAAAAAAATTTCTTTTTTTTATATTTCCGAAATCCACAGTCCAAAATATTCCCCTCAAAGATATTCTCATTGAATATAATGATAGGTCTTTTCAAACTCACTTCTTGCCAAAAAATTAAAATTTACATAACAGATTTCTCCATTGTGATCCTTTGTTACCTCATAAATAACTACAAGCGCATCCTGAGAAGCTGTCAGTCCGCTTCCCCATAGCTCCGCTTCAAAATATCGATCCGGATCATCCGTATTCAATGTCAACTGTCCGGTTCTGATCAAATATTCCACCGTTGGCGTCATAGCCTCTCCCGCCTCCCATGCTTCGAGCATTTGGGGAACCTGAACATACTCATCATCGCCGATCCATTGATGATGCGCCTCAAACCACTCCTTTTTATTTGGATACGGGTATCGTGAAGAGTCTATTTTAAAATAGTCGCCCTGCTTTGCAAATTCCCCGCTCCCATTTACCGCCTCTTGGGAAAATATTTCATATCTTCCATCCCCATGGAGACGTATTTTCCCTTCCTTTATCATTTTTTGCTCCATAGCGCTGCAGGCGCCAAGCCGGTATGCTTTGGTCCTTTGTCCCTGATTTTTCATAATGATTGTCATGATCAAATCTCCTGGTTTTATAGTCTGACGAAAAGATATCACGGAATCCCCCGATAACACATCTCAGTCATTTTATAATGATTCTATTTTATTAAGCTAAATATAACATCCCGAAAAAATTCTTTTTTATGCCGGATTTTTCAGTTGTGTTTACTTATAGTAAACATATGTATTTTATGTGTAATTGCAGGAATTATCGCCGGCGTTTTTATCTCAAAAAAAAGGCAGAAACCGCCTGACCTGACAGTTTCTGCCCATTATGTTTAAAATCAATTAAATTTCCTATCATACAGTAAAGCGGCAATGAAAACTACCAGACAGGAACCTGCGTTATGTACCAATGCACCGGTAATCGGCCGCAATCAAAACAGATGCTTTTCCCTCAATACGCAGCCGCTCCAGCCCGTCATGGATACTGTCGTCAACAAAACAGTCATTTTCAGCCAGAAATTTCTCATTTCCGCAAAAGTACTTGCGTCCGGAAAGCTCCGCATAAATTCCCCTGCAAACTGTACGATTTTTAAACGCTTTTCAGGCAAACTGTTTTATAATCAATTTCTGTTATACATTCCGCATATCCAAAAGTTCAAGCAGCTGCTCTACATTCTATCACACTGCTCTATAAAATCAAATCCGGAATCGCCCGGATGCTGGTAAGATCACTGCGCTTATAATCATGGTACAGATTCCGCTCTCTTACCACACGCATATCCTCCCGTATCATTGTAAACGCATCCTTGATCTCATCGTTGTAAATTCCCTTTGTCCGCTCCATTTCATCCAGTTTTTTCTGAAACTCTGCGCAGACCTCTTCCCAGAGGCGATTCGCGCCATTTCCCCCCTGCAGCATCTTCTCATAAGCCCTCTGCATCTGATGCAAAATTTCAAAATGTACTTCATCCGCTTCTTCCAGAGAAAGCTCCCAATTCAGCTTTACAAACTGATGGGACAGATCAAGAAGCCGGGTTTTTTCCTCGCAAATCTGATGAAGCATAAGAGACATTTTATCCAGTTCGTCCAATCTGTAAAGTATCTCTTTCCCCACATCATTATCATAAGAAACATCTGCCCAAATATTTATTCCGCGGCGCTGACAGGAGATGCCCTCCTGAACGACCCGGTCCCATTCCCGGCAAGGAAGATTCGACAGCACAACTCCACACTCCGATGAACAGTCGCAGATACATGGATGCAATTTATGATTCTTGTCTCTCTGATCATTTCTGCCGGAAAATGCATATTTTCGCAGCTCCTTAAACGTCGGTTTCCGATATCCCTCTGTGATCATAAAACACAACCAGCTTTTGTGCTCCAGATAGATGAGCTTATTTAATCTCGCCTTCGCTTCCTGACTGTCGCTTAAAACAGCTTCCCGAAAATCTTCAGCGCCATCTTCTGCAAGATCCAGTCCGACAGATATAAATTTGTATGGCAGCGCCAGCGCGCTTCTCATAGAAGAACGCACATTATAAGGATCGGACGTAAAATCTTTCCACAGCTCTTTCTTCGTCGCCTGCGGCTTCCACTCTTTTGCATAATATTGATGTATCATAAACGCCTGTTTTCCGATGCCGTTTTTAAAATCTTTTTCTGAGATGGAATATCTGGCATTGCAGCCGAATGGGGTTAATATAAGATTTTCATGGTCGGTCTGAATCTTCCGAAGGTTATATCCGTCCCCTCTGTCATCTCCATAACCGATAAATATGGCAGGCTGAAGTACTGTATACGTCAAAATCCACTCCGCCAGTTTCCCGGCCCTTTTATAATTTCCCTCCCAGTCATCTCCGGCTATCAGGAAATATTTTGCACTATGAAGCACACTCTCATAATGATGAAGCGCAAACTCTTCATTATAAAAATAAAATTCCGCCAAGGGCTCCTTTGTAATCGAAAGGTCAATCTCTCCTCTGATTCGCTTATCGTTGCGAAAAAGCTGAACAGTACCGGGAAGCTGCGGCCATGCCAGCTTCAAAACTTCCATATATTGCAAGGCATCTTCGGAAATCAGTCTGATCCTCAAGCGGGTATCAAGCATCTGCCCACAGGAAAAAATATGTTTCAAAAAAGCTTCTCTCATTGCCGACTGACCGATAATAGCCACATCTAAAATACATACCCCGGATTCATCCTTATAAGCATATGGATACAACGGATGTTTGGACAGCAGATAAGCAGCCAGAATACTATAATTTGCCTTTCTTCCCCGTTCTTTTTTACTGTCCTTGCCATAAACCGCCGACGCCATAACGATCTGTATGTCATCTGCCAGCTCCCGGGCGCTTTGATATCGTCCCTTCCTTCCCACAGATGCACTGATACTTCTCTTTATAATCTGAGTTAAACGCTCCTGCTCTGCCTGGGTAAATTTCCCCCGAAACCGTCTCTCATAGACAGACCGCAGCTCTCCCTCACAGGAAAAATCACTGCAGTCCGCATCATTGGGATAACGTCCCAAAAACCAATGAAAAAGCATAGCCCCTACAGAATAAACGTCCACCCGTGGTTTTAACAGAAATCTTTTGTTTTGTTCAAATTCAGAAAGATCCCGAAGCTCCGGCGCCAGCAGCTCTATATGATACATATCGCCCCGGATGCCGTGCATCTGAGAGATTTGCTCCATCCGAACCGCCGAATCGAAATCAAAAAATTTGACATTTTTATGCCCTGTCCAGAGAATATTTTCCGGCTTCAAATCCATGTGGAGAATCCCCCTCTCATGAAGCCTGTGCAGGGCAAAAGCTAATTTAACTGTCAGCCGCAGTATTTCCTCCACATCGGAGATCCTGCATTTTTCCAGACTATCTCCGCAATTTGCTTCATAAAGGATATATTTAGTAGCGCCATCAAAATATTTTTCGTAAGGGCGAACGATCATATCCATCAGTTCTTCCGTGTTTGCCAGCTCATTCTGAAGTTCATAAGATTGTTCAAACAGCTTTGCCAGGCGCTTCAGATCCCCGCGCTGATCAAAATCCGCGATCTCCATCCGCAGTCCCTCCGTTTTAATCTCCGCCCTGTTCGATACCGGATCCGGATAAAACTGTTTTAATATCATTTTATGAACATTATTTCCGCCAAAATCAACACGAACTGCATAGCAGATACAGGAATTTCCCTGACCAATGACTTTTTCTATCAATATGTTTCTCTCGTATGATTTTTGCCTGACATCCAGAAAGGTCAGATCAAAGCTTCCCTTTAATGGTATCCGGCAGCCGGTTTTATTTCCATTACTCATTCTTCTTACCTCATCGCACCAAAGCCATCTTCCGATCAGATTCACATAAAACGCTTCCTGTTTTAAACGGCGCGATTTTTATAGTCCAGATATGCCCCCCACAAGTTCCGAAATGCTGTCAAAGGCTCTGCACAGGTAGTCAGGTATGCCAGCAGACAGTCATATGGATTTACCAGATATAGTCCCTGAAAACCACAGCTTTTCAAGTCACGATTCGTTCGCAGCAAAAATTCATCGTAACGTTCCTCAAAAAGCTCTTTTCTTACCGCACTCTCCTCGCTTTTCTTTACCCGGATCTCCATATAATCGTCCTGATCAAACTCGATCTCACTCATCTGGCAAAGAAAAGAAAGTGTCAGAATATCGTTTCTCGATACTTCAATATTTTTCATTTTTTCAATCTGCCAGATCTTTGTCGGGGACAGCATCGTTCCTTCCAGAATCTCGTTTAACAATTCCGAATTGTGTCTGTTTATGTTTTGCTCCTCATAAGTAAGTCCGCCCGCAGGGGTATAGAGATACCGATACAGAGAGCCCCCCGCTCTGTTTTCCGCGCTTTCACTGACAGACCTCAGGCTGATCTTCGTATTTCCTATCCGAAGCGCTCCATCCACAGGCTGTTCCATCTCCGTAATCTGATTGATGGTAGTCTCCACATCAGCAGACGCGCACTGCACCGGCACATCCACATATGTCTCGCATGCGATCTCTTTGGTAGAGGCATATTCATAGCCATTAGCAGTAAAGATCGCCCCCTTCGGAATAACAGTTCCATATTCACACTGTGCCTGTACTACTCCGCTGACGTGATAATCCGTCTCCTTCTTTTTCTTTACCGGCTTTGCCAGCGCATGAAACGCCCTCACATTTGCAACGCCGGATATCTCTGTATGTAATTTCGATTTATTCGGCAAATATCCCGTATTTAACTTGTTATTTTCCTGCTTCTGTGTAGGTGCGGTACAAAGTACCGTGATTTCTACGAGCCCCATTTTTGCAGGTTCGCCTTGGACATCTGCCAGACTGATAAAATGAATATCCTCCGTCTCTCCCTGTTCATTTGTCATCCTGCGAATAAAATGTGTTCCTGCCGGAACACAGACGCCCTTTTGGGAATCGTAATAAACCTGCACATTTCCCCTTGCAAAATTCTGAGTCTCTTTGAAGGATGCAAGATATTCCTCCATATCATCCTCACTCTGCTCCTTGAAATCGCGGAGCAGTTCATTTGCTCTTTTCAACGCTGTACGCCTGTAATCTCCCTTATGCTCTAACAGATATTTGTATCCTGCCAGAACCTCTAAAAGCTCCTCCGTCACATGACCCGACTTTTCCAATCCGGTTCCAGACTTCACAGCCGCCAATATCTTTTCCAGATCCGATCTTATGTCAGCGGTTTTTTCCGGTTTCTGAAAAATTTCCGCTCTGCCTTTGACGCCTTTATAGGCGCCCCTTGCCTCCCGGAAAAAAATGATCTTGTTATCAGATACACACTGAAAGCAGATATAGATCAGAAACTCATCCGGATCCCACAGATTCAGATCCGACCGTTTCAGCACCTTTTTCAAAAAAACAGAAATATCCTCATATTTCATATTCAGGCCAAAGGCTAACAGAAAAAAGTCGCCGCTGTTCACAGTTTCTGCACAGAGAACCTTCAAAAGATCCTCCAATGTCCACTTCTTAGAGCCTCCGATATTTCCGTATATTACATCTTCGCCCTTTTTATTTTTCGCCGAACAATGGTTGGAAATAAAATCTGCATTGACCAGCTGCGCCAACAGAGCCAGATACTGAGACTGAATCCCTTCCTTCCCGATCTCTCTCAGGACCAGGTCGGCAAAAGACTCTTCCCACTTTTCCTTCCCCATGTCAATCCCTGCTCCTGCCGCCGCATTTTCCAGGTCTTTGGCATGAATATAGATCAGATATCGGATCATATAGCGATAAAAGGGAACCCTTTCCAGAGCAGACAGTAGATCCGCCGTATCCGGTATCGAATACAGATCTTCCCAGCTTCGGAGCTCCACCGTTACTTCCTGACGGCTGTCTCCCGTTTTTTCCCTGATTCGACCTTTTTGTTCATCCTCATACCAGTCGTTTATTTTACTCTCCCAGATCGTCGTAAAATTGGAAGCAATGATATCCTGTGCCATAATTTTCCCTCCACTAACATACGAGAAAGCATATCATGTTTCTTCTGTCTACATTATATATTCTCACAGGAACAAATACAAGAAAAGCCTGAAAACAATCTGTTTTCAGGCTCTCTTCTTTACATATAAAATGCCGATGGCCGGACTCGAACCGGCACGGTGGTTAACCGCTTGATTTTGAGTCAAGTGCGTCTGCCAATTCCGCCACATCGGCATTTGCTGCATTCAAGCAGGAAAAACTTTATAGTTTTTCTCAGCTGTCTGCCAACCGAACACAAAGTATATTATCATATTCCCACTTAGAATGCAACCGTTTTTTATGAATATTTTGTATCAAAAAATTCCTATCTGTAGCTCAATTCCTTCGGTGTGTACAGATGTCTTGGAATACCATTTACCATGACCGGAGACACATCTCCCTGAATCAAAGGTCTTACATAAGAGATAAAATCATTTGTCACATACGTACCGTCTTCATTGACCCACTCTCTTGGAACAAGCTTCTCGTCATTCGCAATCTTATGCACATCTTTTACCTCTGTTCCGCACTGGTATGGATCGTCAGACAATCTCTGAAGCACTACCATCTTACCGGAATCGCCTTCATCAGCAGCCTTCACAGCCGCACCTCCAACCTGATAAGCCTCCAGAATATCTACGCGGGATGCCAGATGGGAAGCAGAACGCTGCAGCGTACTGAACTCGATTGCACGGGTCTTACATCCGATCTCTCCTGCAATGAAGCTTGCAAGGTATGATGCAGTTCCGGATAACTGTTTGTGTCCAAACGCATCTACAAAGTCAATGCTGCTGCCCAATTCACATACATAAGTTCCGTCAGCGATCCGAATACCCTCTGAAACAGCAACAACTACCGACGTCTTTTTCTCCAGTAGCGTTTTTACCTTTTCGCTAAACGACGGAAGATCAAAGGGAACCTCCGGTAAATAGATCAGGTCCGGGCCTTCACAGTCTTCTTCCTTCGCCAAAGCAGTGGCGCCTGTCAGCCAGCCGGCATTACGTCCCATGATCTCTACGATGGTAACAACACCTTTTTCATACTCCAGACAGAATCCATCCCGTATGATCTCTTTCATAGAAGTACCGATATACTTTGCAGCGCTTCCGTATCCCGGTGTGTGGTCTGTCAGCGCCAGATCATTATCAATGGTCTTCGGGCATCCGATAAATCTGGTCGGGAATCCCGTAATAATAGCATAATCAGATAATTTCTTGATCGTATCCATGGAATCATTACCGCCGATATAAATAAAGGCCTCAATATCAAGCTTATCAAGAATTTCAAAAATTCTGTCATACACCTCCCTGTTCTCGTGAATTTCCGGAAGCTTATAACGACAGGAGCCAAGGAATGCCGCCGGAGTTCTCTTTAACAGCTCCGCATCCAGCTCCGTTTTAATATGATCTGAAAGATCAATATATTTTTCCTTTAACAATCCCTGTACACCGTGAAGCATACCATATACTTTATTAGCTCCACGATCCATTGCCGTACGGTAAACTCCTGCAAGACTTGAATTAATCGCAGCGGTTGGTCCCCCTGACTGTCCTACAATAACATTCTTTTTCATAATACTTTACCTGCCTTCCCTAAAATTTATTGTTATTACTTCTGAATGTATGATAAAAACTGCTTCGCAATCCCCTCAGACATCAGATATCGTAGTCCATATCCTTCAAAATATCAAAGCAATCAAAGGTTGCAAAATAGTCCTTCGGCGTCTCGGCACGGCGGATCAACTGCGCACTGCCATCTTCCTTCAGCAATACTTCCGCACTTCTCAGACGTCCATTGTAATTGTATCCCATGG
>CAZLZX010000026.1:0-20780 GCA_964564095.1 uncultured Eubacterium sp. | reverse complement strand
CAATGTTGGTCAGTATGCTCCTGATGCAGATATGGAGCATTTACCTGCGGCAGATTACATGGTAACCTATCATTCCGCAAATGGGAGGAGTGTGTATTCCTTTTGTATGTGTCCTGGGGGTTATGTGGTCAATGCGTCTTCTGAGGAAGGACGTTTGGCAGTAAATGGGATGAGCTATCGCAATCGGGATGGGCAAAATGCCAACAGTGCGATCATTGTCTCTGTTACGCCAAAGGATTACGGTACATTACACCCGTTATCCGGTATGGTATTTCAACGCGAGTTGGAAAAAAGGGCTTATGAACTGGGCGATGGCAGGATTCCGCAGCAGCTTTTTGCAGATTTTGAGAAAGATCAGATATCAGAAGGGTATGGAGCTTTTATGAGCTGTCAGAAGGGCAGGCAGAAATTTGCGAATCTTCGCAGCCTGCTGCCGCAGGAGCTGAATGACGCTTTTTGTGAAGGGATGCATGCATTTTCCGGAAAGATCAAAGGATTTGATCGGGAGGATGCGATTCTTTCGGGAGTAGAGAGCCGGACCTCATCGCCGGTTCGTATTATGAGAGATGAGACATTGGAAAGTGAGATATCAGGCTTATACCCTTGTGGCGAGGGCGCCGGATATGCCGGCGGCATTACCTCTGCTGCTATGGATGGTATCAAAGTGGCAGAGGAGATCATGAAAAAATACAGACCGCTGGAAAGGAAGGTATGAGATCAATGGCTGAAATGACACCAATGATGAAAAAATATCTGGAAACAAAAGAAGAATACAAAGATTGTATTCTTTTTTACCGGCTTGGGGATTTTTATGAAATGTTCTTTGACGATGCGCTGGTTGCTTCCAAGGAACTGGAAATTACTCTTACCGGAAAAAATTGCGGGCTGGAAGAACGGGCGCCTATGTGCGGCATTCCATTTCACGCAGTGGAGGGATATTTAAACCGGCTGGTAGCAAAGGGGCATAAAGTAGCGATCTGCGAACAGGTGGAGGATCCGAAGACCGCAAAAGGGCTGGTAAAACGGGAGGTTGTCCGCATTGTTACTCCGGGTACAAATTTTGACGCCGGAGCATTGGACGAATCGAAAAACAATTACATTATGTGTATTGTGTACACAGAAAATAAATATGGCGTTTCTACTGCAGATGTATCTACCGGAGATTATTTTGTGACAGAGGTGGATTCTGAGAGAAAGCTGCTGGATGAAATCAGTAAATTCGCACCTGCTGAGATCGTATGCAATGAAGCCTTCAATGTGAGTGGAATTGATCTGGAGGATTTAAAACACCGGCTGGGGATCGCTGTTTATGATCTGGAATCATGGTATTTCGGAGATGATCTGGCTAAGTCCACATTGCTTGATCATTTTCATACTGCCTCCTTAAGCGGACTTGGGCTGGAAGATTATGATTGCGGTGTGATCGCTGCGGGGGCGTTGCTGAAATATCTGTACGAAACTCAGAAAACCAGCCTGGATCATATGAGCAGTATTCAGCCTTATTCTACCAATAAATTTATGATTATTGACAGCTCTACTAGAAGAAATCTGGAGCTGTGTGAAACACTGCTGGAAAAACAGAAACGCGGTTCTCTGCTGTGGGTGCTGGATAAAACAAAAACAGCCATGGGGGCCAGAATGCTTCGCTCCTTTATCGAGCAGCCCTTGATCGAGAAGGATGAGATCGAGGCACGTTTGGATGCCCTTGCAGAGTTGAATAATAATATGATCACAAGGGAAGAACTGCGGGAATATTTAAATCCTGTTTACGATCTGGAGCGTCTGATCAGCCGTGTGGTTTATCAGACTGCCAATCCAAGGGATCTGATTGCTTTTAAAAGCTCCCTTGCTATGCTTCCTCATATCAAAAATTTGCTGCAGGAGTTTTCCTGTGGGCAGCTTACATGGCTTGAGGAACAGCTTGATCCGCTGGAGGATCTGTTTTCATTAATAGAAAGAGCGATTGATGATGAACCGCCGATCTCTGTTCGGGAGGGCGGTATGATAAAAAGCGGTTTTCATGAAGAGGTGGATCGCCTTAGAAATGCTAAGACAGAAGGAAAAAACTGGTTGGCGAAGCTGGAGGAAGAGGAACGGGAAAAAACCGGAATCAAAAATCTCCGTATTAAGTTTAATAAAGTATTCGGTTATTATCTGGAAGTAACCAATTCTTATAAAAATATGGTGCCGGAATACTATACCCGAAAACAAACGCTGACGAATGCAGAGCGTTATATCACACCGGAATTAAAAGAGCTGGAAGATACGATCCTGGGTGCGGAAGAAAAGCTGACTGCTCTGGAATATGATCTGTTCTGTGAAGTGAGAAAGACGATTGCCAATGAAGTCATCCGCATTCAGCATACTGCCAAGGCGGTTGCTTATGTAGATGTACTGGCATCTTTAGCCTATGTGGCGGACAGAAATGGATTCTGCCGTCCCAAAATCAATGAAAAGGGAATCATTGATATTAAAAACGGGCGTCACCCTGTGGTGGAACGGATGATCAATAATGATATGTTTATCGCAAATGATACGTATCTGGATAACAAAAACAACCGGATTTCTATCATAACAGGTCCCAATATGGCAGGAAAATCCACTTACATGCGTCAAAGCGCTTTGATCGTTCTTATGGCGCAGATCGGAAGCTTTGTGCCCGCAGACAGTGCCAATATCGGTATTGTGGACCGCATCTTTACCCGGGTCGGCGCTTCTGATGATCTGGCTTCCGGTCAGAGTACCTTTATGGTAGAAATGACAGAGGTGGCCAATATTCTCCGCAATGCTACCAGCAGCAGTTTGCTGATTCTGGATGAGATCGGGCGCGGTACCAGTACCCTTGATGGGCTGAGTATTGCCTGGGCGGTGGTAGAGCATATCAGTAATCCGAAGCTGTTGGGTGCGAAAGCACTATTTGCCACCCATTATCATGAGCTTACCGAACTGGAAGGAAAGCTGAATAATGTAAATAATTATTGTATTGCCGTAAAAGAAAAGGGCGATGATATTGTTTTCCTACGTAAGATCATACCCGGAGGTGCAGACAGAAGCTATGGTATCCAGGTGGCGAAGCTGGCAGGTGTTCCGGATATGGTCATCAGCCGTGCCAAGGATATTTGCGAAGAGCTGGAACAGGCGAATTTGAGTACGATCACACAGAATCTGGAAGTGGGTCAGGAGCCAAAGAAAAAAGCAAAGAAACCGGATGATCTTGATATGGCGCAGATATCGCTCTTTGATACGGTAAAGGATGATGATATTATAGATGAGATACGGGATATGAATCTTGGAAATCTCACGCCAATCGATGCGTTAAATAAACTGTATGAGATACAGAATAAAATAAAAAACCGCTGGCAGTTATAAGAGGGCAGTGCCGGCCGGTAAGACAGTCTGTGGGATAAACTTTTATCGGAGATGATAGATGCTGCTGGTTAACGGAAAGGAATTTGATATGCCGGAAATTACATTACTGGATAAAAATACAATTGATAAGATTGCTGCAGGGGAGGTCGTAGATCGTCCCTCTTCTGTAGTCAAGGAGCTGGTGGAAAATGCCATTGATGCCAAAGCCACGGCTGTGACTGTGGAAATCAAAGAGGGCGGGATATCCTTTATCCGTATTACCGATAATGGATACGGAATTGATAAAGAGCAGATCCGCCTTGCCTTTTGCCGCCATTCTACCAGCAAAATAAGAGCGGTGGAGGATCTTCTTACGATTTCCTCTCTGGGATTTCGAGGAGAAGCTTTATCCAGTATTGCGGCAGTATCGCAGGTGGAGCTGATTACAAAAACAAACAGTCAGCTGACGGGATGCAGATACCTGATTGAAGGCGGGGAGGAAAAGTCCTTTGAAGAGATCGGTGCTCCAAACGGCACGACATTTCTTGTGAAAAATCTCTTTTACAATACTCCTGCACGTAGGAAATTTTTAAAAACGGCTCCCACGGAGGCCGGATATATCAGTGATTTGATGGAGCGAATGGCGCTGTCGCATCCGGATGTGTCTTTTAAATTTATTAACAATGGTCAGGTGCGGCTGCATACATCAGGAAATTCCAATTTAAAAGATATCATTTATCATATTTACGGACGTGATATTGCGTCAAATATTTTGGAGATCAGGAAAGATTTCGGCAGCTTTTCGGTAAGCGGTTTTATTGGAAAGCCAATTATTTCCAGAGGAAACAGAAATTATGAGAGTTACTTTGTAAATGGCAGATATGTAAAAAGCAACATTATTGCCAAAGCTATTGAGGATGGATATAAAGGCTTTATGATGCAGCACAAATATCCCTTTACCGTACTGCGGATCGAACTTAGCGGAGATCTGGTGGACGTCAATGTGCATCCGGCTAAAATGGAGCTGCGTTTTTCAAATGGAGAGGAACTGTACTGGAATCTGGTCAGTGAGATTCAGCAGGTGTTAAAAGGGAAGGAGCTGATCCCGAAGGTAACGCTGGAGGATTCCAAACCGAGGGAAAAAAAGGAGCCGGAAAAAGAGATCAAAAAGGCAATTCCGGAACCATTTGAAACGAAGCGGTTGGAGGCGCTCCGAAAAGCTGTGGCAAAGGACAGCCCCTATGAGGCGAAATATGACAGGAGCAGAATTACATCATCCACTGAGTTTCCGGTAGTCAGAGAAAAAACAAGCTATGGCAAGGTTCCGGTAAAGACGGAACAGCAAACAGAATTTTCTGACATACAGTCAGAGAAAAAAGTCCAGCCGGATGTAAAAGAGCAGCCGGATATCAAGGAGCAGCAGATAGCGCTTAAGGACATTTTGCCGGAGGGGGAGAACGCTTTATTAAGCGAAGCCGCCGTTCCTTATTACAAGATTATCGGTCAGCTTTTTGATACGTATTGGCTGGTAGAATTTAATGAACAGCTCTATATGATCGATCAGCATGCGGCTCATGAAAAGGTCCTTTATGAACGGACTATGGCAAATTATAAGAAAAAGGAATTTACTTCCCAATATGTAAGTCCGCCGATTTTACTGTCTTTGACAATGCAGGAGGAAGTGCTCTTAAAGAAATATCTGCCTCAGTTTGAACAGCTCGGCTTTGAAATAGAGCCCTTTGGCGGTAAAGAGTATGCGATTCGGGCAGTACCGGATAATATGTACAATTTAAATGGACAGGATCTCGTGGTGGAATTGATGGATGGGCTTGGCAGTATTTCTGAAAAGGAAGCGCCGGATATGGTAATGGAAAAGATCGCCAGCATGTCCTGTAAGGCGGCTGTAAAGGGAAACCAAAAGCTTTCCAGACCGGAAATTGAAAATCTCATCGGAGAGCTTTTGACATTGGAAAATCCGTATCATTGTCCTCATGGAAGACCGGTAATTGTTTCCATGAGCAAATATGAAATAGAGAAAAAGTTTAAACGAGTATTATAACAATCAAGCGTTAGCAGCAGGTATGATGACTATGGCAACACAAAAAAGACCTTTGATAATATTGACCGGTCCCACTGCGGTAGGTAAAACGGCTATTTCCGTAAAGCTGGCAAAGGCTATTGACGGAGCGATCATTTCGGCTGATTCCATGCAGGTATACCGGGGAATGGATATTGGTTCTGCTAAGGTAACCCCAGAAGAGATGGACGGGATCAGGCATTATCTTATTGATGTATTGGAGCCGGATGAAGAGTTTCATGTAGTTAAATTTCAGCAGATGGCGAAAGCGGCCATAGAAGAAATCTACTCCATGGGGAAAATTCCTATTCTGGTTGGAGGCACCGGATTTTATATTCAGTCGGTGTTATATGATATCGATTTTACCAGTCAGCAGGAGGATACGGCTTACAGGGAATCGCTGGAACGTATTGCCCTTACGGAGGGAAATCATGTACTCCATGAGCGCCTTCAAAGGGTGGATCCTGTTTCGGCTGAAAAAATCCATGCGAATAATGTCAAGCGTGTGATTCGGGCGTTGGAATTTTATGAAAAGACGGGAATCCCCATATCAGAGCATAATGAAATGGAGTCATCGAAGGAATCGCCCTATGCTTTTTGCTACTTTGTATTAAATGATGACAGACAGAAGCTGTATGAAAAAATAGAAAAAAGAATTGATCAGATGCTGGAACAGGGACTGGTAGAGGAAGTCAGGGCTTTAAAAGAGAGAGGCTTTCATAAAGAGATGGTGTCCATGCAGGGGCTTGGATATAAAGAAATACTGGCGTGGCTGGACGGCGAGATCAGCTTTGAAGAAGCTGTTTATATTTTAAAGCGGGATACCAGACACTTTGCGAAGCGTCAGTTGACCTGGTTTCGCAGGGAAAAGCAGGTAATTTGGATAGAAAAAGAAAAATTTTGCTATGATGATGACAAAATTCTAACATTTATGATACAGCAGATAGATAAAGTAAGAGGAGGCATTCTTTAAAAATGAATGAAGAGACCATACAAAAGAAATACTATGAGATGGGAATCTCTCCTAAAGTATATGCTTTTGGTAAAAAAATAGAAGCAGATTTGAAAGAAAGATTTGAAGCTATTGATGAGCTTTCTGAATATAATCAGATGAAAGTCATTCATGCCATGCAGAAGCGGAAAGTAAGTGCGGAATGCTTGAATCAGTTTACAAGCGGATATGGCTATAATGATATAGGAAGAGATACCTTAGAAGAAGTTTACGCAGAATGTTTCCACGGCGAAGCCGCCCTGGTACGTCCGCAGATTACCTGCGGCACCCATGCTCTGGCATTGGCGCTGATGTCTAATCTCAGGCCGGGAGATGAGCTTCTTTCTCCGGTGGGAAAACCATACGATACGCTGGATGAGGTTATTGGTATCAGACCATCTATGGGATCTCTGGCTGAGTACGGAATCACATATCGTCAGGTGGATCTGATCGATAATAAAGACTTTGATTTTCAGGGTATCAGGAATGCCATCAATGAAAAAACAAAGCTTGTAACCATACAGCGCTCGAAAGGTTATGCGGTAAGACCTACCTTGTCTATTGCCAGAATAAAAGAGCTGATTTCTTTTATTAAAGAAATCAAACCGGATGTGATCTGTATGGTAGATAACTGCTATGGAGAATTTGTGGAGGACAAGGAGCCGCTGGAAGTGGGAGCTGATCTGATGGTCGGTTCTCTCATCAAAAATCTCGGCGGTGGCCTGGCTCCGATCGGCGGCTATATTGTCGGAAAGAAGGAATGTGTGGAAAACGCTGCATTTCGTCTTACCTCACCGGGGCTTGGAAAAGAAGTGGGAGCATCTTTGGGAATCATTCAGTCCTTTTATCAGGGACTGTTTCAGTCTCCGACTGTCGTTGCCGGAGCATTGAAGGGAGCAATTTTTGCTGCCAATATTTATGAAAAACTTGGATTTCCGGTAGTGCCCAATGGAACAGAGAGCCGTCATGATATCATTCAGGCTGTTACGTTTGGAAGTCCGGAAGGAGTAATCGCATTTTGCCAGGGAATACAGGCGGCTGCTCCGGTGGACAGTTATGTAACTCCGGAACCATGGGATATGCCGGGCTATGATGCCCAGGTCATTATGGCGGCGGGAGCTTTTGTACAGGGATCATCCATTGAACTCAGCGCTGATGGCCCGATCAAACCGCCCTATGCCGTATATTTCCAGGGAGGATTGACCTGGTATCATGCAAAATTGGGAATTTTAATGTCTTTACAGAAGCTTGTGGAGGCAGGGATTGTTAAGGAAGACAGTCTGGTATAAAGAAATAAAATTGTAGTATTTGTAAATTTGGTTTAAGAAATATTTAAGAAAATGTAATAAGATAATTTTGGATATTTTATATACAGAAATTGGTGTTTGTGCTATTATTTAGGGTACGGTTAAGGGAACATAACCGCTGCATATGAGAGAGTAGAAAGGTTTTTATGCAGAATAGTACAAAAATGAAGGATTTGCCGGAGTCGGAGAAGCCTTATGAGAAATGTCTGAGTAAAGGGGCGGAAAGCTTATCGGATGCAGAGCTGATCGCTGTTATTCTCCGCACCGGGAGTCAGAACGAACAGGCCCTTGATCTGGCAAAAAGGATTTTGATGCTTCCGCCGGGAGGAATTTTGAATCTGGAGTACCTGACAGCGGCACAGCTGCAAAAGCTTTATGGCATAGGCGCCGTGAAGGCAATACAGTTAAAGTGCGTTGCCGAGATTTCCAAGAGAATTGCCATGACTAGCCGCAGAAACAGTGTGATGTTAAATGATGCATCTTCCATTGCTGCCTATTATATGGAGCGTATGCGGCATGAGACAAAGGAGAATCTGTTGCTGAGCATGTTTGACAGCAACAGCAAGTTGATAGGGGATCAGACCATTTCCGTCGGTACATGCAATGCATCTTTGATCTCGCCGAGAGAAGTGTTTTTGCAGGCGCTTGACCGACAGGCTGTTTATGTGGTGCTCCTTCACAACCACCCCAGTGGTAACCCAAAACCGAGTGAAGAGGATATTAAAGTTACAAAACGGATAAAAGAATGTGGAAAATTACTGGATGTTCCGCTTATGGATCACATTATTGTGGGAGATAACTGTTATTACAGTTTTCATGAGAATGGCATCCTATAGAGAAAGGGAGAGAAAATATGTCAAACGTATATGGTATTGACCTGGGTACTTGCAATCTGAAAGTGTATGAGAAACATTCAGATCAGATCGTAAAAGAGAAGAATACGATCGCAGTTGTAAATAAAAATCAAATGTATGCATACGGAGATGACGCCTATGCAATGTATGAGAAGGCGCCGGAGTCTATTCAGGTATCTTTCCCGATCGTAGCGGGAGTGATTGCAGATTACAATAATATGCAGACTATGATCGGAAGCTTTCTGGGGAAAATTTCCAAATCCCATATCAAAGGCTCTGAGTTTGTAGTTGCGGTTCCGACAGATATTACAGAGGTAGAGAAAAAGGCGTTTCATGATCTGTTTTATAAAAGTCCATATAAGCCTAAAAATGTACAGCTTTGTGATAAGCCGATCGCAGATGCCATCGGGTTGGGATTAGACGTTACGGAGCCTACCGGTATCATGATCGTAGATATGGGAGCAGATACCACAGAGATTTCCGTTATTTCACTGGGTGGTCTTGTACTCAGTAATCTGATGCATTTCGGCGGAAACCGTATCGATGAATCTATCATCAATTATATGAAGCGCAATTTCAATCTGGTCATCGGTCAGAAAACGGCAATGCAGTTAAAAGAGCAGATCGGATGTGCGATGCCGGGCAGAGAAGGAACTATGACTATCGTAGGACTGGATGTGGTAAGCGGTCTCCCGATTCAGATGGAAGTGACGGCAGAAACCGTGTATGCGGCTATGAAAGATAATATGGCTTCTCTTTGTAATGCGATAAAAATGATTTTAGAAAAAGTTCCGCCAGAGCTTGCAAAAGATATTATTGCATCCGGTATTTATCTGACCGGCGGCGGTTCCAAGATTGAAAATCTGGATGTATTGTTTAAGGATTTGACGAATATTAAAGTAAATACCTGTGATGATCCGGATGAATGTGTGGCGCGGGGACTTAGTCAGGTTATCAAGGACAGTAAATTTAA
Organism: uncultured Eubacterium sp.; assembly: GCA_964564095.1. Taxonomy (GTDB): domain Bacteria; phylum Bacillota; class Clostridia; order Lachnospirales; family Lachnospiraceae; genus Brotonthovivens. The sequence goes on along the minus strand of CAZLZX010000026.1, from coordinate 11,230 downwards.
ACACCTTGCTTACAGTATGCGTACGAAAGTTTTTAAATAGAAGAGGAAGTTATGAAACGTAAAAAAAAGAATCCTTTTTCAGCAAAATATATACTTTTGATCATGACGATATTCTGTATTATTATCATTGCCTGCAGTGCGGAACTGAAAATGTCCAGTGGAGCCGTGGGCAAAGCAGTAGGTCAGGTTATTGTCCCCATGCAGAAGGGTTTGAATAAGATTGGCTCTGTACTTCATATTCAAAAAGAAGATTTTGCTTCTAAGCAGGAGCTGCAGGAAGAGAATGAAGAATTGAGAGCACAGGTGGCAGCGCTGGAAGAGCAGCTTAACCGTGTATCACTGGAACAGGCAGAACTGGAAGAGCTGCGAAGCCTGTATGAGATGGATCAGAATTATGACAGCTATGAAAAAACGGCTGCCAATATCGTTGCCAAAGATGCGGGAAATTGGTTTGCGACCTTTACCATTGACAGAGGGACAGAAGACGGTATTGAGATCGGTAATAATGTCATTGCCGATGGAGGCCTGGTAGGTATTGTGGTGGATGTGGGAAGCAATTATGCTAAAGTACGTTCCATTATTGATGATGCCAGCAATGTCAGCGCCATGGATCTTGCCACTTCCGATAATTGTGTTGTCAGCGGAAGTCTGAAGTCTATGAACGAAAGACAGCAGCTGGAAATCACTGACCTGAAGGATAAGGATGATCAGGCGAAGGAGGGGGATCAGATCGTGACTTCCTCTATCAGTGACCGTTATCTGCCGGGGATTCCTATCGGGTATGTAACTGAGATCAATGCAGATGTCAATAAACTGACAAAAACAGGGTATCTGGCAACGATCGTGGATTTTGAACATTTGGAAAAAGTGCTTGTTATCAAGCAGGTAAAAGATTACTCAGAGGCACAGTAAGGAGTACCTGATGCGAAGAAAAATAGTTTTAGCAGTTACAATCTTAATATGTTTTCTTCTTCAGTCTACCATATTTCAAGAGCTGGCTATAGCGTCTATCTCTCCAAATCTGATGATCGCTGTGACTGCGGCATTTGGGTTTATGAGAGGAAGAAAAGAGGGAATGGCAGTAGGGTTCTTCTGCGGCCTTTTAATGGATCTGTTTTTTGGCTCCGTTCTGGGATTTTATGCGTTGCTTTTTTTGTATGTGGGATTTCTCAATGGCATTTTCAAAAAGATATTTTATCCGGAAGATATCAAGCTTCCTATCTTTTTGATTGCTTTTAGTGATTTTTCATACAACATCATTATTTATTTCTTCCAGTTCCTGTTCAGATCCAGATTTGAGTTTGGATACTATTTTATTCATATTATTGTACCGGAACTGGTATATACAATGCTGATTGCCATCGTTATCTATTTTATACTGTTAAAGATCAATCAGAGGTTGGAAGCGATAGAAAAAAGGAGTGCGAAGAAGTTTGTTTGATGCATTAAAAGAACTTTTAGTCAAAATTATAAAATCGAGACTTACAGTCCTTGTTGCCGTTATGATCATTCTTACGGTTATCCTGATTCAGCGGCTTTTCACACTTCAGATTGTGGAAGGAAAGGACTATCTGGAACAGTTTACATTAAAAATCGAAAAAACGAGAACGGTCAATGGAAACAGGGGTAAGATTTATGACAGAAACGGGACGCTGCTGGCTTCTAACGAACTGTCGTATACGGTCTCTATTGAAGATAACGGAACCTATGATTCCACGAAGCAGAAAAACCGATGCCTGAATGAAGAATTTGACACATTGATCACAATGATACGCCAGAATGGCGATGATATCATCAACGATTTTTATATTGTTCCGGCAGGCGATGGACATTACAAATTTACAGTTGACGGAACGCGTCTGCAGAGATTTCGTGCGGACATTTATGGAAGGGCGAAAATCTCAGATCTGAAATATAACAAGAAGTTGGAATATAATGAGGCATCTGCTTCGGCGGACCAAATCGTAGAATATTTATGCAGTCAAAGCGTTTATGATATTCGACTGGAAGGAACAGAGGAGCAATATAAGCCACAAACTTCCTCCGATGACAAAACAGAAGTTACCGTAAGCCCGGAGGAAGCAAAGATCCAATATTATGATGAACAAAGGCGCTATGAGATTATGGTACTCCGCTATGCTCTGGCTCAGAATGGGTACCAGAAATATATTACGACTACGATTGCGTCTGATGTTTCTGATGAAACGGTTGCCGTTGTGAAGGAACATGCAGATGAGCTGCAGGGTGTGGAGATCGTAGAGGATACGAAACGGGTTTACTATGAGCCTGAGTATTATTCCCATATTTTAGGATATACAGGAAAAATATCCGAGGATGAGCTGGCGGAGCTTTCAGAAGAAGATGATTCCTATGATTCAACGGATGTAGTTGGAAAATCCGGTATTGAACAGGTTATGGAACAACAGCTCCGGGGAACGAAAGGAGAGCAAACAGTTTACGTTGACAATCTGGGCAAGGTATTGGAAATTAAAGAATCTACGGACCCGTCCAGTGGAAATGATGTGTATCTGTCGATTGACGCGGATTTACAGAAGGCAGTCTATCAGTTGTTGGAACAGGAGTTGGCGGGAATCGTATATGCACAGATTCGTGAAGTTAAAACAACAAATGCTACTGACTCATCCAAACAGATTATTCCAATTTACGATGTATATAATGCGTTGATTGGAAATAGTGTGATCGATGTGGATGCACTTTCGACGTCTGGGGAAGATACGGTACAGCACGATATTTACCAGTCATTTGTTTCACGCAAGGAGTCTATGCTCCCACAGATAGAGACAAGTCTGCAGGACGGAGATACGGCATTTGAAGATTTGTCTGATAATATGCAGGAGTGTATGAAATATATTATCTCTATGCTTCAGGAATCAGAGGTTTTTGATTCCAAAGCAGTAGATTCCTCTGACAGTGTATATCAGAGCTGGAAGGAAGAAACGATTTCTACCCGGGAGTATCTGGAACACGCCATTTCGGAAAAGTGGATCGACATTACGTATTTTGAGCTCGAGAGCAAGTATGCAAATTCACAGGAATTATATGATGCTCTTGTAAATTATATTATAAGTCAGCTTACTGATGATACCAATTTTTACAAACTGGTCTATGAATCTCTGATTATGGATGATCAGATCAGTGGAAGACAATTATGTCTGATTTTATTTGAACAGGGCATTCTGGACAGTGAAACCGATGAGGACTATGACAGTCTGCAATCCGGCTCCATGAGTGCGTCTACGTTTATAAAGAAGAAGATCAAAAACATTGAGATTACACCGGCACAGCTCGGCCTAAACCCCTGTACAGGGTCCTGTGTGATTACAGATCCGAATACAGGCGAATTGTTAGCCTGTGTATCCTATCCGGGATATGACAATAATAAGCTGGCTAATAATATGGATACCGCTTATTATAATAAGATTTATAATGATAATTCATTGCCGATGTATAACAATGCGACCCAACAGACAACGGCGCCGGGTTCTACATTCAAGATGGTTACTGCAACAGCAGGTCTCACGGAAGGGGTAATATCAACCGGCAGTCAGATTGAATGTAAGGGAATTTTTGATAAACTTACGCCGAGTCCGAAATGTTGGATTTACCCTTCCCGTCATGGCGAAGAAACCGTTTCAGAGGCAATCAGAGATTCCTGTAACTCTTTCTTCTATGAAGTGGGGTATCGGTTAAGCTTATCCGGCGACACTTATAATGAAAAGAAGGGTGTGGATACGCTGACCCAATATGCGGAAAGCTATGGACTTGGAGAAAAAACCGGTATTGAAATTACAGAGTCCAGTCCGAAAATAGCTGATGAATATCCGGTTACGATGTCTATTGGACAGAGTAATAACAATTATACAACAGTTCAGCTGGCAAGATACGTTTCCGCTGTTGCAAATTCCGGAACCGTTTATAATATGACTTTACTAAATAAAGTAACGGATTCGGAAGGAAATGAACTGGAGTCTTATTCCCCGACAGTCAGAAATGAGCTGAGTGATGTAAGCTCATCTACCTGGGATGCGATTCATTATGGTATGAAGATGGTTGTGGAAACTCATAGTCAGTTTGACGATATTTCTATTGATACTGCAGGAAAAACGGGTACTGCACAGCAGGCAAATACCCCGAACCATGCTTTGTTTGTAGGCTATGCACCATACAATAATCCGGAAATTGCCCTGGCGATCCGAATTGCCAACGGTTATACGTCCGGTAATGCTGCAGAGCTTGCTGCAAATATATACAAATATTATTTTGACCTTGAAGATAAAAACGAACTGCTTTCGGGAAGCGCTGAATCCGTGGCGTCATCATCCAACGGTGTCAACGATTAAAAATGGTAAATTATAAAGCAGAAATATTTACCAATGTCGAAAAGGAGGCATGATTATGGCTCTTCCGGTTATAGTCAAAAGTACAAAGAAAGGGATTCATCTGATTTTATCAGAGGAATTGGAATTTCAGGAGCTGTTAGAAAAAATCCGCGAAAAATTTGATTCATCCAAAGACTTTTTTCAGAATGCAGATTTTTCTGTTTCTTTTGGTGGAAGAAACTTAACGGAGCAGGAACAGTGTGAGATCATAAATGTGATTACAGAAAGCTGCAATGCCAATATTGTATGTATTCTGGAGGAAAATGAGCTTCAGGATGCGTACATTGAGCAGCGTATGCAGCAAATCGCAGATGAAAAACTGATGAAAAACGGTCAGTTCCATAAGGGAGATATTCAGACCGGAGAAACACTGGAATGTGAGACAAGCGTTATTATCCTTGGAAGCATTCTTGCCGGAGGAAAAGTAATCTCAAAGGGAAATATTGTTGTGATCGGATCGTTGGAGGGGTATGCATTTGCAGGCGCCAGCGGAAAGGAAAACGCATTTATTTGTGCCCTTGAGATCAATTCGGATCAGCTTCGGATTTCGGATGCTGCGCTGAAAAATACGAAAGTATCGTTTGGTGGATTTCGGAGAAGAAAAGCAAAGGGTCCTCAGATCGCCATTGCAAAAGATAAAGCTATAAGTATAGAACCTCTTACAACAGGATATTTAAACAGTATTTAAAAATCAGGAGGATTTTGCATGAGCGAAGTGATTGTTGTGACATCGGGCAAAGGCGGTGTTGGAAAGACAACTACAACGGCAAATGTTGGTACCGGACTTGCGAAACTTGGTAAAAAAGTGGTCATGATCGATACAGATATCGGTCTGCGCAATCTGGATGTGGTAATGGGCCTGGAAAACCGGATCGTTTATAATCTGGTGGATGTGATCGAGGGTGCGTGCCGGATCAAGCAGGCTTTGATTCGGGATAAAAAGTATGATTCTTTATATTTGATGCCCTCCGCCCAGACAAGAGATAAAAATGCGGTAACCCCGGAACAGATGAAAAAGCTGACGGAAGAGCTCAAGGAAGAGTTTGATTATATTCTTTTAGACTGTCCGGCAGGAATTGAACAGGGATTTTTAAATGCGATTGCCGGGGCTGACCGGGCTATGGTAGTTACAACTCCTGAGGTTTCCGCAATCCGGGATGCGGATCGTATCATCGGCTTGCTGGAAGCAAATGGTATCCGGGATGCAAAGCTGGTTATCAATCGTTTGAGACCGGATCTGATCCGCAGAGGAGATATGATGTCCATAGAGGATGTTTCCGAGATTCTTGCGATTGACATCATCGGCGCAGTACCGGATGATGAGAATATCGTCATATCTACCAATCAGGGGAATCCGTTGGTGGGAACAAACAGTCCGGCAGGACAGGCTTATATGAACATCAGCCGCAGAGTAAACGGGGAAAATGTTCCGTTTTTGAATTTAGAACATAAAAAAAGATTTTTCAGGAGAAGAAAAAACAGGTTATCATAAAAAGGAGAATTTCGTATGAAAAAAAGAGCTTTTTTTAAACGAAAGACTTCTGGTAACCTTGCCAGAGAACGCTTGAAAATGTTGTTAATGACAGATAGAATCAGTCTTTCCACAGAAGTAACGGAGAAGATAGAAAAGGATGTGATCCGCTGTCTGTCTAAATATCTGGATATTGATGAAGAAGGCGCAAATATTCAGTTCGAGAAGCCGGATTATCAGAAGGGAATGGACGTTACCTATATCTGTGCCCGGATTCCGGTCAGAAGTATGAAACGTAGAAGATAAAAGGAAGTACTATGTTTAAGCAATATCAGTTAAAGGATTATAGATTTCGATTAATTGCATATGTTGTCGTTCTGTGTATTATTGGCATCATGGTCATTGGAAGCGCAAAGGCTTCCGTACAGGATAAGCAGATCATCGGCCTGGCAGGCGGTTTGATCATCATGGTTGTCGTATCCATGATCGATTATTCTCATATTCTGAAATTCTGGTCGTTGATTTACCTGTTTGCCATTGTACTTTTAGGAAGTGTTCTGGTATTTGGTGCGGAAGTAAATGGATCAAAACGCTGGATCGATCTTGGATTCTTTCAATTTCAGCCATCTGAATTGTGTAAGATATTGCTGATTTTATTCTGGGCAGCTTTTTTTACCAGGTATCGTGAGAAATTAAATACATTTAAAATGCTTATGATATCTCTGATCGTGTCAGGTATTCCGATGGTTATGATCGTAGTGGAGGACTTGTCAACCACAATAATTGTTGCATTGATTTTCATTACCCTCTTGTTTATTGCGGGATTAAGTTATAAAATAATATTGACAGTTCTTGCTGCCGGAATCCCGACCTGTGTTGTTTTTATTATATTGATTTTAAAGCATATGATACCGATGCAGGAATATCGTTATACTCGTATTTTGGCATGGCTTCAGCCTGATAAATATTCAGATAGTGCCTATCAGCAGCAAAATTCGATTATGGCCATTGGTTCCGGACAGTTATGGGGAAAAGGACTGAATAATAATTCCATTACATCAATGAAAAATGGTAATTTTATCGTGGAACCGCAGACTGATTTTATCTTTGCAGTTGTAGGAGAGGAGTTGGGATTTGTTGGCTGTGTGATAATTATTATTTTATTGTTATTGATTGTGATTGAGTGCATAATGATCGCACGCAGAGCAAAGGATCTGGCCGGGCGGCTCATATGCTGTGGAATTGCGGCAGAGATAGGATTTCAGTCTTTTGTTAATATCTGTGTCGCTACAGGCTTGATGCCGAATACAGGTTTGCCGCTTCCGTTTGTCAGCTATGGATTAACGTCACTGGTAAGTCTTTTTATAGGAATAGGTTTGGTTTTGAATGTAGGTTTGCAGCCTAGAAAATATGGATCAGGGGGGTCACTGGAATGAATGTAGGATTAATTGCACATGATTCGAAAAAGAAGCTGATGCAGAATTTTTGTATTGCATATCGCGGTATTTTAGGAAGGAACGCTCTATTTGCTACCGGTACGACAGGAAGATTGATTGAAGAGGCAACCAATCTGAATGTCCACAAATATTTACCGGGTCCGTTAGGAGGCTTGCAGCAAATGGCTGTTGCTATTGAGAGCAATGATATCGATATGATCATTTTTCTCCGCGATCCGCTTACAGCTAAATCTCATGAACCGGAGCTTTCCGGTCTTGCGAGAACATGTGATATACACAATGTTCCGATTGCAAGTAATGTTGCTACGGCGGAGCTTTTGATTCATGCATTAGATAGAGGAGATTTGGACTGGCGTGAAATGTATAAGTAAATGGATGTCAGTGGCCCTGATTTGTGTATTAACCGGCGCTATGGCCGGATGTTCTTCGGAGGATGTACAAATTAAGGCCGCTTATGATGTGTATCATACATCGGCAGAATATGGATTGACGAACGAGACTGTTTCAAATGTGATAGAACCTTTTGCAAAAGATATCTGTGTCATTGGATTTGATAATTCTGACGGATTGGACATGCACACAGATGTGGCAGAGGGCGGCGGTGTATTTAACACATCCCAAAAAAAAGTATCTTATGCACAAAATGTGCATGAAAAGTTGTATCCTGCCAGTACCACAAAGATTTTGACAGCTTACATAGCATTAAAATATGGGGATTTGAATCAGCAGATTACCGTTTCAGAGGATGCGCTTGACGGACTTGACAGCAGCTCTTCTGTTTGTGGAATCCAGGTTGGAGACACGTTGACTTTGGAGCAGCTTTTATATGGTCTGATGCTGTGCAGCGGAAATGATGCGGCGGAAGTAATTGCGGAGACTATTTCAGGAGATCGTGAGGCATTTGCGGAGCTGATGAATAAAGAGGCGTTGGCATTGGGAGCATCAAATTCTCATTTTGTAAACCCTCATGGGCTTCCGGATGAGAATCATTATACTACCGTATATGATCTGTACCTGATCTTTCATGCGGCTATTTCAGATGAACGGTTTGTGTCCATCATCAATGCGGATTCTTTTGAGGCATCTTATACGGATAAGGATGGGCAGAGCGTTTCTCAAACATGGAACAATACGAATAAGTATCTTACCGGAGAAATGGAAGCGCCGGAGGGTATTACTGTAATTGGCGGTAAGACCGGGACGACAAAAGATGCCGGTTATTGTCTTGTATTGTTAAGTGAGAACAGCAGCAGTGAACCGCTGATCTCCATCGTGCTGAAAGCTGACGGACGATCAGACCTGTATCTTTTCATGAATGAGATGCTGTCCAATTTTTCGAATTAACGGGTTGTATTTTAAATTGCTATATACTATAATATTTTTATAAAATACTGTTGTTTATTTTACATAAATACAACTTCGATAAATGGACAACAGGGTGTAGGAGGACAAAAGTATGATTCAAATTATTGCCGGCGAAAAAGGAAAAGGTAAAACAAAACAGTTATTAGATAAGGTAAATACCTCTATCCAGTCAGCAACAGGTAATATCGTATATCTTGATAAAAGCCAGAAACATATGCATGAGTTAAGTAATAAAGTTCGTCTGATCAATGTAGCTGATTATCCTGTTAACAATCTTGATGAATTTCTTGGATTTATCTGTGGTATTGTTTCACAGGATTATGATCTGCAGGAGATGTATCTGGACAGTTTCCTTACAATTGGTAATATTGTCACAGATGAAGAAATTTGTCATGCAGTAGAAAAACTTGATGTTATCAGTGAAAAATACAATGTAGTATTTGTTCTGAGCGTTTCTAAAAATGAGGCAGACCTGCCTGAATGTGCGAAAGCAAAATTAATCGTTTCTTTGTAAGAAACAGTTTTTTCAGGTGTCTTGGGCGATTGCTCAAGACACCTTATTTGTTGACTTTGTATCCTATGGAAGTTTCCTGCAGGCTGCAGAGTGCGTGAAAAGGGTTTTTACCCTTCTTGCTTTTTGTTGTTTGACCGAAAGCATGTAATACGTCCAAAAGCACTGATCATATAGATTCCGCTGATACCTACCAGGGCATATATGATCCGGCTGATCCAGGACATATTTCCAAACAGAAAAGCAATCAGATCAAATCTGAAAAATCCGATAAGCCCCCAGTTCAGGGCTCCGATGATAACTAGTGTGAGTGCTATAGTGTCAATAAGTTTTGTGTTCATAGATTAATGCCTCCTATACAATTCAGTTTGTCCGGATGCATTCCTTTTTATTCCAAATGTTAGATTTTAGGGTGATAAAATGGCGAAAAAGAAGAAAATAATAAGGTATCGAAAACCTTTTCATATTAATATAGGCGTTATTATTTTTGCAGTTGTATTTATTTATTTTACCGTGTATCTGATTTCATATGCTACGGAAAAACATATTTCTGTTTATGAAGTGCAAAAGGGGCAGATCGCACAAAAAAATATTTACAGCGGTTTGGCGCTTCGTTCAGAGGAAGTGGTATATGCCAACAGTACAGGCGCTGTAAATTATTATGTCAAAGAGGGAGATAAAGCAGGACAAAATGATCTTATCTGTTCCATCGATAAGGATGGCGGCATCGCCGAACAGATCAGTCAGGCAGGCTTAGATGGAAGTCAACTGGACAGTGACAGCCTGACTGCGTTGGAAAATTCTATAAAAACATATGTCAATAACTGTTCGGATATGTCATTTTATAATGTATATTCCTTTAAGACTACCGTAGATGCACAGGTGCAGGAAGCGCTCTATGTGAACGCTTTGAATGCTTTGAGTGATCAGACAGATGAAGCTGTAAAGAATCAGACGTTTCAGTTTCAGAGCTCGCCACGGGATGGCGTGGTAGCGCTTTATACGGATGGGTATGAAGATATTACAATAGATACTTTTGAGAATCGTATGTTTGATGCGTCTTCTTATAGTAAAAATAATCTGAACAGTAACCAGACCATTTCAGAAGGTCAGGCATTGTTTAAACTGATTACGAATGAAGACTGGTATGTGCTGGTTCCCATAGATGAGGTTATGGCAAAAAATCTTGCTGAAAAGGATTATGTAACGATTACATTTCGGAAAGATGGCACAAAAGCAACGCCGGCTGCAGAAATCAGACAATACGGAGAACAGAATTATCTTGTATTGAAGTTTAACAGTTCGATGGTTCGTTTTATATCAGACAGATATGTTGAGCTGGAGCTTGGAACGGACAGTAACAAAGGATTGAAAATACCAAATTCATCTATTATTGAAAAAGAATTTTTGGTCATTCCGAAAAAATATTTTACCAATGGCGGAGATGATTCGGATCCCGGTGTATTAAAGGTTAGCGATAAAAAGGGAAGCTCTTCCGTAGAATTTATTGCTACCGATTTGTATTATGAGACTGAGACAGCATACTATGTGGATGAAAATGATTTAGCGGCGGGAGATGTTATTCAGGCTGCTGAATCCTCGGAACAATATACATTGGATAAAACTGCCACATTAAAAGGAGTTTATAATATCAACAAGGGATATGCTGTATTTAAACAGATTGATATTATGACGCAGAATGAAGAATATGCGATCCTTAAAACAGGAACCAGTTATGGTCTGTCATTGTATGATCATATTGCCCTAAACGGTTCTGAAATCAAAGAAGGAGAACTGATACATTAAAAAATAACGGAGGGACTGTATATGTTAGTAGAAAATTTAAAACAGGTACAGAACAATATTTTACAGGCTTGCAAAAAAGCAGGTCGAGATGAAAGCGAAGTAACTCTGATCGCTGTCAGCAAAACAAAACCAGTGGAGATGCTTCAGGAAATTTACGATGCAGGTATGCGTACATTCGGAGAAAATAAAGTACAGGAAATGATGGATAAAGAAGAAGTAA
>CAZLZX010000025.1:0-20818 GCA_964564095.1 uncultured Eubacterium sp. | reverse complement strand
TTGTTATTCGCAAATATTTATCTGTAACTTACAATATTTTTTCTTTTTATAAAAAATAAAGCCGTTTATAAATCCTAAAATGGCAACATTAACAATAAATGCACCGCCATTTTCAGTAAGTTTTTCCACTATATTACCCGTCCTTTTTATGCTAAAATATCCGCATCTATTAATCTGTTTCTCCCCATCTAAAGGGGGGAATCCTTATGTATCGTTCTGTGAAACGAAATCTTATGACATTTCTTTTTGCCGCACTTATGTTTCTATTCGGCATAATGTCTCAGGTTCAACCGGTAGATGCCGCAGCACAAAATACAACAACCATTCGCCTGAGCGCCACCCAGACAACCATGCGCATCGGCGATGAAAAATATCTGACTGCCTATACTTCCACCGGCAAAAAAGCAACCTTTAAAAGCAGTAAATCTTCTATTGTATCCGTAAATGCTTCTGGAAAAATGACTGCAAAATCATCCGGAACAGCCGTTATTACCGCAAAATGCGGGAATGCCCAAGCAGCCTGCAGGGTAACAGTAGAAAAAACAAAAATAACCATCAATGCAAACTCTGTTTCCATTGAAAAAAAGGGCAGTTATCGTCTGCGAGCTGCCGCTACCAGCTACTCTCAAATAACCTGGAAATCCAGTAATCCAAGAATTGCTACGGTCAGCGCCACAGGTATTGTAAATGGTATCAGACCCGGACAGACAACCATTACTGCCAGCGCAAACGGTACTACCGTATCCTGTCGGGTAACTGTCAAAACGCCGATTGTAAAGCTCAATAAATCCTCTGTGACTTTAAAGCCCGGACAAGCGATACGTATCGTTGCCACTACCTCTAATGGTTTCTTACCTATCTGGTCATCCAGCAAAAGCAGCGTAGCCACCGTATCACAAAATGGTACGATCACTGCCAAAAAAGCCGGAACGGCAACCATTACTGCAAACGTAGATGGCGTAAAAAAATACTGTACGGTAACTGTAGCTAAATAGTCAAAATATCTTTCATTATCTTTGGGGAGAACAGATTGATAGAGTATGATTTATAAAAAACTGTACAAACTATTGCATAATCAACCTTTGATTTCATTCTTAAGATAGCCAAAACAGATGACACTCCCGGAGTTCTTATGTACTACCAACTAAATGATATTCTAAAAAGATTAAATGATATTGAACAGACCAAAAACTGTTTTTTCGCTGCCGTTTTGACTCCCGAAGACTGGCAAAGGCAAAAGGAACCGCTCGGCTTTCCGGATTACACCGGCTTTGAACACTACAGCATCTATAATTGCAAAGCCGAAGTGTATGCCAAATATGTCTTCGGCAGCATCGTTGTGCCCGATAAACGCCATGTATCCGGCGCCCCATACAAACTGCTGTATTACATCAACGAAAACGGCATTGTCATAATTGATGACAGCACCCTCTCCAATGAAATCATAGGACGTATCGTACAAAAATATCAGAATCAGCCTATGACCCCGGAATTATTCTTCTACAATTTTTTGTCCGATTTTCTGGAAGCCGACCTTGACCTGCTGGAATCTTATGAAAACCGGCTATTTTCCATGGAGGAAAATGCACTCAGCGGCAACATTGATCACATCCTGCCCCGTCTGTTAAAAATACGCCGTATCCTTGGACGTATCCGCTATTATTATGAACAATTGTCCGACATGGCGCAGGTTCTTGAAACAGATGAAAAACATTATTTTAATCCCGATGAAGTATCCTATTTCCATCAATTTTCCGACCGGGTAAACCGTCTGAAAGACATGACGCAGCAATCCATCGAATATTGCCAGACACTGCGTGAAGTATACCAGACTGAACTTGACCATATTCAAAACAAAAATATGCAGTTTCTAACCGTTATTACCACGATCTTTTTACCGCTCACCGTGATAACCGGATGGTACGGCATGAACTTTGAGAATATGCCGGAGATTGAATCACGGTGGGGATATTTGGTAGTAATTTTGGTCAGTATATCAGTCATCATAGGCGAAATCATTTATTTAAATAAGAAAAAAATGTTATAGAAACGAAATCTTTATATGGCGCGTTATGTTTATCCGGCAATTTTTACACTAGAAAGCGAAGGAGGAGACGCAAAGCCCTGTGGTTATGAAAAAGGACGTAATGCCGTTATCGGCATTACATCCTTTTTACCTTCAATGTACAAACGCTGTGCATGAAAAACTCCAACCTTTATTTAGCGATCGCTTCTTCGCCATATTTTTCTTTGATCTCAACCAGAATTTCTTCACTGCGCCTGTAGTCAATTTTGTAGAAACAAAATACAACTGCCATGATCACAGAAACGATGATCGGGAAAATAAACATCATAAAATTCAATCCGCCAATAACTGACTGCGGCTGTACCTGCGCTGTTGGATCGTATTTGATCCATACAAGTACCCAGCCTGCCATTGCTGAACCCAACGCAATACCCGCTTTATGCCAAAAGCTTGCAAAAGCTCCGTAGAAACCATCCATTCGGCTTCCGGTCCGCAAAAATCCAAGTTCTGCACAATCCGGTGTGGATCCAAAGATCTGACTTAATAAAGTAAAATAACAGAAATTATATGCACATCCGCCTATCCAGAACAATGCTCCGCCATCAAATCTTCCGAAGAACTGAATAAAGGTAACGATCGCTGCTCCTATCGCAAATACACGTATTGTCATTGGTTTACTCTTAAAGGCATTTGTAATACAAGGGCTTAACACCGAGCCGATTACAGCAGTTACGCCGGTTGCCACCAGATAAACAGACATTTTTGCCACGTCTCCCTGCACAACAAGGAAATAGTAAGACTGAATGGACATTCTTCCCAGTGTTACAAAGCCGCCCAAAAACATACCGATCAGCACACAGATATACTGTTTGTTGCTGAAAGCAAGTTTGATTCCTTTAAAAATGGGAATTTCTTCCTGACCTTTCGGCTGCGGCACTACCTCTTTTAATACTGTCGCACAGATAAACATAATGATGACAGACGGAACCGCAACCAGAATGGTTGCCAGAACATAGCCTCTGGCATCATTTCCGGCGCCAAACCTGGCGACTGCGCCAAGGAATACCGCGCCTACCGCAATCTGCGCAAGCTGGCATCCCGCCATACGAAACGCTCCCAATGCACCTCTGTCGCCGGCATCCTGTGACATTACCGCTGTCATAGCCGTGTACGGAACATTGACGCAGGTAAAAGCAAATGCCCAGGCAAAATACAGTGCATAAATGTAAATTATTTTTTGCGTGTTACCCCAATCCGGATGCGCCCAAAACAGCAGTACGGTAATTACAAACAACGGAATTGTTGCAAAAAATATCCATGGTCTGTAATGTCCAAACTTCGTGTTGGTTTTATCCGACCATGCGCCAACCCAAGTATCATTTATAGCATCCCACACACGTCCTAACATGAGCAGCGTACCTACAACACCTGCTCCGATTCCTACGACATTTGTACAATACAGCATGAAAAATGTTGCGATCAACGCATTACTTCCCAGGTTCTGCGCAAATTCTCCGGAGCCGTAAACAATCTTTTTTACGAGAGGAAGCTTCTTTACCTGAACCTCTGCGCCCGCATAGTTTCCACTTGCCACAATACCACCTCCATATAATATTAATCTTTTGTTTATGTCCAAGAACGTTCTTGTTTACAATTATAAGTTAGTTTCTATTGTTTTTATAATACTCAGAAAGAATATACTTATCGTAAAAGCACAATAAAAGCTGCCCCTATCGAATTAAATTTTGTATTTAACTCAATAGGGGCAGTATTATATTCTACCTTATCTTACTCTGTCATTTTTACTACATATTCACTTTTCATCTGATAAAATATCTCTGCTGATTTTCCAATAATTCATCTATCAACAACCGCAAGCTCTCTCTTTTCTTACTGGATTTATAAATCAGATCATACTCAATGGCAATCCCCTCCGTCTCTTCCACCGGAAACTGTCAAAGTCCCGTGTATCCGTCATCACGCTGCCTCCTGACCTGTATTACTCAAACTTCTGACAAAAATAATGACCAATAAAAAATAATTGACATTTTGTGACCTGTATAGTATAGTATTACAGGTCAGTGATTTTGCTGATAAGCTGATGTGGCTCAGAGGTAGAGCACTTCCTTGGTAAGGAAGGGGTCACGGGTTCAATTCCCGTCATCAGCTTTTTTATATTTCTGGAATAACAGCCTGTAATTCGTCATCCGCATCTGACCCTCCGGCTTGCGAACTGATGCATAATTGAATGCTCTGCTGCCGCGCTGACTGCCTCAAACGGTTCAAATCTCTCCTTTACCAGATTATATTGATCACAAACATAAAGACACTTGCGCCGATCCAGATCCACATACCCGGTGTCGTCACAAACTGCTTTGCGATCTCTCCTTTCGTCAAAAAAAGCTCTCCTCGCTTTAAAACGAATTTCTTTCTATGATGGATCAAAAGGACAAAACCTGCAATTCCGACAGCAATCATAGCAAACTCAAACAGCGCCAGGCGAAGCACTGGTCCCAGATTATGCATATAGGAAACAATATCGCCCTCCGACAGGAAATCCGTTATCTGATAAAGATCTACTTTCTTCAGTAAAATATTCGGAATAAAGCCTCCTAAAAAATTAAACAGCATATGGATGCCGATATTGTATTTCAATTTTCCTGTCCGAACATAGACGTATCCTAAAATCAAACCGATGCCAAAGGCATAAAAAATCTGTGTGAAATTTCCGTGCATGACGCCAAACATAATACTGGAAATCACAATTGCCGCCCTATCTCCTAATACGATCAGGCGATCAATCAGCAGCTTACGGAATAAAAGCTCTTCTATGACCGGAGCTAAAATTACAGAAAAGATAAATACGGCCAGCAAGTTAGACTCTGCGATCATATCCTGCACTGACACGCTGAAATTTAATCCTGTGATCCGGTTTAATACGGTGGTCAGGATCGTTCCTATGATATTGCCGATATACATAAGCGCCACAGACATAAAAAACATTTGAATCCACAGCCCCGGCTTCATATCATTCTTAAAAAGTTCACGTTTCGGAAGTGTCTTTAATATTTTCCAGCACACCGGCAATGCGATCAGATACATCGGCGCCAGCGATAATACCCACTGGAGCACATTATCGTATAACGCCATAGGCCAAAAATAACCAACGATCGTTGTTATCACAAGCTGTGCTGCTATTGTGACAAGAATATATAAGCCGATTCCCAGACCTGTACGATTAAATAACTTTTTTTCGTTCATAAATACCTCTTTTCGTCAATCAGAACATCTCTAACGGAACCTTTGCCTCGCGCCTGCACACATTCTCCATAAAAGATTTTCCGCAAGCCAATATCTGCTACATATGAAAGATTCCCCGAATCGCAAAGAAAATAATGGGAACTGCCAGAGAAGGCAGCATATTTAATGCCTTAAGATCCTTTATTTTCAGAATGCTCAACCCGGAGCTTGCAATCAAAAATCCGCCTACGATACAAAGTTCACAGATCAAATCATCAGAGATCAGCGTTGCCGATGCATATTTAGCGATCAGATAGATAGCGCCCTGCCAGCAAAACAATACCGGCGCAGCCAATGTCATGCCAATACCATAAGTGGAAGCCAGTACCATGGATGTGATCAGATCCAGTGTTGCATTTGTAAACAAAAATGTATGATCCCCATACAGCGCACTCATGACGGGTCCCATAATGGATAACGTCCCGATACAATATAGCAGGATTCCCGTAGATAATCCCTGACTCAAATTCGATTTAGAATGTTTATTGACTATAGTATCAAAATGGCCTGCCAGATCAAGCTTTGTCCCGATCAGACTGCCCAAAGCCAGACTCACAATAAACAATACCGGAAATTTGCTGTCCGGCATATGACTGACCACGGCATTGATCCCGATTCCGCAGGCAGCCAGACCGCAAGCCGTATATAGCGCATTCTGGTACTTTTCCTTCAACCCCTTTTTCAGTACACTTCCTATGACGCTGCCCAAAAGGATCGTGCATGTATTTACAATTGTTCCTATCATTTCTCTTGTTCCTGTTCCATCAAAATTACCCGCCGTTGATTGCCGCATTCCCAGGGTATTCTAAATTTTCATCAACTCGGACATCATACAGACTCCGGCGGCTCCGACCTCTAAGACCAGACTCATGTTGCCCGGATGGATCCCTCCAATCCCATATACCGGTACTTGTACAGTTTGACATATATTCCTTAAAAAATCAATCCCTCTTGGGGAAAGCCCCTTTTTACAGTCCGTCTCAAAAATATGTCCGGCTGTCATATAGGTCGCTCCAAAAGCTTCCGCCTGTACTGCCTGAGATACAGAGTGAACGGAAGTCCCCAGACGTATCCAGCATTCCTCTTTTGCACAATCCCCTGTCTGCTTCATCTGCTCCAATACAGGCAGGGGCACATGCAGCTCCTTACACCCCAGATTCCTTGCTGCCTCCGGAAAATTGTGCAGAATGCATGTGGTATCTATTTCTTCACAGATACGCAGAACCTTTTCTGCCATACGTTCATATTCTTCGGATGTCAGGTCTTTTTCCCGCAAGACAATTGCCTCCACACCCAGATTTCCTATTTTTTTAATCTGTTCAAAAAAATCACTGCTGCACAACCTGCGGTTTGTGACAGCAATGACTTTTTCCCATATAATCGTTGACCTATACATAAATATAATCACTCATAACAGGCTGAAGTCCCAGACCTTCAATCGCCTCATACATCTTCTGGTAACTTCTCCCATCATCGATCTCAAACTGATCGTCTCCCTGCTTTTTATTCTGGGTGTGACCGCCGATACCGGTATCCACTCCCGCAGATACTTTCGTTGCACAGATCTTCATCAGATTGTCGCGCACTCTGGCGCATTCTCTGGATGATACTACGAGCTGTGCAAAAGGCATCAGCAGACGATACGCACAAACCACCTGCAAAAGCTGTGTCTCATGCACATCCATCGGATTGATCTTATCATTATTAATAATCGGACGCAAGCGGGGACAGGAAAATCCAATCTCTGCATGGGGATACTTCTGCTGCATATAATATGCATGCATTCCTGTCGCATAGGCATCCTTTCTGAAATCATCCAACCCCAAAAGCGCCGCAAAGGTCACACCTCTCATGCCTCCCATGAGCGCACGCTCCTGGGCATTGATCCGATATGGAAAAATACGTTTATGTCCCGCTAAATGCAAGGTTTCATATTTGTCAGAATTGTATGTCTCCTGAAATACGGTAATATAATCTGCGCCGCATTCATGTAAGTAAGCATATTCATCCACATTCATCGGATATACTTCCATGCCAATGACCCGGAAATATTTTCTTGCCAGTTTTACAGCCATGCCCAGATATGACAGGTCTGACATCTTCCGGCTCTCGCCTACCAGCAGAAGAATTTCCTCCAGACCAGTTTCCGCAATCGCCTTTAATTCCGCCTCAATGCCTGCTTCATCCAGCTTCGCCCTGTCGATCTTGTTGTGACAGTTAAAGCCGCAGTAAATGCAATAATTTTCACAATAATTTGATATGTACAGCGGAGTCATCATATAAACAGTATTCCCAAAATGCTTTCTGGTCTCGATCTGCGCCTTCCGGGCCATTTCCTCCAAGAAGGGTTCTGCCGCCGGGGAAAGCAGCGCCGCAAAGTCCTCAGGTGTGATCCGGTCACGATTTAAGGCCCGTCTCACATCCGCCGCCGTATATCTATCGTAATCATAAGCATCCATAGATGCAATCACACGGTCCGGTATATCGGAATCAATGATCTGCATATCCGGCAGATACTTCATATGATCGATTCGATTTTCCTTCATATGTTCACGAATCTCATCCGTCACAATACTTTCATTTATCTTCTCTGACATTTTTTATCACTCCAGACTTTCAGATATTACTCTTGCCCAAAATGGATATTTCTTTTTCATACTGAATATCCATATCAGCTTCAACACTCTTTTTATTTCCCATGAACCTCTGATCAGTCTCTCAGAAATCCTGTCAGTGGAGAAGAAGCAGCTCCGCCCTTTTCCATGACACGTCCCAGACCGGCCAGATAGGCCTGACGTCCTGCCTGGATGGCATTTTTAAATGCTTCCGCCATAGCCGGAACATCTCCTGCTGTTGCAATGGCTGTATTTGCCATCACTGCTGCCGCCCCCATTTCCATAGCTTCACATGCCTGGGAAGGACGGCCGATACCTGCATCCACAATAATGGGCAGATCGATCTCATCAATCAAAATCTGAATAAATTCCCTTGTACAAAGTCCCTTATTAGAACCAATAGGCGCTGCCAAAGGCATGACGCTTGCAGCACCGGCATTATACAGATCTCTTGCCGTATTTAAGTCCGGATACATATAAGGCATTACCACAAATCCTTCCTTTGCAAGCATCTCTGTTGCCTTTATCGTCTCCTGATTATCCGGAAGCAAATATTTGGAATCCCGCATGATCTCAATCTTTACAAAATCCCCGCAGCCAAGCTCTCTGGAAAGCCGGGCAATACGCACCGCTTCCTCTGCATTTCTGGCGCCGGAAGTATTTGGCAGCAGCGTAATATTTTCCGGAATATAATCAAGAATATTTGCCACGCCGCCCTGATTTGCTCTGCGCAAAGCCAGTGTAATGATCTGGGCGCCTGCATTTTCAATAGATGCCCGAATCAGATCCAGTGAATACTTTCCGGAGCCCAGAATAAATCTTGAGGTAAACTCATGGCCGCCAATGACTAATGGATCCCCCGCACTGCCGCCTCCCATAAAGCTTACCACTTCGACCACATCATCAGCTCCAAGAATTGTATTTTCATATCGATCCTTTGGCAGTATCTGCTCATTTAATTCTACTGCAACTCTGTGAATCTCATATTCTTCGCCAATAAGCATATCTTTCACACTGCGATTCTCATAACCGCTTTTTTCTACGCCATTAATTTTCATTTTTTTTCCTGCTTTCTTTTTCAGAATCGTCGATATACGCTCCATAATTATCATCAAAAAGTATTTTGTATCCCGTATGATTTTCTATCTTCCACAAATTCTCAGCCTGCAAATAATTTGCGGGATATTTCCAGCAATCTTTTACAATCTCCAGTGATATCCTCCGCACCAAACACTGCGGAAGATACCGCTACGCCATTGGCATGATAATCTTTCAACTGCCGGATATTTCCCAGACTGATGCCTCCGATCGCAACCACCGGTATCGAAACCGATGCCATTACCTTTTGAAATGTCTCTTTTGCTATAACACTGGCATCTCCCTTGGTAACTGTACCAAATACTGCCCCTGAGCCGAGATAATCCGCACCGTTTTGTTCTGCCTGCACCGCTTCCTTCTCGTTATGGGCAGATACGCCAATGATCTTATCCGGTCCCAGTATCTCTCTGGCCCTTACCAGTTCCATATCTCCCTGGCCAATATGCACACCATCTGCATCAATCTTTTTTGCCAGCTCCACATCATCGTTAATAACAAAGGGAATCCCATACTCCCTGGCTATAGCCTGCAAACATCTCGCCTCAGCCTCAAAAGCATCCCGATCCATATGCTTTTCCCGAATCTGCAAAAATGTAATACCGCCCTGACAGGCCTCACGCACCGCCTGTTCCAGCGTTCTCCCCTGCAGACGCCCTCTGTCAGTTACCGCATACAGATACATATCTTCATTTCTTATCTGCCGACGCATTCTCATACTCCTCTAATCAACCAATTCCCACAGATCATAAATACTAAAATCCGCATATTCTTCTATGATATTTCTGTTACTCTCCGCTGACGGATCATATACGGAACATATGGTACAGCCAGCCAGCTTTGCATTTTTTACTGCAAAAGGCGCATCCTCAAAACAAATCGCCGCTTTCGGATCACAGCCCATCATCTCAGCTACAAGCTTATAAATATCCGGTTTTCGCTTACTCAATCCAAGCTCTCCGCAGGTAAATATCCTGTGGAACGGAATATATGCGTCCAATCCGTAATGAGACATGGCAGCCTCCACACAGGGGCGTCCTGTCGTCGTCAGAATGCAAAGCTTCTTCCCAGCCTCATATACCTGCTTTAGAAATGCCTTTGCACCCGGTTTCAATACCAGATCGAACCGGTATTTGTGATCCACCAGTTCGTAAATGTCCTGCACATATTCCTCTACTGTCCTTTGCAGACCCAGTTCCTCGATATAATACTGTCCGCTTTCCTCCAATGTCTTTGATATGAGACGCTGCTCCATATCTGCCGGCGGCGTAATTCCCTGAGATAAAATATATTCTGTTCCCACATGATCCCACATAGCCATAGAATCAAGAAGTGTTCCGTCAAAATCAAAGATTACCAGCTCTTTCTCCTGCCAAACCTCCGTCAATTGCCTCAACACCTCAGGAGATGTGCGCTTTACCATTCTCAGGTTCCAATCATGGCCTACAGGACCTTTACCCTTTCCAATGCCAGGAGCATGCAAAATTGCCTGATAGAGATATGCCTTTGCACCCTCAACCACCTTTTCCACAGAGCATCCCTCTGCCAGACGGCAGGCAGCAGCAGCCGACAACGTACAGCCTGTCCCGTGGGTTCCGGACGATTTCAGCGCCGGAGCAAAAAACCAGCTTCCCTGTCCATGCTTATTCAAAAGATAATCCCGAGCCAGACCGCTGCTTCCGGGATTTCCGGAAAAATGTTTCTCTGTATGGTCCGCATTTACCGCCGGTTCCGTCAGATGTCCGCCCTTTATCAACACATGGCACCCATATCTTACACGCAGGATCTCCGCTGCGGTCTCCATATCCTTCCACTCACGGATACGCATTCCGGTTATTCGCTCCGCCTCCGGAATATTCGGCGTGATCAGATCCGCCAGCGGAAGCAGGACCTCTGCCAGCGCCTCTGCCGCATCCGATTTCAAAAGCATCTGTCCGCTGGATGAGATCATAGGTGTATCGATAACCACATTGGCGGGATGATATTTTTTAATACTCTCTGCAATGGCAAGGACGGCTCCCTTGTCATACACCATGCCAATCTTTACCGCATCCGGCACAAGATCTGAAAAAACTGCCTCCAGCTGTGCCCGGACTCCCTCTGCCGATACGCTCTCCACCCGGGTTACCTTGCATGTGTTTTGCGCCGTTACTGCTGTAATAGCACTCATTCCGTACATCCCATGGGCCTGTATCGTTTTTAAATCTGCCTGTATACCGGCTCCTCCGCTACAGTCAGAGCCGGCTATACTAAGTACCTTTTTCATCTTCATTCCTTCTATATTCTGACCTAGATATCCTGACATTTTCTGACCCGGATATTCTGAAATTTTCTGACCTGGATATCTTGACATTTTCTGACCCGGATATCCTGAATTTTTCTGACCCGGATATTCTGTCAGGCCACACATTGATCATTCATCAAAAATGCTTACAATTTCCCCATCCAGAATACGGTTCATATTTTTTACCGCGCAGAAGTTGCCGCACATGGAACAGGTATCTTCCTTCTCTGGTTTTGCCTCTGCTCTGTACCGTCTTGCTTTTTCCGGATCTATGGCAAGCTCAAACATCGCATCCCAATCCAGCTTCTTTCTGGCCACATCCATCTTATGATCCCAGTCCATGGCGCCCTTTACCCCTTTGGCAATATCTGCCGCATGAGCCGCAATACGGGTTGCCACAATCCCTTCCCGGACATCATCTACGTTTGGCAAACGAAGATGCTCTGCCGGAGTTACATAACAGAGGAAAGATGCTCCTGCTGCCGCTGCGATCGCACCTCCGATGGCTGATGTAATATGATCATACCCCGGTGCAATATCTGTGACGATCGGCCCCAATACATAAAATGGCGCTCCTTTGCAGATCGTTTTCTGGATTTCCATATTTGCCGCAATCTGATTCATAGGCATATGACCCGGTCCTTCAATCATGACCTGCACATCCTTTTCCCAGGCACGTTTTGTCAATTCTCCCAAAGTTACCAGTTCCTCGATCTGGGAAATATCCGTTCCATCCTCCAAACATCCCGGACGGCAGGCATCCCCAAGACTCATCGTCACATCATACTCCCGACAGATATCAAGTACCTCATCATAATGCTCGTAAAACGGATTTTCTTTTCCTGTCATTTCCATCCATGCAAAGATGATAGAACCTCCTCTGGATACGATATTCATCAATCTCTTATTTTCCTTGAAACGCTTTGCGGTATTTTTATTGATTCCACAGTGAATGGTCATAAAATCCACACCATCCTCCGCATGCATTCTTACAATATCCAACCATTCCTCCGTAGTGATCTCCTTCAACGCCTTATGATAATATACCACAGCATCGTAGATCGGAACCGTACCAATGATTGCCGGGCATTCGCTGGTCAAACGCTTCCGAAACGTCCTTGTATCGCCATAGGAACTCAGATCCATAATGGACTCCGCTCCCATCCTTACCGCACTGTTTACTTTCTCCATCTCCATATCCATATCCTTACAGTCTCTGGATATACCAAGATTTACATTGATCTTTGTGCGAAGCATAGAGCCAATCCCATACGGTGTAATACTTTTGTGATTTTTATTACACGGAATACAAATCTGTCCCTTTGCAACATACTCCCGCAGCTCATTTACATCCATCTGCTCATAAGCTGCCACTGCTTCCATTTCCTTCGTGACGATCCCCTGTCTCGCCGCATCCATTTGTGTTGTGTAAGCCACCTTTTTCTCCTTTCCGCATACCTGTAGAAATCTCCCCTCGGAGCTTTCCTTCGGCTCTGCCATCAAAAAAGACATACCCATAAGGATATGCCTCTTATTTCACTCTATACCGAAATCCGTTATAACACGCATCATCTTTTCCGCATTGATGAAGCTATTTCTTTTCAGTGATCTTTTATATCTTCCTACGACAGCATTATCCGTATCAGGTACAATGGGTTAAGACCTAAGTCTCTCTCAGCCAAATCGGTATCCTGTTTCATCAGACAAAATCATTCCTTTGATAAATGCCATGATACCCGGCACCCCAGATATATTTTTGTTATCACTGCCAGTATACAGGATATATTTTATATTGTCAATTCGCTTCTTTCATGCACTTTTTCCATGCATAATGCAGCAAATATTCATCATGTACATTCTTACACTAAAGTCTCTAATTGTTTTTTATTGGGATTGGCTACCGCCTTTCTTTTAAAATATATTTTCCCTTCCCTTTTCCTTCTACAGGAATCACAATACTCAATAATTGCATGGCCGCTATTGCTTTTCCTGCTTTATAATCACCATATCCCAATTCTTTTTTTACTTCTTTACGGCCAAAAATCTGATTCATATCAAAAACTTCAACAATTTCTTTTACATTCTCTGAAATGGTCGGAGTCAATACCTTATTACGAACTGCATTATCAATAACTTGAAACAGTGGTTTTTTGGGTTCAAACAGTGGTTTTTCAGTAGTCAAACCGTGGTTTTCTTCTCCAAACAGTGGTTTTTCAGTAGTCAAACCGTGGTTTTCTTCTCCAAACAGTGGCATTTTGTCAATTACGACACTATTTCTGATTGTCGTCTGAAGCATAAAGGCATTCAGTCTATATTCAGGATCTTGTAAGCCAGCAGCTTCTAACTCTTTGCACATACGGTCAACACCTTCACCATATTCCTTTACAAAACTATACGCTTTCAAAAATTCTGCAATCTTTGGATTTCTGGAAAAATGTGTATGTCGAATATTATCTGTCTTTACAAGCCCCGGCAGCTTTCCCGGACTTTCCACAACAATCCTGTCATCAAACATTTTTATCTGAATATCCGTTCCGCGAATGCTGTAGTCCCGATGTGTAACAGCATTTACAATGATTTCCTGCCGAACAAATTTCGGGTACTCTTCCTCTGTCACAAACAATCCATCTTTGCCCAGATATGTTTTTTCTTTAATTTGCGTATCTAGGTATGCAACCGCATCCGTTATCATTTTCAATATATTCCCTTCAAAAATGACATCCTTGATAACATTCATCTGTGCCCCGACACGCTCTTCTATTCCTTCATAACGAATAAATCTCACACGGGCTCTTGGGAAATATAATTGTGGGTTCTTCCCAAATAACAATATTGCCGCAGAACTTATCTGCACTTTCCCATTTTTCTCTTTTATAAATCCTTTATTTTCCTTCAAATATTCTATTGCCGTCTTAGAATAGCAGATTTGATCAATATATTTTTCTACAAAAGGTAAATCAATATCTTCTATATCAGCTTCCGGAACCGGTTTATCTTCAAAAAATCGTTCTCCTTTATCATACATCAGCTGCATTCGTTCTTCAAAAGTGAGTTTTTTGGATTTATCCCCCACACGCATAAACACTTCATCTGCCTGATTCGCATGTACTTCCATACTTGGTTCAATATGCATAAGAAGAACATGATTCTCTCTTCCTTTAAAATCAATGCACTGTACTTTTTCTATCTCCACCTTCACAGTCGGAACACAGAAATCAAACGGTACCCGAAGAAGTTCATTTAACTTTTGGATGTTATAGTCAACCCCCTCTATCCTGCGTGTCTCATCAGATATCCCGATAGCAACTGTACCTCCATCGGCATTAGCAAATGCAATAATTGGTATTGCTAATGCTTTGGGAACAATATTGACACTTTTCCGATCAAATATCTGCATTTCTTCAACTGCCAATACTTCTTCAATTGTCATAAAATCCCCCTATTCACTGCAAGTCTTTACTATTTTGAAAGTCTTTCTCTAAAATTAAGCCTGATTCTTTCCACCGTCAATTTACAACCTTCTAAAAAGCTACCTTTCCTCAGGATATACGATATCCCACTTCCGGCGAACCTCCGTCATGATATCCATCACATCCTTGCTATAAGACAGGTACATGCTATCTTTCTCTGTTCTCTCTTTAACAGCATCCTCCATATGCCGGATCTCATACACAAGGGCATCTTCCGTATCGCCTTCTTTGATCACAGTCTTCTCTCCGGTCCGGGTATCCGTAACAACAGCCTCCATTGCCCGCGGATAATTCATGATCTCCACATAACCTTTGTCACAGGAGATCATTCCCCTTTTTGGCTGTTTTGAATGCAGCGTCAATGCCACTGTGGCCATCTGTCCATCCTCATTAGTAAGCAGGATTCCCACCTGTTCGTCCACACCGGTAGGAGCCTTTTTTACCTGGGAAGCGATAGAAGTCGCCTGGGATTTCAGGAAAAATCTCACAAAAGATAATGCATACACACCGATGTCCAGCAAAGCTCCGCCAGCCAACTCCGGATTAAAAAACCGATTGTCCATATCATACTCTTTATAGCTTCCGAAATTCATCGTGATCATACGGACATCGCCCAGCTTACCGCCATTTACGATCTCATCCATTTTTTGATACAACGGCTGATGATAGATCGTCATAGCCTCTGCCAAAACCAGATTTTTTTCCTCTGCCAAAGCCATCACTTCATCCAGTTCTCTGCTGTTTAGCATAATCGCCTTTTCACACAAAACATGCTTTCCCTGTTCCAGCGCTGCTTTTACATAAGGGAAATGGGTATTGTGAGGTGTTGCCACATATACGATATCCACTTCAGGATCTGCGATCATGGCATTGATATCCTCATATACATGCTCTATCCCATATGTTTCAGCAAAATTTGCAGTTCTTTCGTAAGTACGGCTGCCCACCGCATATATTTGTCCGCCTTTTTTTGCCATTGCCTGAGCAAATTCATTTGCAATTACGCCACAGCCAACAACCGCCCATCGATATGTCTTTCTATCCATTCACTTCTGCCTCCAGCTAATGTAGATTTTTCTTCCATGAGTATACCACAAAAACAATGCCAGGAACAACGAACCTGACCGCTGTGCTGATTTTTTCTCTCTATTATGCCAGTTTCTTTTCAATCCCCAGTTCCTGATCCAACTTCCCGAATATTCTCTTTACCAGTATGAGATTCATAACAAACGCAGCCACGGATGCGATCGGTCCATTCCAAAGCACACCTGTAACTCCAATAAACAAAGGAACAATAACGGCAGGCGGTATATTAAATACCATCTGTCTCATACAGGATGCCATAACGGAATAACCCGGTTTGCCCACGGCCTGGAAACAGGTTGGTATGACATTGTTCAGACCGTCCAATACACAGAGCATTAGGAAAAGCTTCAGACATTTAACACTGAACTCCATGTACAGATCCGATTCCGTACCAAAGATCGATACGATCTGTTCCGGAAATACCTGAAAGAAAAAGGTTGCAACTGCGCCGCAGATCATGGCCGTTATCACAGACATCCTGATCGTTTTCTTTACACGATCCATTTTCTGTGCTCCATAATTATATCCGATGATCGGCAGCGCTCCCGCACCAATACCATTCATGACGGCAAGCAAAATATTATTGATCTTCATCGTAACACCAAGGGCCGTCAGCGGAATCTCCGCACCATATTTTGAATTGGCTCCATGGAATACCAGCAGCTTATTTGTCACGATCATAATAATTACGACAGACATCTGCAAAATAAAACTGGAGATGCCCAGCTGACAAATCTTTCTGATATATTGTCCCCCGATCTTAAATATATTCTTTGTCAGCCGAATCTGCTTAAACTGAAAGAAATAAAGGAAAAAAATGACCGCATTCGCAACCTGACCGCACACGGTGGCAATGGCAGCTCCTCTCACTCCCATTTGCAGCGGAAATACAAACACATAATCCAAAACAATATTTATGACACATCCTGCAAGAAGTCCTGCCATACTGTATTTGGGGCTTCCATCAGCTCGAATAATACTGGACATACCCGCCTCAAAGGTCACGATAGGAAGTCCCATCACAATAATCCTTCCATAATCCAGGGCATACGGCATGATCACATCCGTCGCACCTGTCAGGTAACAGATCGGTTTCAAAAAAATACTGCATACGATACCGATCACAAGTCCTGCAATCACAGAACACAAGACCGCATTTCCCACACCATTTGCCGCATCTTCCCTCTTTCCTCTTCCAAGCTGCATGCTGTAAAAAGCTGCACAGCCATCGCCAAATAAAAGGGAAACGCCGATGGCCAGTACCGTCAACGGCAAAATAACATTTGTAGCTCCATTTCCCAAATAGCCAACACCCTGTCCGATAAAAATCTGATCCACAATGTTGTAAAGTGCATTTACGATCATGGAAACACAGCTGGGAATCGCAAAGCTTCGGAGAAGCTTTCCGATAGGCTGCGTTCCAAGCGGATTTTCTGTTCTCCCCATCTCTTTCGTAATTTCCATAAACCTATACCATCCAATCTTTTCTTTATTTTATACAGTCCTTCGGACATCCTTTTACACGTTATTAAAAAATACAACTATCCAAAGCACTGCATATATTTGAGATTTACCAATGTCCTGTGCTGTCATCTTGACGGACTCTTTCAACCAAAACACTGTATATATTCGAGATTTATCTCGCGCATATATCATATATTATATATGATATTTATTATTGTATAGATATCCGGACAGGATTGCAACAAAAATATAGCGTACTATGTATTTTCATGGATTTGTACAATGACAGGATACTTTTTTCATCTTTTTTTGACTTTCTTTTCAAAGAAATTTCTATGCTGCGCGCATTGCAGAATAAAACTTCATTTACAACATATACTTTACCAAGAGAGGTTTAACATTATGGAAAAATCATTATTCAAAAAAACTTTATCAGGCATCGTTTTGACCGGCATATTCGGTACATTGCTCCATTTCGTCTATCAGTGGTCAGGACAAGCAAAATGGGTCGCCCCCTTCTGCGCCGTCAACGAATCTACCTGGGAACATTTAAAGCTTCTTTTTATCCCGTGCTTTATCCTGTTTCTGATCGAGCATTTCCTGACCAAAAGGGAATTTCCCGGTCTGCTGACCCGGCGTATTCAGGGGCTTCTATGTGGACTTGCCTTTATTCCCATCGGCTTTTATACTTACACAGGAATCATCGGGCGCAGCTATATGGCCGTAGATATCATTTTATTTATTGTGGCAGTCCTGCTGGCATGGATAGGAAGCAGCCGATTCTATCAAAAATGTAAAGAGCTTCGGAAAAATTCCGCCATTTTTGTAGTAATTTTGTTTTTCCTCATGTTCTTGTTCATATGGTTTACGTTCCAGCCGCCGCATATCACACTGTTCATTGATCCCCAAAATCTTACCTTTGGAGTTCACAATATTTAAAGGGTATCGCCTTCAGGCGATACCCTTTCATATCTTTTACATAATTTTACTTATTTTCTGCTTCACTCTCTGAAGCGCATTGTCAATCGACTTCTCCGGTCTCTCCAAAAGCTCTGCGATCTGATGATAATTCTTTCCGCCCAGATGCAGATTTAACACTTGTCTCTCAAAAGGACTTAACGCCTCGGAAATCTGCTCCAGAAGCTGTTCCACAGTTTCCTGATGAATCATGAGGCTTTCCGGATTTTCGTTTTGCTCCAGCCCCGGCTGCTGCCAGAAAATATGATCCCCTTCTCCCTCACTTCCCTGTGACAGAGAAATATAGGAATTTAAAGGTCCATGCTTCTTTCGGGAAGCCACTTCCACAGCCTTATACATCTGTCTCGTAATACACAGCCCGGCAAAGGTAGCAAAGCTGCATTCTTCATTTGAACTAAAATCACGAACAGCCTTAAACAGACCGATCATACCTTCCTGAATAAGGTCATCGGTATCCCCGCCCAGCAAAAACAAGGTATTGGCCTTTTTGCGAACCAGATTTTTATATTTTTCCAGAAGAAAATCCATGATCTCAGATTCTCCGTTTCGGAGCATCCCTATCAATTCTTCATCTGTTCTATTTTCCCAGTCTCTGACGCACGATTTCATATGCAAGCACTCCTGCTGCTACAGATGCATTCAGAGAATCGATCTCCCCGTGCATCGGAATAGATGTGACAAAATCACAATTTTCTTTTACCAGTTTGCTGACACCTTCGCCCTCATTGCCAATGACCAAACCAATCGGCCCTGTCAGATTCTGACGGTACATCAGCTCGCCCTTCATATCTGCGCAAACAAACCAAAGACCTTTGTCCTTCAGCTCCTTCATCGCAGCAGACAGATTGGTAACCTTTGCCACCGGAGTATAATTCAGCGCCCCCGCAGATGTCTTTGCCACGGTAGCCGTAAGTCCTACGGCGCGACGTTTCGGGATAATTACCCCATGTGCCCCTGCCAGATTTGCAGTACGAATGATAGCCCCCAGATTATGAGGACCTTCAATTCCATCCAGCAAAATAATAAATGGCGGCTCTCCTTTTTCCTCAGCAGCTTTTAAAATATCATCCACTGAAGCATACTCATATGCCGCAGCCTGGGCGATAACGCCCTGATGCTTTTTCGTTTCCGAAAGCTGATCCAGGCGCTCTTTGGTCACATACTGAATAATCGTATCATGCTTTCTCGCCTCTCTGGTAATGGTTTTGACCGGTCCATCCTGACAGCCATCCAGCACAAACAGCTTATCTATCGTTTTTCCGGAGCGAAACGCCTCCAATACGGCATTCCGCCCTTCAATGGTCAGTTCTTCGTAGCGCATACTTCCTCCTCTTTCAAACTGCATATCAGCCCACATCAATGGGTTTCCTGCTCCTTCAGCCCAGTCAGTCCAATCCGAACCAGCTCCACCAGCCGGTCAAACTGATCTGTCAGATACAGATATCCCATCAATGCTTCAAATCCTGTGGCGCGCCGATAGTCCGTCATCGTAGCATTTTTCGCCATAGTAGGCGACTTGGCATTGCGCCCTCGTTTATAGACTGCATTCTCCTCTTCCGTCATATGCGGAAACATATATTCCAGCATGGCGGATTGGGAATGCGCCTTTACCAGATGACTGGTATGCTGATGCAGCTGACTGGCTCTTGTATTTCCTTCGCCCACTATGATAGAACGAATGATCAGATCATAGATTCCATCCCCGATAAATGCTAAAGTCAGCGGAGAATAGGTCCGCACATCCACATCAGGAAGCCGGAACCGCTGCCGGATGTATGCGTCCAGACCGATCTCCAGGCCAGACTTTCCTTCCTTTACTTCCATGGTTTTTCCCACATGATCTGTCTCCGTATGCGTTTCCTCTATGCTCGTCTCTACGCTCTTTTCCATGTAACTCCTTCTCTGGTATCCTTCAGAATGATTCCCATTTCCTGAAGCTGATCACGGATCTCATCCGCACGTTTAAAGTCTTTTGCCTTTCTTGCAGCCTGACGTTCTTCAATCAGCTTCTCAATCTCCTCATCCAGAAGCTCTTCTTCTTTTTCAATAATAATGCCCAATACATCACAGAGCTGATACAGCCTCTGATACAGAGCATCTAAATACTCCCTGCTGTTATCCGCACTTGCATTGGTATTCGCATATTTTACAAGCTCAAACACTGCTGCAATAGCATCTGCCGTATTGAAATCATCATCCATGGCAGCCTCATATTTCTCTACATATGCATCTGTTTTCGCAAAAAGCTCTTTTTCCTCCGCACTCATATCGCCGGATGCATTGGCAGAAAGACGTTTTAACGTCTCAGCGGCAGTACAGATACGCTCCAGACCATTCTTTGCAGCCTCCATCAGATCGGCGCTGAAATTCAGCGGACTTCTGTAATGGGCTGACAGCATAAAGAAACGCAGCACCTGAAGATCATATTTCTCGCTGATCTCACGAACGGTAAAGAAATTGCCCAGTGATTTTGACATCTTCTTATTATCAATATTTAAAA